>JAPPIP010000074.1:1762-12468 GCA_028820595.1 Nitrososphaerota archaeon | reverse complement strand
GAGAGGGATACGCATGCAAAAGTCTAGGCGGAACTATTTACTGGATACCACATGCTGCAGGCGTGCGGGCACCTGCGTCCGGCCCTTTCCTGCCGCATCGATCTGCCCGCACCCGCGGCACGGCCTTGCAAACCCGCATACGCTGCCACACTTAATATGGAATCTGCTCAAATGCTGTTCTAGTGAACGACGAGATCGACGTGGGGGGAAGCGTGCAGGGAACTATTGTAATGTCGCCAACCCCGTCCTCCGCGTCGCCGTTGCCGCGTCCGTGCGTTACGGATGCGCAGGCGGTGCACGAGCTGGTTGAGAAGGGGTTTGGCTGGACCGACAGGCAAAACGACGGCGGTGATGGCGGTGCCGATGCCCGCCTGTTTCTTGAATCCTTCGAGGCTCTGTATCTGATGCACACGGACCGGCTGACGCTCTTCCGCTCAAAGAGGCTCTTGACGTTTGAGGCGTTTCTGAGCATGTGCCGCAGGCATGACCCTGACGTATTGACGCGCTTTCTCATATACCGGGATCTGCGCTCCCGCGGCTACGTGGCAAAGGACGGGTTCGGATTCGGCGCCGATTTTCGCGTGTATGAGCGGGGGCATTTCGGACAAAAGGGCTCCAAGATTCTTATCTTCGGGCTTGTCGAGGGCAGGCCGGAAAAGATGGTGCATTTGCAAAAAAAGATACGCGAGATAACCAAGATGGGAAAGGAGCCCATAATGGCAGTCGTGGACAGGCACGGCGAGATCATATATTATCGCATCGGCACAGTCGAGTTTAGGGAGAACAAGGGCCGCGTTTTACAGGACTTGCTGCGCTGACGCGCCTGTGTCACTCCCTCCCTCCCTCCCTCACTCACTCGTGCATGAGCCATTCCTTCCAGTATTTCAGGTAGCCGTTTTTCGCCGCGTACTCAAAGCCGTGCACGTCTATGTGCTTGACCCTGTTGCGCCAAAGCCTCTCGAATATCTGCATCTTGCGCTTTACCCTTGTGGCATCGCCCCACGATGTAAAGACCTCTATCGACTCAAACTCCTTCTTATTTATGTCAAAGGAGCTCTTTGCTGTGCTTACGTAAGCTATCACGTGGCCGTGACTGTCCCTGTATATGCCGAGCTTTTCAGAGAACTTGTCGCTGATCTTTATGTCGTTTGAGATGCCGATCTTGAGCTCTATTTGGCCCCTTTCAAAGGCCCTGCGCACGAGCCGTAGCTTTTCGTCTTTTATGTTCCTCTTCTCAAACGGGTTCCTTGACTTTGAGAGCAGTACCGTAAGGAGATCTAGATCCGTCGGCCTGAACCTGTGCCCCGCCATCAGCCTCATCTTTGCGGCGCCTTGCCTGAAATTGTCATATACGTCAAATACTGTCTTGAGCATGTCGATTGACAGGTATTCTATGCACCTGTCGTATTCGACGCACTTGCTAAAGCACGGTATGAAAAAATCCTTGACGAGGTCGTCTTCGTCTGAGCGATACTCTTCTTTCAGTCCTATGTCAAGAAATGTAGCCACGATATGCAGAAGAAATGTTGTTATTTAAAACGTAATGCGTGCCGCGGAGTTTGCGGCGACGGGGGAGTCGCACCGCACCTGTAGTCTGGAATGGTGGCCGGGCAGGAACCGTTCCCGCGTCTTGGCACGATTGGTGCTCCCATCGGGATTTGAACCCGAGTCACTGCCTTGAGAGGGCAGTATGCTTAACCGGACTACACTATGGGAGCTAGATTGAAAACCGGAATGTCTCAATTTAAAGGAAATGCTTTTCGGCTGCGACGCGCACCGGGGCGTGGATGCGTATCTGCTGATCTCTTTATACACGCATGAAGGGATGTGACGCATATGGGATTCGTGGAGGATTTCGTGCGGCGTATGCTAGATGACTTGGGCATGGACTGCCCCGTCGGACTCGTGGGGTGTCGCGCACTGGGCCCGTGTTCGTTTGAGCCCTGCGCGTACGACGTCATGCTGTTTGATGGAAACACGCCCTTGGGCGATACCGTGATTGAGTGCGACGGTGATGGCGATGGCGCTGACGCTACCGCTGCCGTCGTTGCCGCAGTCGACGGTGATGATGATGATGATGATGATGATGATGGCAGTGGCAACGGCAACGGCAACGGCAACGGCGTCCGTGCCGGCACGCGCAGACGCGACAGCAGACGCAAAAAGCTCGTCATAACAAGGCACGCGTCCCTCTCCGAGTCCGATTCTGGGCGCCTGCTCCAATATGATGCGATGCGCGTGCTGCATGACCCGTCGTGGGATCTTCGCATGATGCTGCAGAGAATAGAAAAAAGACGGGGCGCCCTGTACCGAGACCTTGCCAGAAACTCCCTCCTGCAGTCCATGTTCTGCTGCCAGCGGGCGCAGAGTTCTGACGGTGGGGCCGGCGATCGGGGCAGTGTTCTCGGCGTGGCCGATGCCCGCGGACAGCATGACGGCTCTGGAAGCCCCGACATGTTTGCCCCCTGCTGGCAAAAATGCGCGTCGCTTTATCTGGCAGATGCGATATGCGCCCTCAACTGCAAGAGGCCCAGCCCGTCTCACATGCTGGAGGTTATGCGCGGGCTGCCAAAGAGCCCCGTAAACGCGCACTTCTCGGTAGTGTCTGACACGATGGGAATTGAGCGGGCCACACCCACGCTTCTTGAGAGGATGACCTCGTCCACCGCAGGCTTTGCTGATCATGAGTGCGTGGCAGGAGGCACAAAGGGCGGTTTGGGCAGCTCGGCCGCCATATCGAGCAAGCATGACTATTTCATATCCGAATCCATGATGACCGACTGTTACTTTTACCTGTGCTATGTGAACAAGGAGAACATGTCGCGCGTGCAGTCCACGCTGCATAGGAATCCCGGACTGTTTCACATCCTGAGGGTCGCCCTTGACGTGGAGCGAGACGATTCGCTGCTGCAGAAGAATGCGGCCGCGGTACAAGAGTCGTGCCGCATGCTGTTAGAGTCGCTGTCCGGCCGCGGCCGATGATCCTTGCATGAGCTGAAAGTCCGGCCGCGTCCCCTTGACTGTGTTAGCTTGTATTGCTCCAAACGATAATCATAATTATTATTTTTTGAGTCCAAATTAATAAACTAAACTTTTAAAATGTATTAATCTGTCTGCACGTCATGTCAGACGCAGCATGCGGTTGTGCCGCGCAAGCGGAAAACAACACAGAATGTGACTGTAATATGCAGAGCGAATGTTACTGTGATTCAACATGTGATTGCAGTGGTGAACCTTGCACGACCACCGAACACTAGACTCTAATTCCTTTTTTATTTTTCCTGTGCCGTACGGCAGTGTGGTCACCCTGCTGGGGCGCCTGCGCGCGTCGTGGCGCCCACGGCCGCGGCCGTATCGCGTTATGGCGCGCTGTCGGCGTGTGGTGCTGATGTCGAGCCCGCGGCGCATTTTCAGGAATTCTCGGCGCGACACCAAGTTCTGAGCTGTCAGTCATTTTGGGATCCGAATGCGAATCCTTTTGCTGTTGAGGATCAGGCTTGCCGACCTTGCAATGGCCTTTTTTGGGCCGCTGCAGCCTGACTTGCCGCAGCCTGAGTCCGGCGGCTCGACGGCGTCCCTGTTGCGCGGTGCGCGGTACGCCCCCCTTGCAATCTCAGAGAGCAGCGGGCGCAGGGCCGCCCTCCCACCAAAGGCCGTGCCCCCGCTTACGATCCAGAACATCTTGAGCGCGTCGGCGCCCAGCGCGTCCCTGTACGCCCCCTCGCCTTCCTGCGAGTAGTGTCCGACGGGCCTGAGCCTGCCTCTTGACAGCATGCATGCGCATCTTGCAAACGCGGTGCAGAGGGAGCACAGGTTGTCATATATGATGACCGTGCGGGGTTCTGTTTCCATTAACTGGTATCCGTCCTTGGAACTAATAGATTTTGTGTGTGGGCCGCCGCCGTTGCGTCCGCCATGTGCGCGGAGGCAGAGTGACCGCCCGCCCCCGTAACACGTCACTTGAGCATCCTTCCCAGCCGCCTGAACTCCTCAAGCGAGAGCTGCCCCGGGGCCACGGCCCTGCCGAGCGACACGTACGCGTAAGGGCTTCCCAGCTGCATGCAGAGCACGCGCGTCAGCCTGCCCGCGTCGCCCATTGCAAACGATATGAGGGTCCTCCTGCCCCCGCCTGCGCCCCTGCTTCCAACCCATCTGTACATCTCGAGCATGCGTATGGACTCGTCTGCATTCCTTGCCATGCATGCGAGCTTGACGCGGTCCGAGTATCTGAACATTCCCTGCATCCTTCTGCGCAGCGCGTCAGGCGACGGGGTGCGCGCAAAGCTGTGCCACGAGACCAGCAGGCGGGCGCCGCTCGCATGCAGCGCCCCCGCCAGCCTCCTGCTCCTCTTGAGCGCGTCGTACTCGACGTCTAGCATGAACGGCCTGTACGCGGCTACCATGCCGAGCATGTCGTACCTGGCCCCCTCCTGCCCCTCGTACCTGCCGCCGTCCCGCCTGTTTCGTACGGTGCAGACTATGCGCCTCCTCAAAAGGTCCGGCGGCAGCGAGTCGAGCAGTCCCGGCACGTCGTCGGGCCTCATATAGTCGAGCCGCGCCTCCGCGTACTCTGATCTCCTGAGCGCCTCCAAGAGCGCCCTGCGCATCGCCGCGGGGCCGCCCTTTGCCACTGAGACGCACGTGCTGTACCTGTTCTTTTTTGAAGCCATCACTTTTCTAAAATGTACTCGTCGGCGACCTCCATGCCAAAATGCCTGCCCGCCGCCCTGCGGGCGTGCACCATCACCTTGTCGCCCACCTTGAGGTGCGTGACGGAGACCAGCCTCCCGCCCGGCTTTACAAACCTGATCGTCTCTGCGTCCTGCGCTATGATGCCGCCGGCCTCTCCGGCCGCCTCGGCCTTTATCATGAGCATGGGCCTGCGCTCTATCTTTGACCTTCCCACCGCTGCCCTTCTTGCGTGGCCCTCCGGCGTGAGTATGAGCACCTCTGAGCCCGTCTCTATCTCCGAGAGGTACTTTGTGGTGCCGTCCGGCGACGGGGTATAGCAGTGGACTGCCCCGGCGTTCACGCGGAACGGCCTCGGCGACGTAAACGACGAGCCGACCGACTCGTTGTGGACCAGGAACATAAAGTTTGACCGGCTCCCGATAAGCATGCCCTCGCCCTTCTTGAGCATCGAGGCCGTATCCACGCAGACGCGCTCGCCGTCGCCCACCTCCTTTATCTCGGTTATGGCGGCCGCCTCCATCCCGAAGCTCCTGCCGCCCATGTAAAGCATGACCTCCCGCACTTGGGATATGGACGACGCGGCGAATATCACGCCGTCCACCCCCACGTCTAGTATGGAGAACATCTTGCGGACCTCGGCCGGCGTGCGGGCAAGCGCAATTATCCTCGTGCTCATCTTGTGCAGCTTTGCTATGATGTTCTCAAGCGGTATGATCTTCCAGTCCTTTACGTCCACTATGACAAAGTCGAGCCTCTTGCTTGCCGCGACACTCAGCACGTCCTCAATGTCCGCGTTCGACGTAATCTTAAAGCGCATGCCGTACCTCTTGCCGCCCCTTCTCCTTGGCGGCGAGGCCGGCCTTTTCGGGCCGCGGCCTCCGGCAAGCACCACGTAGTCGGCGCCCGCGTCCGCAAACATCGTCTTGAGGCCGCCCTTCTTCTTTCCTCCCCCGCCTGCGGCAATGTCCGGGTCGGCATATGCCGTCTGCAGGCCCTCTGCCCGCAGCTGTGCTAGGAACTCACCCAGCTGCTTCCTGCCCTTCTGCTTGGGCTGTACTATCAGCTCCTTTCCGGACGCCGTCGCCGAACCGTCACTGGCCAAGCTTCTTTGCCGCCTCCGTCGCCTTTGCCCCCTTGAATATGACCGCGGCAAGCGCGTCGACCATTCTCTCGGGCGCGCCGTGCGCAAATATGTTCCTGCCGTACGTGACCCCGGCGGCGCCCGCCCTCATGGCATCCTCCGTCATCTGGAGCAGGTCCATGTCCGTCTCCGCCTTTGGACCGCCGGCTATCACTATGGGCACCTGCGTGCTCTTTACTATCTTTGCAAAGGACGCGGCGTCCCCCGTGTATACGGTCTTTACGATGTCCGCCCCGCACTCGGCCCCGATGCGGGCCGCGTGGGCCACCACGGCCGGGTCGTGCGGGTCGCTGACGTTCTCGCCCCTCGGATACATCATTGCAAGCAGCGGCATGTTCCACCTGTGGCATGCGGCCGCAGTCATCCCGAGCTGCTCTAGCATCTCCGGCTCCTCCTTGCCGCCCACGTTGATGTGCAGCGACACGCCGTCTGCGCCCAGCGCGACTGCCTCCTTGACCGTCCCGGTCAGCATCTTGCGGTTCGGGGACGTGGAGAGCGACGTGCTGCTTGAAAAGTGCACCAGCACCCCTATGCGCGGCACGGGCTCTGGAAGCGCCTTTATGACTCCCTTGTTGACTATGACGCTGGTTATGCCCCTGTTCTGGCACCTGTATATGACGGAGGCGGGATCCTCAAGCCCCTCTATCGGCCCGTTTGATATCCCATGATCCATGGGTATGCAGAGCATGCGGCCGCGGCGCATTATCCTGGCCATTCGGAGCTGGACGCCTGTCACCATCACACCGGCTCCGGGCTTCCCACTTAAAAACAATATAGGTTCCCCCGCCCTCCACCCTTCCGCCCCCGCCCTCCATCCTCCAGATCCCACTTTACGACCGGGCGCCTCCCGCTCCTGGCATCGCGTAACGTATGCGCCGCATACGGCAGGCATCTCGGGGAATCCCCCCGAGGCGCAGGTCCTCGATTTGCCCGCATCAAAGCAGGCGGCACGAGAGGGGCCAAGAGGTGCCCTGCGCTGCTTGCCGCGCGCCATCGTCAAGAATTAAATAGAAAAATCCGTACATCCGGTGCATGGGACTGGTCACTGCGCAGCTGCACCAGAGCGAGATCGGGGACATACTTGAGAGGGTAGTTGCGGGGCACGCCCCCGACAGGCACGACTGCATGCGGCTCTTGAAGTCCGACGACGTCCACCTGATGGGAATGGCGGCCCGGCACCTCGTGCAGAGGCGCTTTGGGCGCAGGGCCACGTACGTGAACAACATCATACTCAACTACACCAACGTCTGCATAACGGACTGCACGTTTTGCGCCTTTTACAGGCCGCCCGGGCACGACGAGTCCTACACGCTTGACATCTCGCAGATCAGGGCCAGGGTGAAGACCGCGCACGAGATGTTCGGCATACGCCAGGTCCTCTTCCAGGGGGGCCACAACCCCAAGCTGGGCATCGAGTACTTTGAGGAGGCGTTCAGCATGATTCGCGACAGCTACCCGGGCGTGGGCGTGCACGCGCTCTCCCCGTCGGAGATAGACATGGTTGCCCGGGTGGAGCGGTCGTCCACCGCGGAGGTGCTCTCGCGCCTCAAGGAGGCCGGGCTGCAGTCCGTGCCGGGGGCCGGCGCCGAGATACTGAAGGACGACGTCAAGGACGTCATAAGCCCCAAAAAGATCTCAAGCTCCAACTGGCTGCGCATAATGAGGGAGGCGCACTCGCTTGGACTGCCGTCGTCGGCCACCATGATGTACGGGCATGCGGAGACCGCGTCTGACATCGCGGACCACTTCTTCGAGATTGCCAAGCTGCAGGAGGAGACGGGCGGGTTCATGGCGTTCATACCGTGGAACTTTGAGCCCGGCAACACCCCGATGCAGAGGGACGGGCTGGTCGACAAGATTGTGACGTCCGAGTTCGGCTCAGGCGGCATCCAGCTGCTCAAGATGATCGCGATATCCCGGCTCGTATACGACGCGTCCATACCCCACGTACAGTCGTCCTGGCTTACAAACGGGGTCGGCATGGCGCAGCTTGCGCTGCAGTACGGGGCCGACGACTTTGGCGGCACGCTGATAGGCGAGGAGGTGGTGTCCTGCACGGGCGCCCGGTCGACGGAGCTGACCGGCGACATAATCCGGAACGCGATATCCCAGATGGGGTACGAGGCGGCCGAGCGCGACAACTTTTACAGGGCCGCGTGACGCGTCGCATACGGTGTCACGGCAGCCCGTACTCTTTCCACCTTTTCTCGACGGTCCTTTTGGTGGCGTCGTCCGTCTCCACGGGCCTCTGCACCTCCCTCAGGTACCCTTCCGCGGCGGTCTTCTGGGTCGCATCTATCCCCAGCTTTGAGCCCAGGTTCACTATCCTCGCGGCCGGGTCTAGCGTGTCGGTGGGGGCGTCCCTGATTATGGTGGTGTCATGGGCCGCGTCCGCCCTCGTGGTGACCGCCCATATCACCTGTTCCATGTCGTGCACGTCGATGTCGGCGTCGACCACTATGATCATCTTCGTGAGGGCAAGCTGACCCATGCTCCACAGGCCCATCATCACCTTTTTTGCCTGTCCGGGATACCGCTTTGCAATGGAGGCGATGGCGAGCCCCTGGAACCACCCGGCCGGCGGCATGGCAAAGTCGACCACCTCGGGGTGGAACATCTGTATGAGCGGCAGGAATGATCTCTCTATGGCCTTTCCGATGTAGGCGTCCTCCAGCACGGGCCTGCCCACCACGGTGGCAAGGTATATCGGGTTCTTGCGCGCCATCATGCCTGTCATGGTAAACACGGGATACTTCTCGACAGGGGTATAGTATCCGGTGTGATCCCCGAAGGGGCCCTCGTCTTCCAGCTCCGACGGGTCCACGTGTCCCTCTATTACGATCTCCGCGTTTGCCGGCACGTCGAGGTCTATCGTGCGGCACTTCACGGTCCTTATCCCCTCGCCCCCGCGAGCTATTCCTGCAAACAGGTACTTGTCCATGCCCTCCGGCACCGGGGCGACTGCCGAGAATATGGTGGCCGGTTCGCCCCCGATTATGATTGCGGCCGGTATCTTCTGGCCCGCCTCCCTTGAGATGTCGCCGTGCGCGGCCCCCCGCTTGTGCTTTTGCCAGTGTATGATGCAGCGCGAGCCGTCGATTATCTGCATGCGGTATACGCCGAGGTTCCGCACGCCGGTCTCCGGATGGCGTGTCGCCACCATGCCAAACGTGATGAACCTGCCGGCGTCGTGCGGCCACGAGCGCAGTACCGGCATGGAGTCGAACCCGGCGCCCTTGGGCGCGGTTTCTGACACGGGCCCCGACTCTGCAGGCTCCTTTGGAAACGCGCCCGCCATCTTTGAGAGCTCCGGCAGGCTCTTTATCTTGCCGAGCAGTCCTGATGGAATCCTGATCTTGGACATGTCTGCAATGCGCCTGCCGATCTCGGTATAGTCTGCAGTGCCCAGGGCGATCTTCATCCTCCTTGCGGAACCAAACGCGTTGCCCAATATCGGCATCTCGTGCCCCTTGACATTCTCAAAGAGTATGGCGGGGCCTCCGTCCCTGTCACCGCCTTCGGGGCCGTATGAGATCCGCCGCAGTATCTCGGCCACCTCCAGGTCGGCATCGACCTCTGCTGAGACCCGCCTCAGCTCGCCCTCCTCCTCCAGTACGTCTACAAGCTCGCCGAGCCCGTCTATTGGCATGTAATGCCTGCGGCGACGCGGTATAAGGATATGTTGCTTTTTCCCTGATCGCCATTGCGGGCTGTTTGCGGCCGGGGGCGGGGCACCGCCACTGCGGCGTGTCGGCCTTCCACCTGGCCGCGGAGTTCTGGGCCTCGCAGAAGATGCGGGTGGCTTAGCTATTTTTAACCGTCCCGCCGGGTAGGATTGAATGCCGGAAAGCGACAGTGACGGATGCGCCGTGTGCAAGGGCTCCGGCACGATAGAGCTACTCGACCAGCAGTGCCCGTTCTGCAATGGAACCGGCGAACCCAGCAGGACCGCCGCGTCCTACATCAAGTCGCACATATGTCAGTGCGTCTTTCTCGACCGGAAGAAGTGCCCCCTGTGCGGCAAGCCGTGCCACCACGACACGCCGAACAGGCCAAAAATACTGCTCAGTCCGGGATGAGCCGCGCGCACTTGCATCCTCAGAGCGGCGGAAGCTCGGTCTTTTTGTCGTACCCGCCGGAGCCGAACTTGCAGTAAAAGCAGAGCTCCGACTCCATGTACTTTAGCTTCTCTATCTTGATCGCCCCGATCTTGAGCGCAATCTTTGTCAGCATCTTGTACTTTAGTGGCATGCCTGGTATGACCTCGTCATAGTACACGCGGTAGTGGTCGGGGCAGAACCTGAGCTTCATTCGGGCCGGCTCGCCGCCGCCCTTGTTTGCCTCGTTGATCTGCTTTGTGTAGTTGACCTGCTCGCGTATGTACTCGTGCTTCGGGCACGGGCAGTCCTTGCCACCCGGGTGCTTGTATGCCGGTATGTTCTTCCAGTCGAATTCCGGATAGTCGTCCTCAAAGTCGTCCATGCGTGGTCTCCGGAGGTGTCTAGTCTACCAGAGAATATAAAACTTGATCAGGGGTGCGGGCGATCCGTGGTGGGGGCAGGTTCCGTCCACCTGGATTTGGCGGATGGGCGTTCTGACGGGCCGATTCTGGCACCGGCGGCCGCCTGCTGATCAAAATATAGATAAACCCCACTCCGTCCATCCTGTCCGTGGCAGCTTCAAAAAGAGCGACCAAAAAGGACCTAGAGTCCAAGATTGTCGAACTGGAGTCAAAGATAGACGCACTTGTGGCCGAACTGCAGGATAACGCGACGGCCAAGCCTGACGGGAGTACCAACGCCGCGTCCAAGGCATCATCCAAGGGCACGCTTCCAAAGGGATTTGACAAGGCGGCCCCGAAGCCCGAGCCCAA
>JAPPIP010000074.1:0-1662 GCA_028820595.1 Nitrososphaerota archaeon | reverse complement strand
CGGAGCCCAAGAAGCCCAAGGGCACGCTTCCAAAGGGATTTGACAAGGCGGCCCCAAAGCCCGCCCCGAAGCCAGAGCCCAAAAAGGCCGAGGCAGCGGCGGAGCCCAAGAAGCCCAAGGCGGCGGAGCCCAAGAAGCCCAAGGGCACGCTTCCAAAGGGATTTGACAAGGCGGCCCCGAAGCCGGCGGCGGCAGAAAAGCCAAAACCGGCCGAGTCTGCCAAGCCACCCGCGGCCACCGTTGCGGCCGCCCTGGAGGACGCGTACTATGACGCCCCGCAGACTGACTTTCACAAGTACCGCACCAACGTCACGGGCTATTCGCCTGCGCCAAACCGGTACTATGTCAGGCTGACGGCCCCCGTGGGCACGGTTCCAACCACGAACTGGAACGAGCAGAAGGCAAAGGTTACGGGGTACACACAGCCCTCGGACCAATACTTTGCGACGCGGACCCGGCTTGCATACCATCCTCCAGACAAGAGGTTTGGAAGCTTCAGCGGGACGGCCCTGAAGGTGGAGGGTGTCTCTGCATCCGGCAGCCGCAGCGCGCAGGCCGAAAAGCAGACACCGCCACCGCCACCACCGCCCGCAGAGGCCCAGCAGCAGTCACCGCCGCCACCCCCCGACGACCGCAACAGGTCGCAGAAGCTTGCCGACTATGAGGCAGACTATCTAAATCGACTGGAGGAGCAGAGGCAGGAGGCGGCCAAGGCCATGGCAGAGCAAGCGGCAGCCGAGGCAGCCGAGGCAGCGTCGGCATCCGGCTCCGGAAAGCGCGGGGCGCTTCCAAAAGGGTTTGAACCAAAGCCTGAACCGCCAAAGAAATCCAGAGGGACATTGCCAAAAGGCTTTTAGCCGTTTGACGCGTCCCGCCTATTTTCTTCTTTATTGTTTTGCCGCGCCTACGCCGGACTGCCGCGCCCAAACTTTTCAAGCACGTCCTTGGCGTGCCCTGCGGGCCTTACCTTGCTGTACACCTTGAACACCGTCCCCCTCTCGTCCACAAGAAACGTGCTCCTGTTTACCCCCATGTATTCGCGCCCCATGAACTTTTTCTTGCCCCAGACGCCAAACGCCTCTGCCACCTTCTTGTCGGTGTCGGCCAAAAGCACATACGGTATGCCCATCTTTTTGCAGAACTTGCCGTGCGACTCGACGCTGTCCGGACTGATGCCGACCACCTCTACGCCCCTCTTCCTAAACTCGTCGTATGCCTTTGAGAACTCGTCTGCCTCGACTGTGCATCCCGACGTAAAGTCCTTTGGGTAAAAGTAGACCACGTACTTTTTGCCCTTGAGGGCGCCAGAGCCCGTGGCGTTTCCGGACGCGTCCATGAGCTCAAACGCCGGCACCTTGTCGCCTTCCGTCAGCATGATCGTCCGCGCCTGATGGCCATTTTATGTCTTGAGCGCGGGACGGGCGCCGTGGGCGGCAACCGCTCCCGCCCCTCCGTGATGCCGCCCCCGCCCCTCCGTGATGCCGCCCCCGCGGCGGCTAGATATGTGGGCACATGTCCGGTCTGGCGTGCGGTGTGCTCGGATGTTTGGTGTGGGGGGGGGGGGGACGGCCGCGGGGGGGGCGCCCCGGGTTGGGAAGGTTTTTATTTTAAATTTAGGGGTTTTGCCGATGGGCAACCCCCGGGGGGTAGTTTGGGGAGGCA
>JAPPIP010000079.1 GCA_028820595.1 Nitrososphaerota archaeon | reverse complement strand
CAACTCCGAGAAATACAGCAGCCCGCTGTGGCCCCTGATAGCCGACGTGCTGGCGCTGCTGGAGGCCGCGGCGGCGGAGCAGGACGGGCCGCAGACGCCGCCGGACGTACCGACCGAGCCGGACGCGCCGCCCGCCGTCGACCCGGAGCTCGTCTCCAAGGTAAGGGCGCAGGCGGCCCAGGTGCAGCACGGCGACGCGCACGTGGACAGGTGGAACCGCGTGCTGGCCGCGTTCGGCGAGATCGACCACCCGAACCCGACGACCGCGGCGGAGGCCCGCGCCAACTCCGAGAAATACAGCAGCCCGCTGTGGCCCCTGATAGCCGACGTGCTGGCGGCGCGCGAATAGCAGCGGCGGCCCGGAGGCGAATTAACTGCCCGCATCGGGTCAAAGTGAACTAATGTATGTAATTCCCGATTCTGCCCCTTCTTGTCAGCCGTCGGCGGCCTTGTCCGCCCTGCTCTGCTGGCCATACGCGCCCGGGGCGCCGTGCTTTGACAGTCATCTGCAGTTGGCGGGAGGCAGTCCTTCGACCATTTGCTTTTTATCTGAGATCACGCGCGGGGCCCCATGAACAAGAGGTTTGTCATAGTCGGCATAGCACTGGGCGTGGTAATCACCATTGCCGTGATAGTGGGCTCGCCCGCGCTCGGCGGGTTTGACATGATGCGCTGATTCGGCCATCCCCCGACGCGTGGCGCCGCGCGGCGTCATGCCAAAGCGGATTCCAGAGCCTCTCCCACGGCATCTATGTCCCCGTCCTCAAGCCAGGCAGTGGCCGACATTCTGATCCGGGCCTCGCCGCGTGGTACCGTCGGGTATCTGATCGCCGGGGCGTACACGCCGGCCCTGTACAGGCGTTCCGAAACGTCCGCGGCGCGCCGCTCGTCTCCAATCATCACCGGCATGATGTGCGTGCGGGATTCGGTGGGGTGTCCCGCCTCTGCAAGCGCCCCGGCCAGTCTCTTTACGTTGCGCGCCAGTCTGGCCCTGCGGCCGCGCATCACGTCTGGCGCGAGCATCCTGCGGTATGCATGCTCTGCAAAGTATGACGGGAGGGCCGACGTGTATATGAACGCCCTCGAACGGTTGACGCACAGGTCTACAACGTCGCTGTCAGATGCCACGTACCCTCCGAACGAGCCGAGTCCCTTGCTGAGGCTGCTCGTGTAGACGTGGGGCCCCCGTCCGTCGCGCGGGGAGATTCCCAAGTGCTCGGGGGTTCCGCCGCCCGTCTCCCCCAGCACAAAGTCGCCGTGGGCGTCATCCACCATCATGACGGCGCCATGCCGGTCTGCCACGTCCCGCAGCGGCCCCAGTGGCGCGACGTCCCCGTCCATGCTGAAGACCCCCTCCGTTATTATGACGACGCGCCCGCGTCCGTCGCCGGCGTGCGCGGAGATCTTGCGCTCCAGGTCGGCCACGTCGTTGTGGGCATATGTGATGGTTCGCGAGCCGCCTGCAAGCCTGCACCCGTCTATTATGCTCGCGTGGTTGAACTCGTCGCTGAATATGACGCTGCCGGCGGCGGATCCTTCCTTTGCATCCCCTGCCGCCCCGAGCACCTGTATGGTCCCCATGTTGGCCATGTACCCTGTCGGGTAGACGAGCGCGGCCTCGTACGATTTTGACTCGGCGAGCGCCTCCTCGAGCATCGCGTGGTGCGCGTCGCCGCCGGAAAGCAGTCGCGAGCTTGCCTGGACCTGCGCCGTATCTCCAGGCCCGGCATCGTCACGGGAGCCGCCGCCCGATGCCGCCCCCTCCACCCTTCCACGCCCCCCCATCCCGAGGTAGTCGTTTGAGCACAGGTTGATCAGCGCGCGCCCGTCGATTGTAATGTACTGCCCGCCGGTCTTCCCGTGCCGCAGCCGGCGGTACAGTCCGGCCTTCTCTACCGCCCGGAGTGCCTCTGCTGCAAAAGAGGTGGCCCGTCTTGGCGGCGACGTCGGGCGCGCCGCTCCCTTTGCCCCTCCAGGTTCCGGGCCGTCCGCGGCCGGCGCGGATGACAGGTTCGATGCCATCTTGCGCCGCCCGTCCCCCTCGCCAACCCCGGCCGGTCACTGCTGCCTGAGGCCGATCTCCTCGATCATCGCCCTGTCCCTGCCCGCGTCGTTGCCCGGCCTGGTCAGGTACCCCCCGGTGATGATGCCGTTGGCGCCCCCGAGCAGCAGCCCCTTTCCGTCATCGTCAAGCGCCTCCTCGCGGCCCCCGGATATCTTTATGATGGAATCCGGCAGGACGAACCGCAGCACCGCAAACACCCTGACAATCTCGGACTCTGGCAGCCGCACCTGGAGCTCAAGCGGGGTGCCCGGGACGGGCACCAGCATGTTTATCGTGACCTCCTCGGGGCGTATGCGCGCAAGCTCCATGACCAGCTCCAGCCTCTGGGCCCGGGTCTCGCCCATCCCGATTATCCCGCCGGTGCAGAGCTCCAGCCCGGCCTCCCTTGCAATCGCCAGGGTGTCGAGCCTGTCCTGGTACGTGTGGGTGGTGCATATCTCGGGGAATTTTGAGCGGGAGGTCTCCAGGTTGTGGTTGTATCTGCGCACGCCCAGCTCCTTCAGTTCCCCGGCCTGCTGCGCGGTAAGGAATCCCAGGCTGCACTCGACGGGTATCCCGACCTCCGCGTTTATGCGCCGTATGATGCGGCACACGTCCTCAAAGTCCCTCCTTGAGGGCTGCCGCCACGCCGCCACCAGGCAGTACGAGTCGGCCCCCTCGTCTTTTGCGCGCCTCGCGGACTCTACAATCTCGCCGGCGGGCGGGAGCTCGTACGTGTCTATGCCCGTGTCGAACAGGGCCGACTGGGCGCAGAACGAGCAGTCCTCGCTGCAGGCGTTCTTCTTTATGTTTGCCAGCTGCTCCACGTCCACGGACCTGCCGCCAAGGTCGCGCGTTATCTCGTTTGCGGCGTCGGCAAGGTCTCCTAGCGCCGAGTCCGGTACGTTGAACAGGGCGGCGGCCGACTCGGAGGATATCCCCATCCCCGCAAAGACGTCTTCAAGGCAGGACGATACGAGGGCGCGCGGGCCGCCTGCCTGCCCGTTGCCGTCTGATTCGCCAAAGCGCCGCGTCATGGTTTACGCCTTGAGATCACTCAAACCTCTTATAATGCATTTGGGGAAGGGGTTCTGTTGCAAATTCGGGTGGTCGGTTCTAGGTACGGGGGCCGCCAAAGGGACTGGTAAATCCTCGGATTCTGCATCTTATGAACGAATCATAGTGTAGTCTGCCAATGCCTTGACAATGCCTTGGGCATGGGCGGTGGCTCTTGGTCGGACATGAGGCTCTGCTTCTTGTTCTCCCGCCGCAGACCTGACAATGTGAGCGTATGGCTCTTGAGTCGGTTGCACGGACTGCACAGCAAGATGCGGTTGGATATGTGGTTGATGCCGCCATCCGCACGGGGCGTGTTATGATCCAGTTCTAAATACCTCAAGTGGTCGAACTCCCTGTCACATCCTTGGCACTTCAACCCGTCCTTGGCCAGCAGGTAGGTGTACATCTCTTCCCTAGTCATCTTGACTCCCGGCGGTTCCAGTGGTATTGTCTTTTCCTTTGTCTTTAGGAAAGGTGCAGCGATTCGGCCGTCATCAGTCCGCTTCATGGGCTTCTTTACGTATGCAATATCACCGGACTTGACAAGTAGATCGGCGCGTTCACCACCATCGGGCCCCGCAAGATAGCACTCTTTTTTGAGGCGGCTGATCACCGTCTGATGGGCCTTGCTCCAGATGTCTATGCCGATCCACTGTCTGCCCAGCTTTTCTGCCGCTATCAGGGTAGTGGCGCAGCCGCAGAAGGGATCCAGCACCACGTCTCCCTCGTTGCTTGAGGCGCGGATGATCCGCTCGTAGAGGGCTACCGGCTTCTGGGTGGGATAACCGACCTTTTCGCTTCCCCCGAACACGGGGCCAATATCATGCCACAGGTTGCCAAACGGCGCCCCCCTCGCGTCGGATTCGTATTTCCTGCGCTGTAGTTTCCCGTTGGGCAGTATTACGATGTTCCCCTTTTGATATTCCTCTTCGAGGCGTTCTTTGGACAGCCGCCAGCCTGCCGGGCTCGGATTCTTGAAGCCGCGCCATTCGTAGCACAGATTGGGCCTTGCTCCCATGTTTGGAGTGCGCCATATGTGGGCACTATCATCATAGTATCTCTTGCCCATGTCGTCAACCCTGTCAAACTTGGCCTTGCGCTGTTCATCGGACAGGGCGACAAAGGGTGCGACATGCGCCTTTTGGGACTTGGCATAGTACAGTATCATATCCGTTATCCTTCCCCACTGTTTGGCCTCGTGCTGGGAACCGCCATGTATGGACGTGTGTCGTTTCCACACGATCTCATTCCTGAAATTCTCATGACCGAATACCGAGTCCATCAATTCTTTGAGGTAGTGAACCGCAGTGTCATCACAGTGTAAATACATGCTTCCGGTCGGCTTGAGGACGCGGTGCATCTCTATGATGCGGACGCCCATGAAGCACAGGAACGCGCCCATATCGTCTCCGTAGCTCTGCCGCGAGCCGTCTATGACATGATACAGGTGCGGCCAGTCGTCCTTTAGCTGGTCGACCCATTTTTCATCCACATCCTTATCCCACGACCACCTGTCCTGAAACGAAGCTCCCTTTGCAACTGAATCGGGTGTCGCGTGAAAATCGCGCCCCTTGTTAAAGGGCGGATCTGTCGCGACTAAATGAACAGACTCGCTGTTTAGCGATCGGAGAAACTTTAGATTGTCACCGTGGCATAAAGTACGGTTTTCCCAGTTGGGCCGGGGCAGTCAGAACGCCCCCGCACAGAGTGCGGTAGCTTGATATGCGGTGGCCCGAGGCGGCTCTTTATGATCGCGCCGTCGCTTTAGTCCATGCCGAGAGGCATTGTACGTCCATGCCGAGAGGCATTGTACTAGAATCACGCACGACTATGGCCATCAGCGCACCCTCTCCTTGTTCCAGTACGGGGACTTGCACTTTTTGTTGTTGCAGTTCTTGGGGGATGCGTTTCTGCTATACCAGACCTCGCCGCATCGGTTGCACTCGTGTCTCCAGTATGCTCCTTCTACCTTCATGCTCATGCTCTTTATTCACCGTAGTGTCATATAACTGATTCCCATATCTACCTAAAACCCATACTATTATATGTGGGTAATACCCATAGTATAGCATGAAGGCATCCGCGATGATGAGAAAAAATGCCAAAGGCCCCGCTTACGCAGGGCCAATGACGACCGAATTGCACTCTGAGCGGGCTTTCATTCTCCATATAATTTTTGGGAGGCGGGCCGCATGAAGGTCGAATCACACGATACCGTCAAGTTCTGCAAGTTCTGCAAGTCCGACAAGATCAGAAAGGAGGGCGTGCGGCACAACAAGTCCGGGGACGTGCAGTTGATCAAGTGTACGGCGTGCGGCAAAAGGTTCTCTGCAAACTTCGGGTTTAGGTACAGGCAGTTCGACCCGGCAATCGTGAGCGAGGCAGTCCACCTGTTCTACTCATGCATGTCCACGCGTGCGGTCGCCGACATGCTGGAGGCCAGAGGCATAGGCGTGGACAACTCCACGATATACAGGTGGGTTGAACGCTACTCAAAGATAGCAAGGATGTTTACGGACAGTCTCAAGCCTGCGGTCGGCAACTGGTACAGGGCCGACGAAGTGTGGGCAAAGGTCAACGGCAAGAAGCACTACCTGTTTGCAACGATGGACGACGACACACGCTATTGGATTGCGGGGGAACTCGCGGACTCAAAAGATAGACATGACGCGTACGACATATTCAAGACGACCAAGGATCACACCGGCAAAAATCCTACGGTGCTGATAAGCGACAAACTGCCCGCCTACCAGAAAGCCGCCAGAAAGGTGTTCGGCAACAAGACCTACCACAAGTGCGACGCGGGCCTGCGGAGCAAGCGCAAGGGCCCTAACGGCGGCTCTAGTGGCAACTACCACCCATCAAACAACAAAATGGAACGCCTGAATGGAACCATCAGGGACAGGGAGAAGACCTTTCGCGGACTCGGTGTATCTGACACCCCCGCCTTTGATGGCATGAAAGTTCACTATAACCACGTAAGGAAGCATGACTCAATCAAAAAGACACCCGCCGAAGCCGCAGGCATCTCGATAGAAGGACGCAACAAGTGGCGCACCATCATACAGAACGCAAGCCTGCATCTGATCGCAACGAACCAGAGGGTGCGGCGGCGGTAGGAAAGGCGCGGGCTATTTCCTTCTTGATTTTGCCTTGGCCATGGACACAAAGTACCCGTACGGAAGGTGTATCTCGCTCATCTTGGTCCGCAGGTACACCTCGTCCATCTCGTGATGCGCAAGCAAGACCGACGTTTCCTCGGCTGGATGCCCGAATATGGCGATGTCCTTGATCCCGTCCGGCATCTCCATGTTGAACCCTATCCCTCTGAGGATGCTCTTTACAATAAAAAAAGAAAAGGTGGTCATTTGCTCCGCCTTTCCATCCTCGTTTTGCCGTCGAGCAGGACTGCGTGGGGGTCGTCTGCATGCTTGCTTGCGTACAGCTTGGCCGCCTCGTGTATCACGTAATCCAGGTCAGAATCCTTCTTGCAGAAGACGGAGATTTTTGAGTTGTTGGCGCAGGTGGCGATGTAGCCATCCGGCGTCTCCATTACGTCGTACTGCAGCATAGTGCCCATGAGCCAAGTTATGAGCCCAGTTTAATATAGTTATAGAAAATTCTTTTTGCCTATCTTGTCAAATCATTTTGCACCTGTCATCATGGCAACACTGCCAAGAATTTCAAAGGCCCCGGCGGCCACACTCAAGGTCGCGGATGCACACGCCGACCACCCGAATTTGTACCAGTATCAACGATCATCCAGAACAGCAGCCTCTACCTGATCGCAACTGACCAGAGAATCCCGCAGAGATGACACCGATTTCAGAGAAGATCGTGATTCCCGTGACTAGGAACGACCACCCGAATTTGCAACAGAACCGGGGAAGGGGGGCGCCCCCGGGGCGCCTTCCCTGTCCCTTTCTCCCGCCCATGCTCAGGCGCGCGATTCAGGCTCACCCGGGATCCGATCATGTGCCGGCTGCACCTGCGGCCGTCACGTGCGCGGCAGGAGGGAGGGAGCCGCATCCCTGATGGTCTTTGCCGTCCTTTCCACCAGCGTGCCGATCTCCGACGCGGTTATTGCAAGCGGAGGCACCAGCATTACGACGTTCCCAAGCGTGCGCAGGTACACGCCGTTCCTTCTGCCCGCCTCGTATATGATGCGGTTAATCGACGTCGCGGGGGGCGCCGTATCGGCGGCAGCGGTGGCGCCCCTGCCGGCGGCCAGCTCGATTCCGGCCAGCAGCCCCCTGCACCTGATCTCCCCGACGGCCTCCATATCCGACAAATGCTCGGCAATGCGGTCCGCCAGCACCTTTGAGGCCTTTGACACGTGGGACGCCATGTCGTATTTCTCGTACATCGAGAGGTTCTTGTTTGCCGCTGCTGCCGCAATCGGGTTTCCTGCAAACGTGTGGCCGTGGAACAGGTGACGCTGCTCGTCGTACGCGCCGAGAAACGACTCGTACACCCTTCCTGTGGCCAGGGTGGCCGCAAGCGGGAGGTACCCGCCCGTCAGCATCTTTCCGTACACTGCGATGTCCGGCTTTGAGCGCTCGGCCGAGTACACGCACATGGGCCCCAGCCGGCCAAACCCCGTGGCCACCTCGTCGACGATCAGCAGTATGTCATTCTCCCTGCAGATGCCGCCGACCTCCTCTTGGAACGACGGCTCGAAGATCCGGGCGCCGCCGGCCATCTGGGCCCCGCTCTCCATTATCACGGCGGCAACCTCGCCCCTTCGGGCCGACAGGGTGTCGGATATGCCCTCGATGCAGCGCTGCAGCGCATCTGGCGCCGGCGCCGTTGCGGCCGCGCCGTTGCGGCCGCCGCCCACGCCGCCCTGCACCGGAACCGGCAGCTCTATCGCATCAAACATGTGCTGCCTGTACCTGTCAAAGAACTCCGGCACGTGCCCCGCCGACATGGCCCCGAGCGTGTCGCCGTGGTATCCGCGCTCAAGAGACGCGATTGCGGTGCGCCCCGCATCCCCCTCGTTTGTCCAGTACTGGAACGCCACCTTTACCGCGGTCTCCACTGCCGACGAGCCGTTCTCAGAGTACAGCACGCGGTGCATTCCCGGCGACATGCCCACCAGGCCGCGGGCCAGTTTTTCTGCCGGCTCGTGGGTCAGGTTGAACAGGGGCGAGTGCTGCAGCTTTTCGGCCTGCCTTACAATGGCGCGCACCATCTCCCTGTTGGAGTGCCCCCACACGTTGCACCACATGGAGGCAACCCCGTCTATCATCCTGAAGCCCTTTGAGTCCGTAAGCCAGACCCCGTCGCCCCGGGATATCGAGTCAAACGCGTCCCACTCGGACATCTGCGTGTTTGGATGCCACACGTTTGATGTCCCCGCACTCATAATGGATGGACAGGCCCCCTTCCAATATAAACAGAATTTTGAGCCGCTGCTGCTGTTGTTGTTGCCACTGATGTTACAACAACGGTCGGACGTGCCGGGTACGGGCTCGGACAGGGCGGTGATGGACCACCGGCCGGCGGCGGGTGCAGCATGCGCACGCCGCGCCAGAACCTGCTTGTATGCCCGCAAAGCCGGGACGCGGCTCCCCCAGAATCGGACGGCGCCGCGGCTTTGGCAAGAAATGCTTGGCGGCGCGGGGCCTACCGATTGAGTCATTAATCAGCACGCGCCCGTGGTGACAGCGGTATGGAATCTGTATTTGTGACCGGCACCGACACGGGCATCGGCAAGACGTATGTTGCGGCAGGCATTGCGGCAGCCCTGCGCCGCCGGGGGGCCTCAGTCGGCGTCATGAAGCCGTTTGCCGCAGGCGCTCCGGGGGGCGCCTTCGCCGGGGGGCGCGAGTCCGGGCCCGGCAACAACGTCGACGGCGACGCGGCCATACTCGGCGACGCGGCAGGCGCCGCCGACGACCCTCCCCACCTGGTCTGCCCGCACAGGTACTCGATGGCCGCCTCCCCGTACACCGCGTGGATGCGCGGGGGCGAGCCCAAGCCCGACATCAACCGCGTCCTCGAGTGCTACGAGGAGATAGAGGGAATGCACGACGTGGTGGTCGTCGAGGGCATAGGGGGCGTGATGACTCCGATACTGCGCAGCTACTCGGTGGCAGACCTGATTGCCGACATGGGGATACCCGCGGTGGTGGTCTGCTCCGACATGCTGGGGACCGTGAACCACACCATGATGACAGTAGACGCGTGCCGACGCTCTAACGTTACGGTGCGCGGAATTGTAATCAACGGGGGGGCGGGGCGCCCGGGCTCCGACAGGTATGACAGGCACGTGCTTGAGCAGGACCTGGAGGAGCTGTGCGGCTTTAACATCCTGGGGTTTGTCCCCCCGATGCCGGGGGCGGCGGCAGGGGCAAGGCAGACCACGTCCCAGGCGATAGGAAGGCTGCTTGACGTGTCGCAGATTGCCGGGACATAGCAGTCACGCCCCGAGTATGCGGAGCCTCCTTGAGCCGGCGCCCTCCGTGCTCGTGCGGTCGAGAAACTCCCGGATCTCTGCAAAGATGCGCGCAAAGCTGCCGCCGTCTCTTGCCACGACAAAGCTCCTTGCTCCGTACGGGCCGCCCTTCGCGGCCTCCTCTGGGAGCACCAGCCACACGTTGCCCGGTACCGGCTGCACCCCCACGGCCCCCCGCAGCGCGCCGCGTATTGCCGCGGCGTCCGCGGTCTTTGGCACGCATATCACGAGCGCCCTCCCCGGATCCTCCGCGAGCGTCTTCGCGTCGGGTATCACAATGTCGAGGTCCACGCCGCCGTGGCGTATGCTTCTCTGGCTCCTTACGAGCATCCGGGTCAGCACGTAGTGCATGATGCCGGTTGCAAGCACCCCGGATGCCATGCCGGGGGACTCGAAGAGTTCTGCAACGCCGCCGTGGCATGCGCGCACCATGTCCTGCGCGGCCGCGTCGGCCCTGCCTGCCGCCACCAGCCGCGGCACGGCATCCGACTTTTGTATGTAATCAAACAGCACGGCCTTTGCACGGTCTGCGGCCTCGTCGGAGGCCTCGTGCCCGTCCCCGCGTCCCGGCATTGCGGCAGCCGTCACCCGTTGTACCTGTAGTGGCGCTCGCCGCTTGACTCCTTGTCCGTGTTTATCCCCACCAGGACAAACTCCCCCCTGCCGTCTGCCAGGGACTCCTCCGGACGCAGCTGGTTCTCGTGCAGCTGCACGTACTCGTCCCACGTGAGCCTGCGGCGGCTGCCAATCTCGGACTCCAGGTCCATCTTCTTTACGATCTCCTCGTATCCGCGCTGCACCACGCCGCTGAACACCATGGCGCTGCTTCCGCTCCCGTACGAGCCGAACCCGATGCGCCTGCCCTCCAGATCAACGCCCTTCTTGTGCTCGAACTCCAGGCAGCTGCGGAACCCCAGGTACAGCGACGCCGTGTACAGGTTGCCTATCATTCTGGACGCGACCAGGGAGCTTGCGAGCTTTGACTCGTAGACCTCTTGGTACTGCGCAGTATCGGTGAACCGCCTCGTAAACTCCTTGTCCTTCTGCATAAAGTCCCTGTCGGCCAGCACCGACTCTATCGTGCCTCGCGGATCCTTGGGCACCGGCTCCTCCATGCCGATGTCCCGCAGCACCTCCCTCCACCTGGGCAGGTGGCGCCACTCGTGCCGCACCAGGTACGCGAGCGCCTTTTTGCCCATCTTGCTGTAAGGCAGGTGCATGTTGATGTAGTCCATGTGGTCCAGTATGGTGCCTTCGGGGCCCACGTCGATCAGCCCCGCGGTCCTGACCTTTTTCTTGTACGTCTCGAGCGCCTTTTTCACCTGCATCATGTACAGCATGTTGGAGTACTCGCCGTGGACGATCGGAGTCTCCTTGCCAAACGGCCTGTAAAAGTCGTACTCGTCCTTTATCGACGTGGACGTGACGCGCGGGTCAAAGGAGAGCAGCCTGGGCTCGTCGGAGAGCAGCATTACCACCGCCCCAGCCCCCTGGGTCATCTCGCCACCTGACTCTAGGTCATACTTTGCAATGTCCGACACCACCACCATGGCATACTGGTCCTCGGACTCGCCTGCGCGTATCCAGTTCGTGTTGTCGTACAGCGCGTATGAGCCGCTCACGCACGCAAACTTTGTCTCGACGCCGCCGCAGTGCTCAAAGGTGCCGGGCCCGTACACCTGCTCCAGCATGCCCACCACGTACGAGTTCATGGCCTTCGACTCGTCAAACGACGACTCCGTGGAGACGTACAGCCTGCCGATGTCCGACGGCGAGAGGTTGTTCCTCTGCATTATCTTGAGGCACGCGTTTGCCGCGAGGCATGCCGGATCCTGGTCCGCGTCGACCATCGCCATCTGCGAGACGCCCAGTCCCTTCTCCAGCTTTACGGGGTCGAGTCCGCGCGCCGACGCAAAGTCCGACGCGTCCAGATACAGCCTTGGAATGTATATTGCAATGTCGTCTATGCCTGCGGCCATGCGCCTGATTCGTTCGGATTTACTAATAAGGCTTTGCGACTTGCCCGCGCGGCGTTCTGATGCGGCGGGAAATACCGCGTATAATTACCGCATTATTGGCGCGGGGTTTGCCTTGGAACTGTCAAGAACTGGTGACCTGTGGCCCGCTGTCAAAACGGTGACCTGTCGGGGTACTGTTTCCAATTCAAGCAGTGCGGATGCTCAACTCTTCAGCGGAGCCAGAACCTTCTCGTTGATCATGTAACCCAGCTTCTTGTTTTCCTGCCTTAGCCATACCAAGGTGTACCAATCTCGTTTTAGCTTGTTGCACGGGCCGCAAAGGAGGATGCGGTTTCGCAGAAGGTTAGAACCGCCCCCCGACCGAGGCTCCTTGTGGTCTAGTTCGAGGTATCGTTCATGCAGCTTTATGCCGCATCCTTGGCAGCACGGGCCATACTGCTCTAACAGGATCAGCCTCTTCTCTTGGTTGGTATGCGGATCACGTTCCTTGTCATCAAACATCTTCATCTTTGGCTCCAAGAACGGCACGGCTTCCGTTCCCCCGTCCGTGCGCTTGAGCGGCTTTTTCACATAGGTGATCTCCCCCCTCGTTATCAGGATGTCCTGCCGCTTCTCACCGGGTCTCGCGAGGAAGCCCTCCTTCCTGAGGCGCTCTATCACGACCTTATGCGCCTTGTCCCAGATGTCTATACCGATCCACTGCCTGCCCAGCTTCTCGGCGGCCACGCAGGTGGTGGCGCAGCCGCAGAAGGGGTCGAGCACGACGTCGCCGGGGTTGCTGGAGGCCCTGATTATGCGCTCGTAGAGGGCGAGGGGCTTCTGGGTGGGGTAGCCTGTCCTTTCATCGGACACCGCGTCAAATGTCTTTATGTCCGTCCAAATATCGGTAACTTTAACACCTTTACTTTCATGCCAATAGCTTTTCAAACGTGG
>JAPPIP010000016.1 GCA_028820595.1 Nitrososphaerota archaeon | reverse complement strand
TTCCGTATTTGACGAGGAAGCGATGCCGATGCCTGCGCCGCCCACCCCGGCCCTGCCTGCGCCGGCACCCGTCCCGGTATTGCCGGGACCGCCAACCCCGGTATTGCCGTTAACGCATCCGCCGCCACGGCGCCGGCCGCGACTGAGTACTCTGCAGCCGTTCCCCCCCCCCACCCCCTGCCGCCACTGCAGCCGCAGCAGCCTCCACACCCGGCAAAACCTCCTCCCGAGACTATGCTTGGGATCGCGCGACAGGTTCGGACAGCTGTCGGGTGCGCTGTCTTCTCATAGTTCTGTCTGACGCAAACGGGACGGCGTTAACCCGTACCACCATTCTGACGACCTGACCTTGTACGAACCGACCGACTGCATGATTTATTAACTGGTATTGCGTCGCTATTCTGTTGAACACACGCATGATAATTACAGCGCTAGCGGTACTGACCGTGGCTGTATCCGGTATGATTTACCAAGATGCCAGCGCAGCTACGTTTACAAGTGAAGAGCAGGCGTGGCTTGCTAATAATACGCGCATAGATGTCGGTTCTTCCGTCTGGACCCCGTACGAGTATGTGGACGAGGATGGCGGCTTGGCCGGAGTCACTGCTGATATTGCGGACCGGTTCTCGGAGATAACGGGATCAACCTTTGTGGCGCACGGCACGGCGGCAGGCAACTGGGCCGAAACCTTGGCCGGACTCAGAGATGGTACCGTTGATGTGGCTTTTATGATCGAAGACACCGGAGCGCCTAACAGGGCCGGTATTGGGTTTACTGATCCTTGGCTTCATGTCGACACCCACGTTATAGTCCGGGACGGCGACCGCACGGTGACCGCGGACAACCTGGCAGGCAAAAGCGTGGTGACCGTGCGCGATTACGCGGTAAACAACTGGCTTGAATCTAATGGGATACCATTTACCGCCGTTGGCAGTACTGCCGAGGCCCTGCGCCTCGTGGCAAATGGCACCCACGACGCACACGTTGAGAACTGGAATGTCGCATACAGCATCGCCGCGGACGGTGGAATATCCGGCCTGGCAAACAACGGGCCGTCGGGATACACATATGCCGTTTCAATAGGCTATCCTGAAGCCAACGCTCTTTTGGGCAGCATTTTGGAAAAGGCGCTTGGTGACATAGGAGAGAATGAGGTGCAGGTAATCGTGAACTCTGTAGTCCTTCGTAGCAATGCAGGCCTTATAACGCAATCATTCACCGCGGAAGAACGGTCGTGGCTCGTGCAGAATCCGCGCATAAGCGTCGGATCGGCCGACTGGCCGCCGTACGAGTACGTAGACAACGCTGGAAACCTAAAGGGTGTCACGGCCGCGATCGCGGACCGGTTCTCGGAGATAACGGGATCAACCTTTGTGGCGCACGGCACGGCGGCAGGCAACTGGGCCGAAACCTTGGCCGGACTCAGAGATGGTACCGTTGATGTGGCTTTTATGATCGAAGACACCGGAGCGCCTAACAGGGCCGGTATTGGGTTTACTGATCCTTGGCTTCATGTCGACACCCACGTTATAGTCCGGGACGGCGACCGCACGGTGACCGCGGACAACCTGGCAGGCAAAAGCGTGGTGACCGTGCGCGATTACGCGGTAAACAACTGGCTTGAATCTAATGGGATACCATTTACCGCCGTTGGCAGTACTGCCGAGGCCCTGCGCCTCGTGGCGGATGGCACCCACGACGCACACGTTGAGAGCTGGGATGTCGCATCTTTAATCGCTGAAGACGCGCGTGTATCCGGCCTGGCAAACAACGGGCCGTCGGGGTATGAATACTCGCTCTCGGTAGGATACGATGCAGACAATACGGTGCTGGGCGGCATCTTGCAAAAAATACTGTATGGAATTCAAGGCGAGCGGGACGGGCTGGTTGCAGATGCCATAAGTCGTAGCATTGCCGAGCTCGGCAGTTCTGCACGCGCTTGCAGGTAATCGCTGCTTAGTCTGCCTAGACTCGGTTCAACGTTTGTGGTCGTTCATATCTCCGGTATGAGTTCGCGCGGTTCTTGCATCGCCTGGTTCGCGTATGAGGGCGTTCCAAGGCGCGCGTGGCACTAGAGCCCAAGCGCCGTGAGATCTGGTACAGATAGAGCCGAGACATAACTGAGGTCTCATTGGATAATCGTGGAAAGAACTGCTACATTTTGGAATCATCTCCGGTTTCCGTACTCGAAAATGTGCCCCCACAGGCGGCAATTGGGCAGTTGAATGTGGGCTGAGCGGCCACTGGGCGCCGCCTTGCCGTGATCAGATAAGATCTATACTATGGCGTCCTTGCCCGGAGTTTGTTGCATAACTGGCACGGCCCGTCACAAGAGCCATGGCCTGACCATGCCGCCTGATGTTCCCACACTCCTGCCTCCTGCCACATGTTGTACTGTGCCGCCCTGAGCCGTATCTCCTGCACCACGTGTTCCCACCTGCGCGAGTGCATGCGGTCACCGGACATCCTCTTGAACGCAGATGTGGTTATCTCGATCAGCCCCCTCGTGTTGTGGCCCGCCGCGCTCTTCCAGTACCTCTTGTTCCCATCCCTTTCCACCGTGCATGTGATCGGAATAAAGATCCGATAATTACCGCAACAGGCTTGGATCGGGCGCTTGGAACTGATGCTTGCGGCCTAGTCGTCGCCGACGCCTGACGGCGCGCCCAAGACGGCATCGGGACACGGCCGTCCTGCGTCCCATTTTGAGCAGGTCGTCACGATGATTTCACCATGCGTGTCAAAAAGCGAGCAGCGGGTATTGATTATGAATGCCAACACCGTGCATCGACCGGTACTCGATGCCGCACTATTTAACGCCCGCGCACGGCCGTTCGGGAATTATATACTTGATTCACAACAATTTGATCAGTTAAACCCACGGACGACCGCCTCGGCAAGCGCTGGCAGACTGCACGCGTACCCGTCGGCGTCATGGCTTTGTAAGTGGACTGGGAAAGAAGGGCGGGCAGATTGCAGGGGGTGTCGAACTTCCGTTGGCATGAGATTCTGCCTCCACGCTTGGAACGTCTGGGAATGCACGTTGTGCTTGCGGTACAGATCGGCCGTGGGATCAGAAGACGTTTCACATGAGAGCGCCTACACCCCGTATTGGTTTAAGTATCGCCAGCCTCGGTGCAGTGACGAACATGTTCGGGCATGACGAAACCACGGATACGCGCAAGTTCGACCTGAACATCGAGGAGGTACTGGAGGGCTGGGAGCCGCGGCACGCCATACGGGAAATCATAGCGAACGCACTGGATGAGCAGTCACTGACCGGCACGCAGGACATCGAGATACGCAAGCATTCAGACGGTCATTTCACCGTCAGGGACTGGGGACGTGGCATACGGCCGGAGCACCTCACGCAGAACGAGAACCCGGAAAAGATCTCTGGATCTGTTCCGGTCATAGGGCGGTTCGGTGTCGGACTGAAGGACGCGCTGGCTGTGCTCAGCAGGCGTAGCATCGGAGTCAGGATTCGGTCGCGGCACTGCACGATCACCGTGGAATCCTCCGGGAAGCACGGGTTTGAGAACATCGAGACGTTGCACGCGCTGGTCGCCCCGCCGGATGACACCGGCATGGACGGCACAGAGGTAGAGCTTGAGAACGCGGACCCGCGGGAGATGGCTGGAGCCAGGTCCTTGTTCAGGAAGTTCAGCGAAGAAGAGATGCTCGAATCTACAAAGTACGGGGACGTGTTGGAAAGGCTGCCCGGGGAGCCCGGGCGCGTTTATGTAAACGGCGTGCGCGTTGCGACAGAGGACAATTTTTTGTTCTCATACGACATAACGAAGCCGACCGAGAAGATGAGGCGTATGCTCAACCGGGAGCGCACGAACGTGGGACGGCAGGCGTACACTGAGCGCGTAAAATCAATCCTGATGGAGGTCAGGAAAGACATTGTAGTGAGGGCATTGGCCAATGACGTTGGACTGCACGAGGTCGGCGAGCAGCACGACGAGACAAAATACACGGACGTGGCGGTGCGTGCATGCAAGCTGCTCAACGCGTCCGGAAACGTGGTTTTTGCCACAGCCGCCCAACAGCGGCAGATGTCTGACATAATGGATAAATCCCGACGGGATGACATGCGCGTGATCACTGTTCCTGACAACGTGGGTGGCAGGCTGGTTGGCGCATCTGATGAGAGCGGGGTTGTCGTGCGTGATGTCGGCCGGTACATGGAGGAATTGAACGAGCGCTTTGAGTTCAAGTTCGTGAAACCCGCGGACCTCGCTGACGATGAAAGACGCGTGTGGGACAAGACGGGCAAGATACTGGAACTGGCAAACTTCCGGCACCTGTCCGGCGGCGTACGGATTTCCGAGACCATGAGGCCCGGACATAACGACGCTAACGGCATATGGGATGGCGACCACATCACGATAAAGCGGTCGGCGCTGTCCGACTTGGAAGGATACGCGGGCGTGCTGCTTCACGAGGCGGCGCATGCGCTGGGCTGCCATGTCGACGTGACGCGGGAGTTTGAGTTGGATCTGACAAGGCTGTTGGGCGACGTGGCCGTGCGGGCTCTGCGGGTGCCTCCCGGGAAGAGCGGTGCCGTGGACAGGACGGGGACCACCGGCCGGCCCTGGTGGCGCGTATTAGATTGGCGGCAGTACAAGCACCCCGGATGAACCCGCACGTTGTCAGGCTTGCCTGCCCCGCAGCGTGACTGTTCGCTGGGATGGCTGCTGGCGTGTACGTGTACGGACTGTGACACCGGGCCACATGCGCGTACCCCGGGTACGGGTAGGGCGGCATCACGATTGACATGTCCGAGTCGCCGCATACGTGCGTGTTCGGCTGCATTGTGTCCGGCGTGCACGTATGGGTCGTGCAGGCGGCCGGGGGCGGCATTGCGGCTGCAGACGGCTGCGGCGGGAAGACGTGGTTCTATGCAGTTTTCCCTGAGTTTGGCGATAAGGTACGTCTGCTTCCTGTCGTCCTTGAGACTGTTGCAGGTGCTGCATAGTAGCTGTAGGTTCTTGATGTGATCCGTGCCGCCGCCCGCAAGACATGCCTTAGCTCGAGTGTCCGGCGGGTCAGTTTTCCAACCCATGCTGCTGTTGCTTTGCGCTCCGTATGGTGGGCTCGCGGCTCAGCCGTCTGCGCCAGCCTGCCAGAACCTCCGGCTCTGCGCCAAGTACCTTGGCTGCCGCATCGTCAATCATTACCCGTACCGGATCGTCCGCGTTGCTCATGGGTGAAATCTCCTCATCACAAACCTTGTCGTACGTCTCTGCAAGTATATGCCATGCAGGGTTGCCGGGCTTGGGTATGCGGATCTCCTTGAGGTGAGCCAGCGACCACTGCGGGTATGTGAGCTTCTTGCTGCGCCGGTTGAGCAGCATCATCCTGGCCGGTGTGGAGTTCCACCAGACGGCCAAGGCCTTGCCTATGCCTGCATCACTAACTTGTACCGGCACATACCCGCTACCCAACGACGGCCCGTCGGACCACAACGCCGTCAAGCGGCCACTGATCGTATCAAACTTGGCAGAGACAAACAGATTGGCGCGTCGTTCCCACAGTTTTCTGGCAGCCGCGTCCGCTGGCAGGCGCCACGCTTCCGGGTTACCACGTATGGTTTTCCTTATTTTTGAGCTTATGGACCAAAAACATTTCACAGCCCCCGGTGTCCCCTCGGCGCATGCCACGAAGTTGCCGCCACGAAGTTGCCGCCCCACAGGGCCGATCTTGTAACGCTGCCCCACCGGTTCCAAAAACTTGGAGGATTCCAATTCCAGTACGGCGCCGGCCAGGCCCGCGTCGCTCCACTGCGCCGGTGACCAGTCTCCGGCGGCGACGCGCCCGGACGGCCACGGGGTGACGCTGCCCCAGTATCCCGGAGCACCACTGGCAATCGCGTCGGCCGCCTCCGCCGCCTCCTTGGCGTTCTTTGGCATCCTGCGCAGCGAGACAAACTCCGTCGGCGGCTTGGGTCCGCCGCCGTTGTGCCGCCGACAGATCATCAGGCACTCGTGTATGCCAGTCTTGTACGAAAAGTTCACGCGCTTGGGGTCATGGGATGTTATGATGCGTTCCACGTGGAATCGGTCAGCCAGGAATTTTCGTTCTACAAGTCCTGACGCGTTTGTACAGGCCGTGACCGGGAGGACTTTAGCAAGCGTTCCGCGCTCTGGGTCAAGCAGCCTGTCGGCAAGCGGGGTAAAGAACGTACTGATGCTGTTCGAGTCGATGGTCTCGCCAGCCGTCGTGTCCATCCGCCTCAGTTCCGCCCGTATGTCCAGCTCGTTCTCCTGCATCTGCTTGACCACGTCAGGCGGGTACTTGCGGCTGCGCGCCACGTTGCTGCCAAACGGCGGGTTCATGATTACTGCATGCAGGTTTTTCAGGGGAAAATCCACATCCCCCTCGTCGTCGACATGCTCTGCCTGAAGGTCGTCGATGCCTTTCATGGGCTGTACCAGCGTCTCTAGTATGTTGCGGTCACTGGCGGCCCTCAATATTTCCACGGAACCGGCCTTTACACCACCGTTGTCGGACTGCGGCCCATGCTTCATGGTGTAAAGGTTCATCTTCTTGTAGTCTACCGTGGGCGCCCCAAGTGTCAGGTTGCAGGCGGCCAGCTGCACGGCGTGCCGGTTTATGTCGAGGCCGCACAACACCTCCTCAACGAGTCCGCGGTGCATGGACTCCTGCGACTCTGCACTCATGCGGTCATAACCTACGCGATCCTTGATCGTCTTCAGCGCGGCCATCAGCAGCGTGCCCGTACCGCACGCGGGGTCCATTATGCGCAGGCGTCTTACGGTGTCTGGGTTGTCCCAGTCTGTAAAGCCATCCGTCGTGAACGCGAGACGCGCCAGCATCAGGGCCGACACGTTGTCCGTATAGTTTGCGCTGTCGCTCTTGGCCGTCCCGAGTATGCCGTGGTATAGCGGCCCCGAGTGATCGTACCCAAGCTCGCTCAGCGAGTCGGCGATGCGGTTTGCGACGTCGGCCATGTGGTGGACCGCCCTGTTTACGCTGTCCGAAGAGCTTGCAGATAGTATGCGCATGATGGGCAGGACGGGCCTGAATATCGGCTTGTAGTCATCCTCCAGTATCAACTCCCATGCCCCGGCCAGCACATCGCAGGGCTTGTCAGATGACGCCACCGCGTTGAGGTCGGACAACCCGTCCACGATGCCGAGCAGGCGGCGGTGCAGCAGGCAGGCGTTGATCACGAGCAGCGCCGCTATCTTGGCCGTGTTCTTGCCGGTGAATTCGTCGTCCCCTATTACAAGACCCAGCGCGCCTGCCAGATCCTGTTCCATTCCATCCTTTAGGAACAGGCGGGACGCTGTTTCCACGGCATAGGTGATGTCGTCTGATATTAGCTTGCCGGGTTTGGACAGCCCGGACGAGCTGACGATCTGCGTATAGTACCGCTGGGACATCTCCTGCAGGTTAAGCGTGGTCTGTATGCCCCTCGTGTCGATGGAATCCTCACCGGGGGGCATGCCGGAGTCATACAGCTGCAGAAACTGCCACGGATTCTCCGGAAGCCTGTTGTCGTGGGAGGCAAGGGCGCGCAGAACCTGCCCCGTGGCCCTCCAACCGTCGGAGTTTCTCTCCAGGGCCTCTATGAGGCTCTCCCCGGGTTCCAGCAGGACGGGCACGATTATGTATCCGAGCTGTTTGCCCTCGGCCCTGCGCATGACGCGCCCGACGGCCTGCACCACGTCCACCGTGCTGCTGCGCGGGTCCAGAAACGCCACCGCGTCAAGCGAGGGCACGTCCACCCCCTCGGTAAACAGCTTGACGTTGGAAATCATGCGCGGGGAGTCCACATTCGCGGATTCCAATTCGCGCAGCGCTCTGTTGCGTGCCAGGCTGCTGGACGTGCCGTCCAAGTGCTCCACCTCGTGCCTCTTGCCCGTGTGGATGTCCGGGTCCTGCTCAAGTATGTCGTGCAGCTCGGGCATGTTCAGCAGCTTGGTAAACGCGCGGGAGCGCGCCCTGCTGTTGGAAAAGCCGATTACCTTTGAGAGCAGTTCTGGCGTATCGGCGTACATGCCGCGCGTGGCCCCGTTGACGGCCTTTGCCACTCCCAGCAGCCGCGTCACATCCTGCGGTTTCAGATGTTTTTTGCCGTCAACCGTGTCCATTGAGACGAATGCGTCGTAGAGGGAGTCGGCGTTAGGCTCGTACGACCCCATGACAATCACCCTGTAGTTTGAGAGCTTGTCGTCATCTACTGCCTCCTTGAACGACAATCTGTGCAGCACGCGCCCGTACGTGTCGTGGTCGTCCATGTCCGTCACGTCATACCCCTTTTTGGCCGCGGCCCCCTTTGACTTGGAGGTGAAGATCCGCTGCGTGGCGGTCATGTAGAGGCGTTTGCGGCTGCTCAGTTTGCCGCCGTCATGCACGGTACGGAACGCCGTCCCCTCGACCCCCGTGGTGCGGTGCGCCTCGTCCGCTATGGTCAGATCAAAGGCGGGCGCCCCGTGTTTGATTTGCGCCACCGACACCTTGGCAAGCGACTGGTACGTGCAGAACACGACGCGCGTGCCGCCCGCGTCCTGCCGCAGAAAGTCCGCTATCCTTTGCGGCTCCGTGGTTACCTGGCACTCCATCTCGGAGATGCGCATGTCGTCATTCTCCCCGCTGCCCCCCGATGTGCTGTCCGAGCAGACCACCAGCCCCTTCAACGTTCTGCCGTATCTGAGCCACTCGCGCCTCACCTGCGAGACCAGGGCGATGCTGGGTGCCAGATACAGTATGCGGCCGCCGTCCGGCACCAGTTTTTCGGATATGCAAAATGACGTGAACGTCTTGCCGGTTCCGCACGCCATGACGAGCTGGCCGCGGTCGCTGTCCTGCAGGCCGTTCACAACGTTTTCGATTGCACGCGACTGTATGCCCCACGGGGTTCGCTCTTCGCGTTGGAAAGTGCCCTCGCGGATTCGCTCTCCGTCATACTCATGAAAGTCGATGCGCCTGACAGGCGGCGTTGCAACCCTGACGGACTCTTCGGCGTTCCTGCCCCACCCGCACGTGGCCACCACCCAGCGCATGTCAAACGCCCCGGACCGGGCAAGAAACTTGTCGATGTCTTTGTTTTGCACGGTGTCCGACTCCTTGTAGCACTTGCATTGGATGGCCACCAGACTGCCGTCCCGGAGCACGGCCACCAGGTCCGTGCCGATGTCCTCGGCCGTAAATCCGCGCGCCTCCCTGTCGGGCCAGTCGGCCCACCGCCAGGCCTGTTCTACCTCAAAATGCGGGGCGTCCAGAATCAGCCGCTTGAACAGGTTTTCAAACCAGCGGCCCTTTTCGGATTCGTTGCGATACTCGCGCCGTATGCGCTCCAGCACCTCCCCGGCCGTGGGGGCGGCGGGCCAGAAGCGGGAGCCTGCGGGCACTTCAAACCGCCCCCGCGCAGGAGATGGGATCTATTACATCCCGCAGGCCTCCGGCAAAACCATTACATTGCGATGAACACGCAACTTCCCTCATCCATTCGTGTTGCTTGTCCTTTTTGAAAAATCGCACCGGGAGGCGATCAAACTTGCTTCCGAGCTCTACTGTGATTCCAGAATTTGTAGGAATCTTTGCTAGGACATAGTCAAACGTACTGCCGCTTGGCGCAATGGCGACGGAGGAGTGCGCCATTCGGCACACAGTCTCCGTTGTGGATGATACGGGATGATACGGGATGATACGGGATGATACGGGATGATACGGGATGCGATCGGCGCCTAGTTGGCCCGCAATTAGATAGTTACGCATGCTATTCGTAAAGACGCACTCGCTTGCGGCATCTCTTCCATTCATGATATTTGCACACCCGTCTCCACCATGTTCGCGGGCGGCACCCCTGATATACCCTGCCTTGCAGCCTCACGATTCATCTCGCGCCACGGCCCCCCACACCCTGAACTCCATCTCATATCTCACAAAACCGCCCGTCATGTCAGTCACGGCACTTTCAAGCGGCTCCCTCCGGAGTAGCCTTCCATGCGGCACCTGCCGCTCGCCGATATGCCTCCTGACAATCATCCCCACGACACCGGCAAACTCCAGAGCGTGGTTTACAAATGCCGCCGAGACATCGGAGCGCACGCCCAGTGGCGGGGCGCCCACCACCGCGTACTTTTGCCGTTTGTCCGAAGGCATCCAGGTCAGAAACTCACTCCTTTGCACGCGCGGGTGCCTGGGCAGAATGTCCATTGCAATCGTATCTTCTGCGGGCAGAAACTCCAAGAACGCGCCCGTGCCTGCAGAAGGCTCCACGTACGTGCATTCATCAAGCACGCGCTCCCTCACTACGTCACGAAAAATCTTGACGCATGTTCGGACGGCATCGCGCGAGGCCGTATGGAGATCCATGCTCCTTGTAAGACTTGTAATGCCGGCCCGCTTCCACGACTCGTCGCGGTATTCCGAGGCCCGGAGTATCTCACGGGCTGTCGGCTTGTTTGCAATCTCCCGCACCATGGCGCGGGCGCGCTTATGGTGTTGCCCCGTCATGGAAGTCATGCGGCCTGCACCCGTTCCCGGCGGCGGGCGTGCACGCCGTCCTTGATCAGCAGCCGGTACGTCAGCCGCCTGCCGTGCATGCCTCCGGCGATCCCAGACATCATGGCATCGGTGTCAAGCGGCCGTATGTTGTGGCGGCCGGCAAACTCGTTGACATAGCGGTGCAGGTGCTCCGTCGACAGGTGATGGAACGTGCCGTCATACCCGCGGCGCATCATCGACCAGAAGGACTCCATGCCGTTTGTATGGGCCTGGCCGCGGACGTACTCGCCCACACCATGTTTTACCGACTCGTGGTTTGACAAGCCAGAGTAGGCCGAGTTTTCATCCGTGTATTTTTTGGCATCCGCATCCACGTGTGCCTCCACAAAGTTCTCAAGCCGCGCCTTGGTGGTCTCGGGCACCGGCCGCGCGACAATCCGCTTGGTCGTGCGGTCCTTGACGCCCACCACCGCGGTCTTCTTTGCAAGGCCCTTTTTGCCCGCGTGCTTGTTTGACTCCGAGCCGCCAAAGAACGCCTCGTCTATCTCGACTGGGCCGTCCATCTTTTCCGCGCCTGCCGTGTCCTTCCAGGCCTCGCGGAGGCGCTGCACCATGAACCACGCGGATTTCTGCGTGATGTGCAGCTCGCGGTGAATCTTCATCGATGAAACGCCCTTCAGGCTGGTGGCAAACATGTAGATTGCAATGGCCCACTTCCGGTATCCGATCTTTGAGCGGTGCATCACGGTCCCCGTCTTTACGGAAAAGTGGCCGTGGCATATGATACATCTGTACGGGACGCTTGGCTTGCTTCCCTCCCAGGCGGTGTCCGGGCTGCCACAGTACGGACACGTTCTCTGGCCACCGGCCCACAGTACTGATTCGAACCACTTCCGAGCGGCCTCATCGTCGGGAAACATCTCGAACAATTCGATTATTGAGATGCCGATGCGCTCGCTGCGGCCGGGGGCCGACGCAGTAGCGGCCAGCGCCTTGCCAAGCAAATCGTCGTTCATGCATGTCGTGTGACGGGGCTGTTATTAAAACCTTGTGCTGTAATATATAGATTTAATTGATCAGATGGTTGTGAATCAAGTATATAATTCCCGGCCGTTCCGCACCGGAGTGCGCGTTTTTTGAGGACGGCCCGACGCGTGGGCACGGCAGAGGCGCTCCTGCCCGGCGTCACCCTGCCGGATCTGATAACGGCGTACAGGCGGGAGCCTTCCGGCACGTCCCGGGACAGGCTGCAGGCGGCGGCGATGCGAAAGAGGGGCGGGAGCCGGGGCCGCATCGCCAGGCGCCCGGGGCGCGCGCAGGGCGCCGTCAGCTGCCGGCTGCGCAGGATGGCGGCGGAGGGAATCGCGGGCAGGCACGGCCGCAGGAGCCCCGGCAGGCCCTGCAGGCTCTCCGGGGAGCAGGGGAAGGGGGTGAGCCGCGACCTGCTCGGGGATCCCGCGGACTGCGGGCCTGGGCGCGGAACCTGGACCGCGGGGCTGCTGGCGGCCCGCATGCTCGGAAGGTTCGGCGCGCGGTACGGGCGCGACGGCGCCCCTGCGCCGGCGCGCGGGCCGGGCTTTTCGGCGAGAGGGGCCGGGCCCGTCCGCCGCAGGACCGCCACGGCGGAGGGGGAGCGCCGGTACGTCGGGGGGACGATCAAGGCCGTAAGCAAGTACGCGCGCGACGGCTACGTGGCCGCGCGCCGACGCGTCCGCGCCCGGGAACGGGCCGTCGCGCGCGCGGGCTGCGCGCCGCGGGCGGGACGGAGGCCGCGAGGGTCAATTTTTGTAACAGATCTGGTTTGTGAAGTTCAGGCACAGTTTTTCACCCCAAAAATTTTTTATGAACCCATTCTGTGCCTAATTTAAAAGATCACTTCACAACCCTGAGCTGTTACCAATTTTTCAAAAAAGACCATAAAGATGATCGGGGCCGTCGGCGCAGACTCCAGCCGCCTTCACTTCTGCGAGAGGGCCGGCTCCGACGACCTTGTCGCGCTGCTCGAGACCCTCAGGCGGCACCGCGTCAGGGTGTTCGTCATACTGGACAACGCCGGGGCCCGCAAGTCCGAACGGATCCGC
>JAPPIP010000060.1 GCA_028820595.1 Nitrososphaerota archaeon | reverse complement strand
GTTGAATTCATGCAGAGTGCATTACGGCACAGTACCGTAATTCTACACCAACCCCCATTATATGAGCTGAAAATACCGTGATCAATAAGCTTTAGTGGACACATACATAATGATCTTTAAGCTTTTCGCGATCTCGACGGTGAAAGGGTGGACAGCGCCCCTGTTCGGAACGGTATTGGCACTGAGCAGGCCCTGCTCCACCTCCTTGTTGGTCTCCCTCACGTACGACTTGATTATGGACTTGGCGGCGCCAATGTCGTTTCTGGCAAGGCGCACGAACGCGTCGGCCAGGTCCTCCACGCCGCGCGACTCGGGGGCCGCGCCCGCGCACTTTGTGAATATTCGGTCCGGGATCAGGCTCAGGAACTTTCTGAGGTTCCGTGTGTAGCCGCGCCTGGTCTCGCTGCCCCTGATCGACCCGAGAAAGTTCGCATAGGCGTCGTTCTCCATTACATCCAGTTCTATGTTCACGCTTCTATTAAGGGGTTGGGCCTATTTGAGTCACTAAAACGAGGCGGGCCCAAAGGGCTTCGATCCCTTGACCATTGGATTAGAAGTCCAACACTCTATCCATGCTGAGCTATGGGCCCAAGAAGTTTGCAGCCCGGTGCGGTTTTAAGGGTTTTTTTGGCGATCCGCTGCGCGTCTCCAATCATTTCATGCCGCGTGCAGATGTCTGCCACGTAGCATTGACTGCATGGTACGTCTGTCCCGGAACACGGTCTCGTTTCTGCCTGTGTGGCGTCCGCTGCACGTCACATCTTCTGCCTCCAGGAGGCGCCTGCGTCGTCCCTGGCCATCTTGAAGAGCCACTGCTGCGCGTACCCTGCATACGGCCCAAAGTATTCTGCTATTTTGTCGTGTGCGGCCCTGTATCGTTTGTCGGTCAGATGCTCTAGTGGTGACGGGGGCGACGATGACGACGGCGCTGACGACGGCGCTGACGACACTGCATGAGACCCTCGGCTCCCAAACACGTCACCGTAGCGCGTGCCCAGGACGCGCAGCATCCACCGGTCAAGCGGGAACGCGTCCAGTCTCTCAAGCGAGAACAGCATTATGCAGTCGGCCACCTTGTTCCCGACGCCCGGTATGGCGAGCATCGCGTCCATCATGTCGCCATAGTCCTTCATCTCTCTGATGCGCCCAAAGTCGATCTCACCTGACTCGACCATCTCCGATGCCTCCTTGATGTACGCGGCGCGGTATCCGACGCCGCACTCCCGTATCTCCCGTATGGTTGCGCCCGCAAGCGCCGACGCCGCGGGAAAGAGGTGCATCGTACCCGCGCCGCCCCCCACGTCCACGGGCCTGCCAAACGTCTCTGCCATGCGCGAGAGGTTGCCTGTTATGCGCCGTATGTTGGAGTTTGCAGACGTGATGAACGACACCATGCACTGGTACGGGTCCTGCCTGATGATCCTCAGGTCGCGGTACCTGCGCGCGGCCTCCGCCGTTACATCGTCCTGCGGCATCGACTCTGGTATGCGGCCCGGATTGTCCGAGTCCCTGAACAGGTCTTTCTTGTATGCGGACCATTTGCCGCCCTTCCGGTATGTACTGGTCCTTCCCGTATCCCCGTCGACCCTGAGTGTCTCCTGGCCCTGGACTCCGTACCACCACAGCCCCCTTCCTTTCTTCTGGACGGATCTCCACAGGAACACCTGCCCGCTGTTCATGGTGTCGGCTATATTGACTGCCGCGCGGCCCGCCCCCCTGCCTGAGCCACCCGCGCGCTGCATCTCAGACCGGTATCGTGTCGTTTGCGGCGGGGACCTGCGCCTCCCACCCGAACTCGTCGTGGATCTCCTGCGCAAACGCGGTGCAGGACTCCCCGTCCCCGTGCACCGCAAGCACCTTGGGGTCTCCCTCTATCCTCTTTAGCATGGCAAAGAGCTCGTCCCTGTCCGCGTGCCCAGAGAACTCGAACTTTCTGACCTCGGCCTCCACCTTGATCTCCCTGCCCCTCGCCTCCACCTTGCCGGTGTCCAGCAGCATCCTGCCCGGCGTGCCGTCGCCCTGGTACGACACGAGGGCTATCCCGTTCCTCTTCTCGAACGCCAGCTCCTGCAGGTAGAAGACCGCGTTGCCCCCGACCAGCATCCCGGCAGGCGATATCACGACGCACGGCTCCGCGTAGCTGCCGTCGGCGGCCTTTGCGTCCCTCAGGGCGCGCTTGCGGTGGGCGTGGTCCCTTATGGCGACCGAGTCTTTTATGGCGCTCTTGAAGACGTCCGGGTCTCGGAGGTACTCGGGATGCCTGAATATGATATCGTTAACCTTTAGCGCCATGCCGTCCATGATTATCCTGTGCTTGAAGTTGGCGGCGCGCAGCACGCAGGCGATCTCCTGCGACCGCTCCACCGAGAACGACGGTATGAAGAGGACGCCCTTCCTGTCCATCACCTCGTTTGCAAACTCCACTAGGTCCCGCTCGGACTCGGCCCTGGGGGTCTGCACCGTCTGCGAGTACGTGCTCTCGGTAATCAGCATGTCGATCTCCCCCACGTCAAGGTCGGCCTCGCGGAGCATCCGGGATCCGTTGGTCTTTATGTCGCCGGTGTAAAACAGCCTCTTTGAGCCGGACTCGACCAGCACGGTGCTCCCGCCTACCACGTGGCCCGACTCGCGCAGCTCAAACGTCGCGCCGCCCTTTGACACTCTTTCTTTGTACCCGATGCCCTTTGCGCTCTTCATCATCCTGTTGAGCTCCGGCATGTCGAACTGGTGCGCGTTCTTCTCTATCTTGAGCATGTCTGCTATCAGCAGCTCTGACAGGTCGAGCGTGGGCGGCGTGGCATAGACGTCCGTGCGGCCGCTGACAAACATGGAAGGGACGCACCCCGAATGGTCCAGGTGCGCGTGCGTTATTACGATGGCGTCCAAGTCCTTGGGCCTGACGTGCAGCGGGTACGTGGGCGGGGTACCCCTCCTGCCGAACATAACCCCGTAGTCTAGCAGTAAGTTGGCGCCCTCGCAGTTTACAAGAAAGCCGGACCTTCCGACCTCGCCGGCCGCCCCCAAGACTCGCACATCCAAGAATTAACGTCCAAAAACGTCTACGTTAAAACCTTCTTTTTTGCCCCCATGCGGCGTGCGTGCAGATCGCAGGCAGGCCGGCGTCCCGCCCCGCAGCCTGCCCCGGTGCGGCCCTTTATTACGCGCCCCGTGAAATCTTCAAAAGCTTTAATTACTATAATCTATTCCTGCTGTTCATGGGTAGAACCTATGAAGAGTGGCTTGCCCAGCAGGACGCCGATCTTGTAAAAAAGGTCCGTGCCGGCGACGAGGACAACAAGCCCCTTCTGAACCAAATTAACTGGATCTGGGTTAATAATCTGATGAATCAGAAGGCTGACCTGAATCCGAGTTCTGCTGAACTTCTTGACTGGGTCACATCCGGTCAGATCGACGCAATGAGAAAGTAATAGCGTGGCTTTGGGCCCGTTTTCTCTTTTCTTTTGTTTTGTGTGCATCAAGGGACTGGGATCCGTTTCATAACAGGGTTATGATATCAGCTCACAGTTTAAATAGTAAATAGCCAAAGATGACTTGTAATGCCTATAGCAATACTGCCGGACATTGACGAGCAGAGGTGTATTGGCTGCGCGCTTTGCGTGGAGATCTGTACAACACTGGGACCCGATGTCCTCAGAGTAAAGCCAGTCGAAGGCTGGAAGAGAGGTAAGGCATTTGTCTTTTACCCGGAGAGATGCATCTCTGACGGCGCATGCATTGGCGTGTGCCCGACAAAGTCCATCTTCTGGATGAGGCCGATGAACTATACCGCCGGTCAGCCGGTACCGCTCCACAAGAACGGTGTCTTCGTAAACGGCTGGGCCGAAGATGCGGCACTATAACCGCTCTTTTTCTTTCTTCTTTATTTTACTTGGACGATTGTACTGCGGCGCGGCGCCGGTCCGGCGTGCCGCGGCGGCGACTGTCCTCTTCAGGCTGCGCTTTTTCACGTCCTTGAGCCTCTTTGCAAAGTGGCCCAGGAACGCGTCACCCTTGTCGTACCAGACCTCTGCAAATCCGTTGTTCCCAAAGAACGCGTCCCATGTCTTGGCAAACTCCGTGCACGCGGCCGGGTCCACGCGTACGCGCGCCTGTTCGTGGTGCGCCGCCGGATAGACGTCGGATATCTCGATTGGTATTATTCCAAGTATTGGGCTGTACTGGCAGAACTGGACGTCGTCACTCTCTCTGCTCCGCTTGTATAGTTCCCTGTACTCGCGGGACATGTATCCGGGCTTTGTGTGGGACTCGGGTGTTATCGCGACAATGCTCTTTCTGGTCCGGAACTTGCGTACGATGTCATGGTATGCGGCAACCTCGGGCCTGTGCTGGTCCTCCGCCCCGTACAGGAAGGCGGCCTTTTGCTTGTACTGGGGCGTTCCGGCCCTGAACATGCCGATGATATCCGGTGGCGGCGCCGATGTTGCCGACGACGGCGCCGATGCTGACGATAATGACGAAGACGACGGCGCCATCAGGTGCGTGACGGCCTCGTACAGCCTGGGGTGCGCCCTCGACTTTTTCATGACATACTCCCACAGCCTGCCCTCGGTAATCGCCTGCTTTGTCCTGTCCACCTCGAGCTTTATCGCGTACAGGTTGTGCACCGCTATGTTGTTGACCCTCTGCTCCTGTGGCATGAGGCGCAGCTCGTCGGGCTCATACCTGGAGCACACGGCGCAGCAGCACGGAAAGTACTCGATCTCGTCCAGCGTGCGCGTGCCGTCTTCAGTCATGTACCGGCCGTGCTTTGCGTACAGTATGTACGACGCCGAGTCGAACGTGTCGCATCCGAGCGCGACGGCAAGCGGTATCGTAAGCGGGTGGCCTGCCCCGAACAGGTGGAGCGGTATGCCGTGAGGCATGTTGCTCTTTGCAGTCGCGATCATCTCGGCCAGCAGCCTGTATTCGTACGACTCCATGAACTCCACGGGGCTGCCGAGCGCCAGCATCTCAAAGCCCATCCTCACCAGGCTCTTGGTCGACCTTGCCACCAGGTCCCGGTGCTCCCCGCCCTGGATGGGGCCTATCCACGTCTGGCCGCTGTCGCCACCGCCTGCGCCCTCGGCGGCCCGCAGGGCCTCCCTTGACACCCTGAGCGTGTCCCTGACGTACGACTCTGCGGCATCGCGCCCCATGCCGAACCCCGTCGGCTTGTCCAGCGGGATGGCAAAGTCGGTGCGTATGCCCCTCTCAAACTCGGCCATCTCCGGCGGGGTGACCCCGACCTTGCCGTATTCGAGCACTTGGTATCCGCCCGAGTCGGTCATTATGGCGCCGTCGTACTTGATGATGTCGTGTATGCCGCGCCTGACGGCCTCGTCGTGGCCGTAGGTGTTCCTTGTGATGTATGCGTTTGTTATCACGATGTCAAAGCCCATCTCCTTGATGCGGGATGCCGGAATGGTCTGCTTTGCGGGGTGTATGACCGGTACGTACGCGGGGGTCTCCACCGTCCCGTGTCCCGTCTGCATCCTGCCTATGCGGGCGGCCAGATCCGTTTTTTGAATCTCAAACCGCATGGAGTCGTCGCGCCATGATTGGCTAATTAATCATACCGTGCCGCCGGGCCAGCCGGGCATGATGTCCCTGAGCATCTTCTCGTACGAGGTCTTGTCGGCATGCCAGCCTATGCGCTCGCCGGGCTCCCAAGTACCACCTGTGTCCGATGAATCCGGCGATGCTGACTGCGGCGCCAGGCCGTCCCCGTCCCCACTCCCGCCCCCGCGGCATAGGCGCCCCACGTCGGCCAGTATCACGCGCGCGGTCTCCTGCGCCCCCCTGCCGGTGGTGTCGTACTGGCCCGTCGCCCCGTACCGCGCAGCGTACGTGTCAAACGATATGGTCCCGAGCATCTCGGCCCCCGCGTTCTCCTTTGCCTTGCGCTCCGAGTACTCCCTCTCCTCGTACACCCTGATCAGCTCGTACGGGTTTCTCCTCAGTACGGCTGCAAGTATCACGTCGTCGGCCGGCACCACATACGGCGCCAGGTGTCCCACGACGATGTACCTGCCCGGGGCCGCGAGTGCGCCGCGCGCCGCGTCTGACAGTGTATTGGCATCCACGTCAGTCGTGTCCGACGCGGGGTCGTAACCCCCCGCGGCATCAAGCAGCCCTTCTGCGCGCGCCACCTCGTTTATGTCGACTATCTGCCAGCCCGCGTCCCCCGCCTGCTCCATCCGGGACTGGAGGGCCCTGGCCACGGTATGCTTGCCGACCCCGGGGGTGCCGGTTATCAGTATGATGCGCCGGAATTCTTCTCCTTCCCCTGAGATGTCCCCGCCGTCCATTGGTGCATTTTGCGATGCGATACTAATATGAAGCAGGCGGCCGCCGTCGCCTTATGCAGATTGGGCTGCTGGGCAAGGCAAACGTGGGCAAGTCGACATTCTTCTCTGCCGCGACTGAGGTTGCAGTCCCGTCGGGAAATTTTCCATTCACTACGATCGAGCCCAACGTGGGGGTCGCGCACGTGGAGACCCGGTGCGCCTGCGCGCACTTTGGGCTCGAGCACCAGAACGACCTGTGCCGGGACGGCACCCGGCTGGTGCCCGTGCGGCTGATCGACGTGGCCGGGCTGGTGCCCGGGGCGCACGAGGGCAAGGGGCTTGGAAACAAGTTCCTTGACAATGCGCGGCAGGCCGAGATCCTGATACACGTGGTGGACGCGGCCGGGACCACCGACATACAGGGGCAGCCGGTCGCGGCCGGCACGCACGACCCGGCCGAGGACGTCAGGTTCGTGAGGGACGAGTTCGACCTGTGGTTTGCGGACATACTGATGCGCGACTGGGACAGGATAATCCGCGAGGTTGGCCAAAAGCGCACAAAGCTGGCAGACGGCATCGCCGAGCGGTTCTCGGGACTGGGCATAACCGCGTCCGACGTGCACCGCGTCCTTGCGGGCATGAACCTTGAGGGGCGCGGGCCCGCCGAGTGGTCCGAGTCCGACATCACATCCTTTGCCCGCCGCCTGCGCGCCGACGCAAAGCCGATGATAATCGCGGCAAACAAGGCCGACCTGTGCGGCGGCGGCATCCGGGGCGCGACAGCGGCCCTTGCCGGCGCGTCGGACGACGCGCGGGTGGTCCCGTGCAGCGCCGAGACGGAGCTGTTGCTGCGAAAGGCGGCCAAGGCCGGGGTGATCACGTACGCTCCGGGCGCCGGCTCGTTTGAGGTCGCGCCGGGCGCCGCGGACAAGCTGGCGCCGCAGCAGAGAAAGGCGCTCGACATGGCGGCCGCCATCCTGTCCCGCATGTCTGACACGGGCGTGCAGAAACTGCTTGACACGGCCGTCTTTGAGATTCTGGGGTATATCGTGGTCTATCCGGTGGAGGACGAGACCAGACTTACGAACAAGGACGGACAGGTGCTGCCCGACTCCCGGCTGGTGCCCCGCGGATCCACCGTCCGGGACCTGGCCGCCTCCGTCCACGCTGACCTGGCCGAGGGGCTCCTGCACGCCATAGACTGCAAGACAAAGCAGCGGATAAGCGGGGACAAGCAGCTGAGCGACGGCGACGTGATAAAGATCGTGTCGACCATGAGCAGGGGATGATGATCGTGACGGAGCGGGCTGCGCGACGCGTATGGTGGGGAAGATGACGATAACGACGGCGACATCGACTAAATCGGGCGCCGCGGCCCCGAGAAAGAAGAGGGTGCTCGGGCTCGGCATCGAGAGCACCGCCCACACGTTCTCGTGCGCCATAATGGAGAAGACCGGGTATGACAGGGGCCGGATACTCTCCGACGTGCGCCACGTATACAGGCCCGACGACGGGGAGGGAATACACCCGAGGGAGGCCTCGCGCCACCACGTGGAGCATGCCCCCGGGGTGCTCGCCCAGTGCCTGGAGGAGTCCAAGACGTCGGTTGCCGATATCGACCTGATATCGTACGCGGCGGGGCCCGGGCTGGGCCCCTGCCTGCGCGTGGGAGCCGTGGTGGCACGGTCGCTTGCGTCGTTTCACGGCATTCCAATCTATCCTGTGAACCACGCCATAGGGCACATCGAGCTTGGCAAGCTGCTTACGGGCGCAAGGAATCCGCTGGTACTGCTCGTGTCGGGGGGGCACACCATGCTGCTGGCGTTTCTGGACAGGCAGTGGCGCGTGTTTGGCGAGACGCTTGACATTACCCTGGGGCAGCTGCTTGACCAGTTCGGGCGGGCGCTGGGGCTTGCGTCCCCCTGCGGCAGGGTCATCGAGGAGATGGCGCAGCAGGATCGGCAGCCCGGCGTTTCGCCCGCGGGCCGTGGTGGTAACGGCACCAGTGATAATTATGGCAACGGCGGCGGCGACGGCGGCGGCAACAGTGGCAAAGATGCGCGACGCACCGCCCGTCGCCGGCAACAACAACAACAGCAGCAGCAGCAACAACAACAGCAGCAGCAACAGCCGCCGCCGCCGCGATACGTGCCGCTCCCCTACACCGTAAAGGGCAACGACGTTTCCTTCTCGGGGCTGCTGTCGGCCGCAAAGTCGGCCGCAAAATCCGACAAGTACTCGGCGTGCTTTTCGCTGCAGGAGACCGCGTTTGCGATGATCGGCGAGGCCGTCGAGCGCGCCCTCTCGTTTACGGGCAAGCGCGAACTGATGGTAGTGGGGGGTGTCGCCGCAAACAAGCGGCTGTCGGCCATGCTGTCCGACGTCTGCAGGCGCCACTCGTGCAGGTTCTTCGTGGTGCCTCTGAAATACGCCGGTGACTGCGGCAGCCAGATCTGCTGGACCGGGCTGCTGGAGTCAAACGTAAAGCGGGGCGCCGCAATGTCCGACACGTTTGTCACCCAGTCTTGGCGCCTTGACACGGTGCGGGTCGAGTACTGACTATTCCTGCCGGCTACTGGCGTCGTCCTCGACTGCCTCGCTTATCGCGTCCCTCCAGCTTCCCGAGCTGAATACGCCGAACTTGTAGGTGTCCTCGCCCTGCGCGGTCCTCGCCGTAAAGCACACCTTCTTCATGAGCAGTCCCTCCTTCCACGTCTTGGTGACGCTCCTGAGCGGGACGTCAAGCACGGTGTCCCCCACGTTCTTGCTAAAGTCCATTATGCGGGCCCTCGTCTTGTCAAACGCGATGCGCCTGTTTGTCAGGGTCAGTATGCCCGGCCCCAGTCCGTCCTCGCTGCAGTCCTCCTGCCTTATCCTCTTCTCCCCGCCCTCCATGCTCCGACTATGGATCATTATGGTTATAATGATAGCTGACGCAACCCGCCGTGACTTGCGATGAAGCTGGTAAAGAAAGGGGCCGAGGCCGACATATACCGCGGCTCGTGGAACGGAAGGGACGCCATACTAAAGGTCAGAAAACCAAAGGGCTACCGCGTCCCGCAGCTGGACGCGCGCATAAGGCGTCAGCGCACCTCGCGCGAATCGCAGATGCTGTCCCACGCGCGCTCCCTCGGCGTGACCACCCCGCTCGTATACCTGGTGGACACCGCGAATTATGCCATTATAATGCAGGACGTCCCGGGCTCCGTGGTGCAGGGCCTGCCGGACGACGACATAGTGGGGCTGTCCGCCCGCATGGGCCGCATGGTCGGAACCCTGCACCGGAGCGGCATAATGCACGGGGACCTGACCACGTCGAACTTTGTATATGACGGCGGGCGCGACGCGCTGTACATGATAGACTTTGGGCTCTCGCAGAGCACCTCCAAGCCGGAGGATCACGCCGTCGACATGCGGCTCATAAAGGAGATCCTCAACAGCGCGCACGCGCGTATAATGGCCGAGTCCTGGAAGAAGCTTTTGCAGGGGTACGCGCGGGCAGTCGGATACGAGAGGCGCGCAAAGATAGTGCGGCTCGTCTCGGTTATAGAGGGGCGCGGACGCTATGCGACGGTCGTCTGACGATACAGTGCGGTTTGTGTCCTCAAACCGCCACAAGTACGACGAGGCGCTGCCGGTGCTGAGGGGCCTCGGCGTGCGGGTCGAGTACGAGCGCGCCAGCCTGCAAGAAATCCAGTCCGACGAGCTTGCCATAATAGCGCGGGCAAAGGCGCGCGACGCGTACGGCAGGCTTGGCAGGCCCGTGATCGTGGAGGACGACGGGCTGTTCATCGAGGCGCTGGGCGGCTTCCCCGGGGCGTACTCGTCTTATGCCCTGCGCACGATCGGGATCGCGGGCATCCTGAGGCTGCTTGACGGCAGCGGCGACAGGCGCGCCACGTTCTCTGCCGCCATAGCGTACGACGACGGCTCGGAGAGCCGCGCGTTTGAGGCGTCGGTGCGCGGGGTGATCTCCGAGGTATCGCGGGGCGAAAAGAGCTGGGGGTACGACCCCGTGTTCGTGCCGGACGGCCAGGACAAGACGTTTGCGGAGATGGGCCCTGATCAAAAGATCGGGGCCTCGCACCGGACAGGTGCGCTAAAGGCGTTTGCAAAATGGTACGCGGGTTAGCCACCTGGGGGCATGGGCATTTTTACCAAGATTGCCATTGTTTTTGACATGTTGATTACAATTTATCATCGGCGGACTTGTGGTTACTGCATCTATGTCCGCACCCGACTCAAGTATCAGAGTTGAAATACATGATGGTGATGATGATGATGATGATGATGGCCCGGTATAACTTGCACATACTGTGAATCGAGCGGGATGCCAAATCCTTGAGCTGTATACTGTCAAGCTTCGCCGGCACGTCCGCGCCCGCTTATTGCGCGTACGCCTCGATGTACCTGTTGATCTTCCGACTGCCGTTCTGCAGTATGACAATTCTTGATATCTCGCTCTCATCCATCACAAAGAACGAGTCGCTGCGGCGCGCCACGCCCTCCGCGAACTTCCTTACCTCGTCCATCTCCAGCATGTCGTCGCGCTCGAGCCTGTTTCTGGAGCGCCCTATGTGCATGTAGGACTTTATCTCCACAAAGTGCGGGCTTGACTCGTCAAGCATTCTTGCAAAGGCCGGCACCATGTCGTTGCCGTCGTTGTATCCCCTGATCAGCGTTATGCGCAGGACGGTCCTGGTCGGCAGCTCCCTCAGCATGGACAGGGTCTCGTTCCACCGCTCCCAAGAGTCCTCGTACCTGGGCCTGTTTATCCCCATGAACGAGTCGCGGTCGGCCGCGTTCGTGGACAGGTACAGCTGCGTGGGAAGCGTATCGGGCTCCTCCTTCATGCGCCTTATCATCTGCGGCTCCTGCCCGTTGGTCACCAGGAATACTGACTTTGTGGCCCCGAGCGTGTACAGGTACCGTATCATCTCCGGCAGCTTTGGGTACATCGTGGGCTCCCCGGACAGCGATATCGCGTAGTGGGCCGGGAGGAGCGACTCGTCGAGCCTCTCTTTGTCGTTTCGGGGATCGCCATAGTATCCGTTTATCAGCCTCTTCCTCTCCGCCATCAGGCTTGACAGTATGTCCTCCGGTTCGGCCACCTGCCCGGGTTCCATGTTAAGCGACTCGTAAAACTCCATGGGGCGCCAGCAGTATATGCAGCGGTTCTCGCAGTGCATGCCGGCCGGCGAGAACTCCATGCACCTGTGCGTGCTGATGCCGTAGAACTTGTGCTTGTAGCAGCTTCCCTCGCCCCTGAACGCCTTTTTTGTCCAGTGACATAGCTCGACTGTAGAGTGGTCCGAGACGCCGTACTTTGCCTTCTTGAGCTGCTCTGCAACGGCGGGCCTTATCTGGATCAGGTCCGCCCCTTCTTCCTCCCTCTCGACTATCTCTCCTGAACAGCTCATGCTGTGGCGTATGCCCGCTTTCTTATAATCATCGCGTGGCGCGGTGCTGGTGCCAATTCGTGACCAGTACCTATCCATCCAAGCCGCAGGTCACGAATTGGCACCAGTACCCTCCAAGTCCTGCGCGCCGGCATGATCAGGCCTGCAAGGGGGGGGGGGGTTCTGGGAGATCATCACCATGCCGGCAGGACGGGCCGCGCGGACTTTGAAAAAATGAAAAAGGGAGTTTGGGCGCCTACGGGTAGAATTCGTCGAATCCGTACGCGGGGTATGTGTTGATCGTCAACGTCCCGTTGTACTGTCCGACATGCCACGTGTAAAAGCCGGGCGGCACATTGTACATCATATAGTCGCCGCCGATCTCTCCAAAGTATGGTTCCATCTCGACCCAGATAGAATCGAACAACCCGAACAACTGTATGGGCTGTTCTGCGTCATGGGCCAGCATCACGAAAGCGTCGGTTCCCTCCATTGCCCAAAGCTCGAAGTCGCCTCCGGGGTCACAGGAGAGTGGCGAATCCGCTAAGCTTCCCGCTTCAACCGGTACATACTGCACCCGCGCCTCACATGTCTCCAGATCCTCGCCTAGTTCGGCTTGATGGGCAATGATGAACGAATCCCCTGGCATTTGGTCCGTTTTCTTGACATGTTCGAGGTAGTTGTTCTGTGACATTGCAATGTGCCAATCTCTGAAGTCGTTGTATCCTTCCGAGTACCCGTACATCTGCGCTAACACTCTTGCGACTTGGTGAGTTCTGTCTGCGGGGAGATGTGACAGCGTCGACAAGTGCGCTACTGCGTCGTCGTAATCGCGCATGTCCGATATGTTCTCCCTTGCGTCGCCGCGGAAGTCCTTCAGCCTCTTGATCTGCTTTTGCTGTTTCTCGTTCTCCTGCTGGAGCGCCTCGACCTGCTTTGCGAGCTGCCGGACGTCCTTCTTGAGCTTCTTGTCGGTCTTCTGGAGGTCGGTTATGGCCTTCTCGATGTCTGCGAGGATGTCAGTGTTTGCGACTGCCGGCGCGGCGGCCAACATGAACGCTACCGCGGCCGCCAGAGCCGCAATTGTCATTGTCTGTCTGCTTCTCATTACTGATCCGTGCAGTGAACCATGATTAAAGTGTGCAGCTCGCCGGTGGGGGGGGGGGGGGGCCGGGGGGGTTGGGGCCCCCCGGACGGACGGGGCCCCGGGGGCGGGCCGGACGCGCGACCAACCCCCCCGCGGAAGACGGGGCGGCCCCGCCCGGATAAAA
>JAPPIP010000022.1 GCA_028820595.1 Nitrososphaerota archaeon | reverse complement strand
CACATTTTCCTAATTTTGAATGAACATATCAGTCATGCAGCTTGGTTCACACGTTAGAACAGAACGGTTCATGTTGTGAGGGATGCGGCATCGAACTACATGACAGGTATCTTGAGCTTGATCACAAAGAGCCTAGGTCTGCAGGCGGTTCAAACCTACTTAGAAGCAGGATTCTGCTGTGCGGCCCATGCAACAAACTAAAGAGAGACCTGCACACGATAGTGTGGCTTAGAAAAGAGAACAAGAAGCTAGGCTATGTGATGAACGAGAAGGCGCTAATATCATTGAAGTAGGGAATAGATGTGTCGAGTACGCTTGGAGATGAAGGATATTCAAACCGGCGATATCTGGTCCCTATCTTGGTCCTACTGTAATTGGCCTCTAGACTTACCATGATTTCAAAGTTATAAGAGCCCGCATACGGATCAACGCAATGAGAAACATAACGATCGTGACTGCCGTCATTGCAGTGGCTCTGTTGGCTGCGGGAATGGTACAGGCGCAAGCGACACAACACGCGGTAACGGACGACATACAACCTAGGGCAGGGCAGGCGCAGGCGCCACCTGGTATCCTGAGCATAACATACATCGAGATGGACGGATCCGGAGACGCGACACTGATCCAGGCACCGGACGGCTCAAACATACTAGTGGATGCAGGCGACAGGTTCAAGTCAAGATACCAAGAGGTCAAAAGCGTCTTGGAGCAGAACAACGTAGACGTAATCGATCTGGCAATAGCCACGCATGGGGATGCAGACCACGTGGGCGGATTTAACCACCTGCTAGAAGACCGCGATTACACGGTAAACGAGATATGGTTTATGGGCACAGAAAAGACGACGGCCACGGTAGGGAAGTTTCTAACACTATCTGCAGGCATAAGGACCCACGTAAGCGCAGGGCAGTCAGAGAGCTTTGACGGTATGACAATCGAGGTTCTCAGTCCGCCAACGCAAGGCATGGGCAATGATGAGAACGCAAACTCAATTGTGTCGCTGCTGGAGTATGGGAATCTGGAGTTCCTGTTCACGGGGGATGCCACGGAAGCCACAGAATCATGGCTTGTCAACAACGTTCCAAGCGACAAGCTGGACATAGACATCATGAACGCGCCGCACCACGGCTCAATCAAGACGTCCAACACGCAGGCGTTCATTACGGCCACGTCACCGGAACTGGTAATATTCTCCGCAGACGAAGACAATCGATACGGCCATCCGCACCAAGAAACCCGGGATAGATATGCGTCAAACGGCGTAGTTCAACTACAAACAGGGCGCGACGGGCACGTTAACATACGGACAGATGGCACAAAATGCTCCATACTGTTTACAGACGGTACAGAGGTTGCATGTTTTGAGGGCGTGTCAAGACTGTCAGATGTGACACCAAACCGGGGCAATCAGGATCCGCCGCAACAGCCACCTGGGATTGCGGAACCGCAGGAGATGGGCAATATGGTACGCGACATTCCCGACTGGGTACGACAGACCGCCGAATGGTGGGTTCGGGGACTGATACCTGATGAGGTGTACATTCAGTCCCTCGAGTATCTGATCAAAGTGGGAATCATCAACGTTGGTACATCGTGATCGTGCGGACTCTAGTTTACGACTGAAATCTGTACTGACAGACGGGCATGAATCTTCCGGTCTGAGCGCATGCTCGCGATCCACAAGACGCGCCCGGTGCCTTGTGGGGCGGGTGTCTGGCACCTGCCGTGAAATGATGGCCCGGGGGGGGAGGGGAGGAGAGTGTGAGTAGGTGACAAGAGCGGAGTGAGCGGAGGGAAGAACAGTATGGGATGGAGTGTGATTGGCGGCGCCCGTTTGTGCCTGTAAGCGCGTCGCCGGTTACTTCAGGAGCGACACTCCAAGATATGCCGCATAGCCCGCCGCCAGGCATATGCCTACCCGCCTGCCTACCCGCCCCGTCTTTAGCGCGGCCAGCAGCGCGGCGCCAAACGCAAGCATGATCCCATAGTCTACCCACACGTCGTCCGATATCGCAACGCCTCCGAGCGCGGCGCCCACCCCCATGATCATGAGCACGTTGTAGATGTTGCTGCCGATTATGTTGCCCACGCCTATGTCCTGCTGGCCCCTGCGGATCGCCATAATGGACGTAATCAGTTCCGGCAGCGACGTTCCGATTGCCACCACCGTCAGGCCTATCACCTTTTCTGAGAGGCCGAACGTCTTTGCCAGTATTGCCGCATGGTCGACTGTGAGAATCGCGCCCACGTACAACAGGGCGATTCCCGCGCCTATCGTGCCCACGTTCCTTGCATAGAACCTGCCGACCGGCTGATGGGCCTGCGCCGAACCCGGTTCCGGCCGGCCGTCCGGCGGTTCCGATGGCCCCGCCCCGCCCGCCTCCGCCCTCTGCCCCTTGATGATCCTCATCGTCCTGTACGTGACGACACCGAGACCTGCAAGCAGGATGAACCCGTCGTACTGCGACACCTCCCCGTCTGCCGAGAGCGCGACCAAGAGCACGGACGCCCCGATCATGACTGGGATCTCCTTGCGCAGGACGTCCCTTCCCACCGCCAACGGGATCAGCACGGCGGATATTCCTATCACCATGCCGACGTTTGCTATGTTGCTGCCGATGATATTTCCGAGTATGATGGCCCCGTACCCGCCCGTGGCGGCCGCAACGCTGGCCGCCAGCTCTGGTGTTGACGTCCCGTATGCGATGACCGTCATGCCGATTACGAAACTGCTCACCCTGAACCTCTTTGCAATCTTCTCGCCTCCGCCCACCAGCCAGTTGCCGCCAAGGCAGAGCAGGGCCAGCCCCGCCGCCACGAGCGCGGCGCTGGCCAGGACCTCTTCCATGCCTGTACGGCATGGGTGTCATGTTTAAAGGAGATGATCATAGGACGCGGCGCTGGCAGCTGTCCCGGCGCCGGAACCCCGGGCGCGCGTCAGAAGAGCGGCCCGACGGCATCATCCCCCCCCCCTGGATGTGACGCCGCTTGTCACTCTCCCCCCCCCATCCCGCCCTCAAACGCGACTGCCAAAGGTAATTAACACGCATGGCGCGGCGCGTTGTTGTGGATGCATGTGAAGCAATTTATCAGGTGCGTCCCGCGTGTGGATTCATGACTCGGTACGCGGCGGCATGCGGGCGCACGCGGCGCGTCAAGCGGGGGCCGATGTGAAACGGCCACCACGTACAAGTCGGCCGGGGTCGACATTGCGTCGATCAAGAAGAGCCAGAACCGGATAGGCCGCATAATAGCCGGCACGCACCGGGCGCAGGATGCGGTCCGGGTGGAGCACGGGTTCGGGCACTATGCCGGGATCGTCAGGATCGGCGGCGGGGGCGCGCGCATAGCGACCCATACGGACGGGGTAGGGACAAAGGTGATGGTCGCAAACGCGCTGGGGAGGTACGACACGGTCGGGATAGACTGCGTGGCCATGAACGTCAACGACGTGATATGCACGGGCGCCACCCCCATATCGTTTGTAAACTATATTGCGGCGAACCGGAACGACGAGCCCAAGTTCGCCGAGATTGCCCGGGGGCTTGCCAGGGGGGCAAGGAGGGGCGCCGTGCCCATAGTCGGCGGCGAGACCGCGGTGATGCCGGGGCTGTTTGGGGGTGGCGGCAACAGCAGAAAATTCGAGTTCGACCTTGCCGGCACGGTGGTCGGGCTCCTGCCCCAGTCAGAGAGGGGCACTGCGGGGATTCTCGGCGGCCGCATCGCCAGGGGCGACGTCATAATCGGCGCCCACAGCACTGGACTGCACTCAAACGGGTACACGCTTGCAAGAAAGGCGCTCGACGGCACGCCCCTCCGCTCAAAGCTGTACCGGGGAGGGCCCGCCGTAGGGGACGCGCTGCTGGAGCCGACTGAGATCTACGTCAAGCCCGTGCTGAACATGATACGGGACGCCAAGATCGAGATACACGGCCTTGCCCACATCACGGGGGGCTCCTTTACCAAGCTGACGAGGCTCAAGCGCATAGGGTTTGAGATCGACGACCTGCCCCCCATGCCGAGGATAATGCAGCTTGTGATGGAGCGCGGCCGCATACCAGTGAGCGAGATGTACCGCACCTTTAACATGGGCGTGGGGTTCTGCGTGGTGGCCCCGGAGGACTCGGCCCCTGCCATCACAAGGGCGTTTTCAAGATACCGCATACGCTCAAGGCGCATAGGCCGCGTTACGGCAAACGCCGGAGTCACGGTCAGGTCTACACGCATCGCGTGACATCGGCCTGGCCGGACGCATCGGCCGGATCCGACGGCGCGGCACTACTTGCATGCGCGGGCGCTCGGACGCGCTTGGCGGCGCCGCCCATGCCCGCAGGGGCGCCCGCAGAGGCGAACTGGTAACTTGGCGGGAGTTCGTGCATTCACAACCCACGTCAAGTTACCAGTTCCGCAGGACGGCCCCATTGAAGCAGTCAGGGAGAGCGTGGACCGGACGGGGGTTGATCCCGTATCTCCTGCGTCTCAGGCAAGCGTACTGCCGTTATACTACCGGCCCACGTACCGTTTGGCATTTTTTTTACTATAAAACACGTTAGATCCACTAGATTTTTATGCAAACTAGGCCCCTTATAGAGTGCGTCTCAGGCAGAAGAAGGCTTGCCGTTATGCTAAGTCTTCTTTCTTTTTTCTATCAACGATATGTGCGATCTCATAGGTTCCATACGTCTTACGTGTAAGGTGAACTGGTAACTTGGCGGGAGTTCGTGCATTCACAACCCACGTCAAGTTACCAGTTCCCGCAGGGGCGCCCGCAGGTACCGGCGCATCTGAGGGAAGGGCTGCCGGCGCCATGCAGTGACAATCCTGCCGGCGCCGTGCGGAATACGGGTCTGCGCGCGCGTGTTCCGGGGCGGCAGGACGGCGTGGCCGTATATATTGCACGTTGGGCACGCGAACTGCATGGCGGCCGAGGCGGGCTTTATCGAGATTATCATTGCGGTGGGGATACTGCTGTTTGCCGCAAAACTGATGGCGGAGCTGTTCCTGCGGCTAAAGCTGCCGATCGTACTCGGCGAGCTTCTCGCCGGCATGATCGTGGGGCCCTTTGCGCTCGGCTCGTTTCTCATCATAGACGGCTCGAAGCTGCTGGAGATAGGGCCCGAGCTGAAGCTGCTCGGCGAGATTGGAGCAATCGTGATACTGTTCATGGCGGGCCTCGAGATGACGCCGCGGGAGTTTCTGCGCGGCGGCAAGGCGTCCTTTACGGTCGGGACGCTCGGCGTAGTCGTCCCGTTCTTTGCGGGGCTGATGGTCTTCCAGTGGTTCGGGTTCGACGCGCTCCAGTCCATGATGATCGCGACCGCGCTGACCGCGACGAGCATCGCGATATCCGTCCAGGTGCTCAACGAGCTTGGCAAGATAAAGTCGCCGGAGGCGCGGCTGATCATAGGGGCCGCAATCGTGGACGACATACTGGCAATCGCGGTACTCTCGGTGGTGACGTCGATTGCAGGCAGCGCAGACGGGCTTGAGGGCCTCGATGTTACGGAGGTGACGATAACCATACTGCAGGTGCTCGGGTTCTTCGCGGCCATGCTGATAACCTCGGTGGTCATAATGCCCCGCCTGATGTCCACCCGGTTCTGGAAGGCCGAGGGCAGCGTGGAGGGCATAGCCACGGCGTCGTTCTTCGGGGCCGCCGCGTTTGCCGGCTCCATAGGGCTGTCCCCCATAGTGGGGGCCTTTGCAGTCGGCATGGCGCTGTCCACCACGAAGATCTTCAAGGTGGTCGGGCTGTACACGCAGAAGATTGCGCTGATATTTGCGCCGCTGTTCTTTGCCATAATAGGGGCCCAGGTGGACTTTAGGTCGGTTGACGCGACCGTGCTGATGCTCAGCGGGGTCATAATGGTGATTGCAATCTCCACAAAGCTGTTCGGATGCGGCATTCCGGCGATGCTGTTCCTCAAGAGCCGGATGCGCGGGATGCGCGTCGGGGTCGGGATGGTCTCCAGGGGCGAGGTGGGGCTCATCGTGGCCGGCGTCGGCGTGGGCGCCGGGATACTGACGTCGGAGGTGTACTCGACTGTCGTGATCATGGTCGCGCTCACCACCATAATCACGCCGATATGGCTCAAGATGCTGTACAGGAACGAACCCGCCTCGGAGCCCGGACAGGCGCCCGAGTCCGGGGGGGACGGGGAGGAAGGCCCCGGAGAGGAGAGGGTGGTGTTCTAGATGCGAGAACCGACTTCCGCCGGGGGGCCGCCGTATGTGACTTGCCGCCAAGCCTGGCGCGGTGCCGCGACATGGCCCTGACCTCTCCCCCGCGCACGGACGCGGCGGGCAAGATGAGGCGCGCCTGCCGCGAGATTGCGTCCGCGCTCCTTGAGATGGACGGGTCGGGGGCCGGCCACGACCCGGGACGCGTGCGCCGGGTCATATTTGACGCGTGCTCCAGGTACGGGCTGCCAAGGGTGCCGAAGAACCGCGAGATTCTGTCGGCCGCGGCCTCCGGCATGCCCGGCGGCAGTTTAGCGCATGGCGAGTACGACGACAACAACCGCAACAGCAGCAGCAATGGCGGCAGCAGCCAGCTGAGCCGGCTGCAGGATGATCCCGGGCTCGCGGCCCTGGGCCGGATGCTCCTCAAAAAGCCCGCAAAGACGGCCTCCGGCGTCGCCGTGGTGGCCGTGATGCCAAAGCCCTTTGCATGCCCCCACGGCCGGTGCACGTACTGCCCGGGAGGGCCCGAGTACGGCACCCCTAACAGCTATACCGGGGCCGAGCCGCCCGCGCTGGACGCCATAAGGTACGAGCACGATCCGGTCCCGCAGATACGCACCAAGCTGGAGAAGCTGGAGGCGTTCGGCCACGACACCTCGAAGACTGAGATCGTGATAGTGGGCGGGACGTTCCTGTTCATGCCGCGGCAGTACCGCGAAGCCTTTGTAAAGTCGTGCTATGACGCGCTGAACGGCGCCGCGTCAGACAGCCTGGCGCAGGCGCAGCTCCTCAATGAGACGTCGCGCGTCCGCTGCGTCGGGCTCACGGTGGAGACCAAGCCGGACTATTGCATGGAGGGGCACATCGACTCCATGCTTGGCTACGGTGCCACGAGGGCGGAGATCGGCGTCCAGTCGCTGCGCGATAACGTGTACCGCATCACCAACAGGGGGCACACGTATGCGGACGTGACAAGGTCGTTCCAACTTGCAAAGGATGCCGGGTACAAGATTGCCGCGCACATGATGCCGGGCCTGCCCACAATGACGCCGGACATGGACATAGAGGACTTTGCCAGGCTGTACGACGATGCGGACCTGAGGCCCGACATGCTGAAGATATACCCGTCGCTCGTGATACGGGACACGCCCCTGTACGAGGAGTACCGGAACGGAAGGTATGCGCCGTACTCTGATCAGGAGATGATACGCGTCCTTGCAGAGGCAAAGAGAAGGATCCCAAAGTGGGTCCGCATAATGCGCGTCCAGAGGGAGATTCCGCCGTCGCAGATAGTGGCGGGCCCCCGGCAGGGGAACCTCAGGCAGCTGGTGCGCCAGAGACTCGAGGAGCAGGGGACTCCGTGCAGGTGCATCAGGTGCAGGGAGGCAGGACTGTCGCTCCGCCGCAACGCTCGTGATGATTATAATGACGGGCGTGATGGGGCGCATGGACGTGCGGGCAATGGCAATGACAGCAGCGGCAGCAGCAGCGGCAACAATAGTGACGCCGGACAGCCCGCGCATGCGGGGCCGGACGCCCTGCGCCTTGACGTCGTCCACTACGACTCGTCAGGCGGCAACGAGGCGTTCATATCGTACGAGGACGATGCCGAGAGGATATACGGGTTTGTCCGGCTCCGCAGTCCGGGGCCCGGCGCGCACAGGCCCGAGGTCTCGGCCGGGACGTGCCTCATAAGGGAGCTGCACGTCTATGGAAGGATGGTGGGACTGGGCGCCTCGCCGTCGACTGCCCCTGTCTCGGGCGCCGCGATACAGCACTCGGGGCTGGGACGGGCCCTGGTGGAAAACGCCGAGAACGTGGCGCGAGAAAGATTCGGCGCGCACAGGCTTTTGGTGATAAGCGCCATTGGCACCAGGGAGTATTATCGAAAGCTGGGATACTCGTTATATGGGCCCTACATGGCAAGGGATCTGTAGTGGTGGCGACGTTGGTGGTGACTGTGACTATGATGCTGGCAGTTGCAACGCCGGGTACGCGGGCGGTGCTACCATGACTGACACGCGGGATGCTGCAAAGGCGACGGCGGAAGGCTCACGCGACGACGGCCGCGGCAGCGGCGGCAACAGCAGCAGCCGCGACGGGAGCGGGGACGTCATCGGGCACGGGACGTGGCTTGACAAGCTTGCATACGAGCTTGTGCGCCGCGAGGAGTCGCTTGGGCGCGACACCGGCATGATTATAGTCGAGAGCGGGCTTGGCGCCTCTGGCATTCCCCACATAGGCAGCCTGGGTGACGCGGCCAGGGCCTACGGCGTCAAGCTGGCGCTGGGCAACCTCGGATACGACTCAAAGCTGGTCGCCTACTCTGATGATCTGGACGGGCTGCGGAAGGTGCCCGACGGGCTGCCGGCCTCGCTTGAGGAACACCTGGCAAGGCCCGTCTCACTCATCCCGGATCCGTTCTCGTGCCACGACTCGTACGGCGCGCACATGAGCAGCATACTGCTCGACGGGCTTGACAGGGTCGGCATCGAGTACGAGTTCAGGCGGGCGTACGACACGTACAGGCAAGGGCTGCTCAGGGACCAGATTCACGCCATACTGTGCCGCAGCGCCGAGATCGGCGAGAAGATTGCCGAGATGGTAGGCCAGTCAAAGTACCAGATGTCGCTGCCGTACTTTCCGGTGTGCGAGTCGTGCAGCAGGCTCTACACGGCGCAGGCCGTATCATACGACGAGTCGGCGCGCGCGGTATCCTACGAGTGCCGCGACACCCAGATGGCCGGCCGCGCCATATCCGGATGCGGCCATTCGGGCTGCGCCAAGATCGACGGGGGCTCTCTTGGCAAGCTCGCCTGGAAGGTGGAGTTTGCCGCCCGGTGGGCCGCATTTGACGTCAGGTTCGAGGCATACGGCAAGGACATAATGGACTCTGTAAGGGTCAACGACTGGGTGGCCGAGCACGTGCTGGGGTACGCGCCTCCACACCACGCCAAATACGAGATGTTCCTTGACAAGGGCGGCAAGAAGATATCGAAATCTGCAGGCAACGTACTGACGGCGCAAAGGTGGCTGGAGTTCGGCTCCCCGCAGTCCATACTGCTGCTGCTGTACAAGAGAATCGCAGGCGCGCGCGAGCTTGGCATACGCGAGGACGTGCCCTCCCTCATGGACGAGTTCAACGAACTCGAGGACGTCTACTTTGGGCGCGTCCGCAAGGAGCTGCGCGGGAACCCCGCCAAGCTTGCCAAGGCCAGGGGGCTGTACCTCTATGCAAACCTGCTAAGGCCGCCAGAGCGCCCCGGCGCGCACGTCGGGTACATGCTTGCCGCGAAGCTTGCAAGGGTGTACAGGACAGACCGGGCCAGGCGCGTCGTGGAAAAACTGCTCGAGTACGGGACCATACCGGAACCCTCTCCGGAGGTGGAGGAACTCGTGCGCCTTGCCGGCAACTACGCCGACGAGTTTGACGAGGAGGGCGGATCCGCCGAGATTGCGGTTGACGACAACATGCGCGCGGCGCTCGGAAGCATTGCGCGCATGCTGGACTCCGGGCGCGGGACCCCAGATGACATCCAGACAGGCATATACGACGCGGCAAAGTCGTGCGGGGCTCAGCCAAAGGACGTATTTGCCGCCCTGTACCAGATAATACTGGGGAGCCGCCGCGGGCCGCGGCTGGGCCCGTTCATAGCCGACATCGGGGAGGCCCGGGTGTCAAAGATGATAACGGAGCGCGTGAGCTGAGATGGTCCACTCCGAGCACAACCGCTCAAGAAACAGCGGGTGGTTCGCGCTGATAATACTGGGGGCAGTCCTGCTCTTTCTGGCGCCTACAATACACCCCGAGGAGCCTGAGATGGGAGTGGCCGCGTTTGCGGCGGGGCTGGTGATAGGAGGCCTGGGGTTCTTCCTGCGCTTTGTGAGGGGCAGAAAGAGGGACTGACTGGCCGGCGGTAAATGGCAAGATTCATTTTTCAGTGGGCAGGTGGCACGTCATGGGATTTTTTTCCAGGTTCAAGGGCAGGCAGACAGAGAATCGGGACGACGCTGACGGCGACACTGGCAGCGATCTCCCCGACTCGGATGACTCGGTGAATCCGCCGCACGGCGAGGCGCCCGGCACGCTGAAGGATGGCGGGGGAGGTGACGGCTCCGATGATGGTGATGGCGCCGCCGATGCTGATGACACCTCCGGCGCAGAGGAGGATGACGGCGATGACACGCGCCAGTTACGCGAACTCTCCCAAGCAGGCGGCGCCGACAGTACTGGTAGTAGTGACGGTGATGACAATGATCATGATGATCACGGCAATGATGGTGATGGTGATGGTGATGGTGATGGTGATGGTGATGGTGATAACGACAAAGATAGTGACCGCGATGGCGACAAAGTGAAACCTGACCCCGCCGCTGGGAGTGCCCCCGGCAATGGCTCAGACGCGGGGGCAAATTCTGCACCATCGGGAGCCCCTGACGCGCACCCTGCCGAAAAACGAGAGCCTGAGGATGTGACAGCGCAGAGGGCAGAAACGCTCCGTGAGCACGAATCCGAACTTAGACAACAAACCCGCGATGAAGAGGATATAGCGCAGAGGATAAAAAAGGTCAAGGAAGAGTACGGCGTCTCTGTCAAGAGTCTGATGGAGACCAAGCGGGAGCTCAACCAGAAAAGGGACGAGATGTCCGCGACCAAGGCCAGTCTTGAGAGAATGCGGGCCGAGATTGACGAAAAGCAGAAACTCCGCGCCAAGACAGAGGCGGAGACTGCAGAAAAGAAGAAGGAGCTTGCAAGGGTGCAAACCCTGGTAGAGGAGGCGCTGCTGTCACACGGCGAACTGGAGAAGAAGATATCGGCAGAACAGCACGCGCTCTCCGCCATCAAGACCCAGCAGGCAGAAACCGAGCGGGAGCTTGAGGAGATAAACGCGCGGCTTTACAATGCAAGGGAGGAGCTCAGCAGGCAGGAGCAGTTCCCGGAGCCCGGCGCCCTCTCAAGCGCGGAGCGCGCATTCATACAGGGCGGAACGGAGCCGTCGGCGGCGGGGCAGGAGGCCCCCGGTGCCGCACCGGGCCAAGACGCGCCGCAGTCACAGCAGGGAGAGAGATCCCAGAGGTATGCCGGGGTAATAGAGGCCGCCAGCGTGGTGGTCGCGTCCCTAAAGTCCAAGCTTGGCATGATGCAAAAGGAGCTAGAAGCCGCCCAGCTCATGCTTGAGCAGGAGAGGGCCCAGCACGAGGCCACAAAACGCAAGCTGGAATCCCTGATGAGCCGGGACAGCCCCGACAAGTAGACGGATCCGGCGACCGTCTCTGCTGCTATGGCCCTGCAAGGCGCGCACCCCACTTCTTTCTCACCTCTTCCTCAGTCGCGCCCATGTCATACAGCGGGGACGTCACGCTGGATATTCTCGACACCTCTACGGCGATGACTGCGCGTATCTTGCTCCTGATTCCCATCCTCTCGTACATTCCACGGGCCCTTCTGAGCATGTCGGCATCCCGTATGACTGAGGCCGTGCCCTCAAACAGGTACCCCCTGCGCAGGACGGGGTCGATCGAACTGATCTCCACGCTGCCGTTCTCCTCTATGTTCCTGACCGTGTCGGGGGATCGGATGTCCGCAAAAATCAGCGTGCCCTCGTCCCATCTTGCTATGGTGCCCTTTGGCGAGACGTTGGGCTTGTAGCCGGGGCCGATCGTCGCGACGTATCCGAGCCTCTGCTTGTCAAGAAAGGCCGAGATCTCGTCTGTTATGATGCGTGCACCGGTGCGGCTTGCTGGGTCTGGCGGCATGTCCGGCTCCGATCCTATCACTTGAGCAAAATCGTGGCGGCATTCGTCGCAGCCAATGCCGCCGCCCCTGCCGGTGCGCGCATCAGCGCATGACCTCTGCCATATACTGGGAGAAGAAGAAGAATCCTATGCCGCCGCCGATTATCGCAACCCACGCGGCGATCTGCTTTGCTCTTGACATGGCAGGCGTGCGGGCTTGCCATTATTGAATCTAGAGACTGGCGTGCGCGGCGCAGCGGGCCCCGCTCACTACAGTCTAATTGGGCCTACGAGGGTGCCAGTCTGTTGCCAGTGGGAATAAGAAGCGTCGGCCGGTTCTTTCTCTTCATTGCAGGCGGCATCGCCGTAATTATAGTGGGTTTTTTCATGCTGAGGGGAAACATGAGAATGTGGGACAGGTCCAAGTCTGATGCTGGCGATGATGATGATGATGATGATGCTGACGCCACCACTACTGATGATGATGATGATGATTAGGTCGATGATTCTGGTGGCGGTGCCGGTGATGGCGGCGGCACGTCGATTGGGTAGGGGAGGATGCGCCGGTCTACGGCATTGGTAGGACGGTGGATGGTAATTAGCGCGCTGCTTGGAGCGTGCAGTGTGCCTTTTGTGACAAAACCCCTAAAAGAGAACGCCGCATATTATAGTAATGCGGCTTGACTCGGCGGCGCGGAGATCCCTTGACTCGTACGTGCAGCGGCGCATACTGGAGATACCGGGCGAAGTCAGGCAGTCTTTTCCGAGCGCGGGGCGCATATGGAAGTGCCACAGCGAGCCTGACTTTCTGTATGGATACTACATTGGCAAGATAGAGGAGGGCTCACTGCGGTACCTGCTAAAGGCCACCAGGGCGCCGGGAGGCGGATACTTGGACATGTTTGAGATCCGGGGGGTGATAGAGTCGCACCGGGTGGAGATCAGGGCCGCCGTCGACTCGGCCTTGACAGTGAGGTAAAAATACAAGCACGTGCAACAGTGCCGTATGGTGGGACCGCAGGACGGAGGATTTGGATTCGACCAGTCCCGCAAATACAGCAGCGTCGACAACCTAGATGAGGTCTGCGTGCAGTGCCAGGCGGGCCAGCACAAGCGCTGCCTCAAAAAGGCAGGTCAGCAAGAGTCGTGCGAGTGCGAGCAGTGCATGATATTTGGCTGATCCGGAACTGGCTTTCCTTGCGCGGCCGGGATGTCCCGTGCGCAGTGCGGCCAGAGGCCGCGGCACGCTACGCTGCCGCCGCCGCCGGTGATTCCGACAACCTCGTATATCCCAGGCCGTCAACTGGGCCAAAAGGGCCGTGCTAAAAAAAGCGCCGCGCCGCGTGACAGGGAGATCAGGGTGAGAAGTAACCGCCGTCCTATTTTCCCTCCCTCCACTTCTGGCGCAAGCGTACGCCGCTTGCGGTGGCAGCAGGACTGCGCGGAAACTAACGGATTGCAGCTCTGTCTAGTTTCATGGTGTGAACCAAGCTGCATGACTGATATGTTCATTCAAAATTAGGAAAATGTGT
>JAPPIP010000132.1:9874-14098 GCA_028820595.1 Nitrososphaerota archaeon | reverse complement strand
CCATCGAAAACAGGACGGCCAAAGTCATGGCGACAGCGGCATGAACGGATATTCCGTCTACCTGGATCTGGCCTAATTCAAACTCCACCTTGTCGACCCATGGAATAATTAACAGAAATGCAGCTATTGCTGCCAAAAACCCCGACCTCAGATTCCAAACCTCCTCTCGAAATTTGTCAACTGGGATCTATTTGAATCCTGTATGGGATTATTTGATGATGTGATCATTGCGCAGGTTTCATGAATTCGTGGCGGATACTATTTTGTACTTGTTGTATGAAAGACGCATGATCTGGGCATGTCAAATGCTTGAAGAATAGTTTTGCTATTCCATCATGTGTCCCACTATGACGTGTGGAAATGCCAATGTTGCAAGACTTTCTTCCAAACCCGCAAGCCGGCGTGGCGGGCCGGTTAGTGGAACTTTTTTGCTATTGGCAGGCATGCGTCTACTATCCTGAGCACCTCTGAGCGCACGACCATCTTGTCTATTGACACCCAGATGCGGTTCTTCCCGATGGCAAACGATATGATCTGCACCTTTTCCCGCTCCTCCCACACGAACTCTATCTCGCCCAGGTTCTCGTCAAAGAAGCTCTCAAGATCGGTCTTTATGGCGATGTGGGAGAACTGGTACTTGGTGTCCTTTTTGTCAAGCAGCGGGGCGAGCTCGTCCCTCCTTTTGTATGCGATGAGCGTCCCGTGCTCGTCTATGACCCCTACGAACCGTATGTAGGGGCTGATCGTGGCGATCTGGTTGCAGACTTCTATGAGGTCTTCCCTTCTTGCCATGGCGCTTGTGTATGGGGCGCGTATTTATGCTATTTCCAGAATTTCTGGCACTGGTTTCTTGAAAGGCACCGTGCTCCGGCATTGTCCGTGTCGCTGGCGCCGCCATCCGGGCATTGGCGCGGGGGTGGCGTTTGAAGGTTAAATAATCCTGCATGTGACGTGGCTTGTGGACTTTGCCGACCTCTTTCCATTTGCCCCAGAGGTCGGCTACCTGAGCCTGATAATGGTCAATTTCATAGGCTCGCTTGTTCCGTTTGTCCCGCTGCCGGGCTTTCTGCTCCTTGCAACAATGTCCGTGGGGGACAAGTTTGATCTGCACGTGCTCGCCCTGACCTCTGCGTTTGCCGCCACAGCTGCAAAGCAGATAATATTCCTTGCAAGCTACGAGGGGAGGCGCATAATCAAGCAGAGTACGCGTGACCGCATGCGGCCGTTTGAGAGGCTTGTAAAGCGGTACGGGGCGGCCGCTACGTTTGTTGCGGCGGCAACTCCGATCCCCGATGATCTCGTGTACATCCCGCTGGGGCTTGCAAAGTACGATCCCAAGAGGTTTCTCGTGGCCACGTTGGCCGGCAAGCTTGTGCTGAGCTATGTAATCGTGTTCGTATCGCACTATCTGGGCCTGTCGCTTGTAGAGCCGTATATGGAGGACATTGAGAGCCCGATGCCCATCTATGTGGGGATTGCGGTATTTGGCGCGTCGATGACCTTGGTGGTGATATTGCTCTTGAGACTTGACTGGCGGCGCGTCATGGGCAGGGTAGCCCCGTGGACGCTTGATGATGCAAGCGACGATGCCCGTGATAGTAAAAACGACAGTTCGGCTGCAGCTGACCGCGATGACGACGACCGCGATGACGACGACCGCGACGACGACCGCGACGGCGGCGGCCGCGGACATGTCGGTTGATGGCGGCACTGATGGCAATAACCGGTGATTGTCCCTTGGCCTGTGATTGACGCCTGCCTTTCTCCCGTCCTCGCCCTCTGCGACACGGCACTGTTCTCAAGATCCTGACTCTGAGGGCTGTCTGCATTTGGTTTGATACCGCGCTGACCCTCGGGGCGTAAATCAGTACGTGGGTTGCCGGCTGCTGCATCACGCAGGTAGCCTAAAGTTCCAGGGCTTGCCTGTGGCCTCCCTGATTCCGATCCTTGCCGACTCGACGATGTTGTGACGCGCCCCGTCGTAGTCGGGGTTGCCTGTGATGCAGAGCCTCGGCCTCGTCGTGAGATCCTCGCCGTACTGCCCTGAGGATATGCACATGGCCTGCGTGAGCTTTGCAGGGCCGTCTGCCAGTATGCGCGCGTTCTGGGTCTTGCGGTTTCTCATCATTGCGGCAACGCCCTTCCTTGGTATGATCCCCCTGATCAGCACGGCCCCCGCCTCCGACCTGTCCGCGTCCCTGGCCGTCGCGTTAAAGCAGTAGTGCATCCCGTACGTAAAGTAGACGTACGCCCTGCCGACCTGGCCGAACATTGCCTGGTTTCTCTGCGTCTTGTTCCTGTACGCATGGCTTGCCGGATCGTCGCTCTGCCCGTATGCCTCAGTCTCGGATATGACTCCCGAGATTGTCTGCCCGCCCGCCCTCCTTACCAGCGTGGCGCCAAGCAGGTCCCTTGCCACCGTGGCCGTGTCGCGCGCGTAAAATCCCCTCGGCAGGGGGAGCGAGCCGTCGCGGCACCTAGCCCCGTACGGTCCGTCAGTATGAGATGTCAGGCGTTATCACCTTTCCGGATCTGATCTCCGCTGCAATCCGTACCGCGTTCTTGATGTCTGCATCAAACGTGCCCCTTAGTTCCTGATTGTATATGGTCGCGGCCGGGTGTATGGTGACAAAATACATCCTGCCGTTCATGGACGCGGTCTTTCCCCTGTTCTTTGTGATCTCGGATCCCCCGAGGATGGATCCGAATGCCGTGTTCCCGAGTATGCAGATTATGCTCGGGTTGACCGCCTCGATCTCCGCCCGGAGGTACTCTGAGCACTGCTGCCGCTCGTCGGAAGTCGGGACGCGGTTGTCGGGAGGCCTGCACTTTACCACGTTTGTGATGTAGACGTCGCCCCTTGCAAGCCCCGCCCTGGCCAGGGCCCCTGCCAGCCTGGTGCCCGCGGCGCCCACAAAGGGCTCGCCGCGCGCGTCCTCGCTCCGGCCCGGCGCCTCTCCTACCAGCATGATGTCCGCGCCGCATCCTCCGCTGCCCGGCACTGCGTTGGTTCTCGTGGCGCAGAGGCCGCATCTTTGGCATGACTCGACGTCTGCCCTTATGTCATCCAGTCTTGCGGCCGTCATGCTGCCTCGTACCTCCCCACTCTTCTCCGTCTCATATGCTGCCCACGGTGGACTTGCCGCGTATGGAGGGGCCGCCGTTTCCCATCGCTAGGGACTGCATCGGATCCCCCTTGCCGCAGTTTGTTATGGGCGTTACCTCAAAGTCCTTGCCGCATGCCGACACCGATCCGAAGAGGCCCGGGGCTGTCCCGGACACTACGACGTCCCTTACCGTCTCTGCCAGCTCGCCGCCTGTGATCTTCCGCGCGTACTGGCACGAGATGCTCCAGTTGTACCTGTTCATGTCTATTGACGGTATCTTCATGTCATATATTGCATATCCGTCCCTGATGTCCCGGATCATCTCGTCGACGGCGTGGTCGCCCGGTTCTATGCACGTGCAGGCCATGCGTATCAGCGGCATGAACCCGTAGCCGGCGGCCCTCATGTTGCCCGTGGGCTCGGTTCCGTACGCGGCGGCAGTCTCCCTGCTCTGCATGTGGCCCTGCAGGACGCCGTGCTTGACCAGTTGCGTCCTTGAGGACTTGACCCCCTCGTCGTCATAGTCGTACCACCCGAGGCTGCCGGCCGCGGTCGGGTCGTCAAACACGCTCAGCGGCTCTGATGCTATCTTGCTGCCTACCATGCCGCCCCACCACGCCCCCCCGGCCCATGCCATCTCCCTTCCCATCACGCGGTCGGCCTCTGAGGGGTGGCCCAGGATTTCGTGGACGAGCAGGGCCACAAAGTTCGGGTTCATTACGACGTCCGCGTCGGCCGCACGCTTTGCCGTGCCGGCCGCCGCAAGCTCAGAGGCCCTTGACGCTACGTACAGGCCCCTTGAGTGTGACTCGCCGCCTATCACCTCCAGTCCCCCCCTGCCGCCGACAGTCGAGTCGACCGTGCGCGTAATACGGCCCCCGCTCCTTGCATTGTCCGCAGTCGCGGTCGCGGTCATTGAGATTGTGGTGTCCGTATACTCCTCGAGTATGTCGGCGCCCTCGCTGCTTGTAAAGTATTTTGCAACCTTTTCAAACCGCGGGGCCGTAACGGAGTTTGTTATGTGCGGCATGCCCGAGATGGCCTTGCTGCACTCAAGTCCCAGCGACATGATCGAGTCGGGGTCCGGATTCTTTGCAACGCGGCGGGTGATCCTTGC
>JAPPIP010000132.1:0-9774 GCA_028820595.1 Nitrososphaerota archaeon | reverse complement strand
CGGGCCGGCGCCGTCTATGGCGCCTTTCACCTCGTCTGCCGATTCCGGACTGGATACTGACACGAACCTCCAGACGCGCCCGCCGTCAAGAATCCTGACGCCGAGCCCTGAATCCGACACGTCCCTGACATGATCGATCCTGCCGTTCTCCACGAGTACCTGTGTGCCGGTGCGCGTCTCTGCCCTGGCATCGCAGTATGCGACTCCCGGCAGGCCTGACGCATACCTGACTGCCCCGCAGGCCAGGTCCTCCAGATGCCCGTCCATGCCTCTGCGTGACGCGCCCCTCTCCTAAACTTTTACTGTTGGCTTGTGGTTCCCGCCGGCCCGTTTGCCTCCCCTGCGCCCGGTTTATGGACGCGCGCTGCTGCTAATCCTCGGCCCTGCCGGAAATTCCGGGCATTGTGAAGTAGTACTCGTCCTCGAATTCAAAGTCCGTGGAGCCCTTCGACCGGAGCGCCTTGAAATACTCTGCGCAGTCCTCGTAGAACTTGGTGTTCTGCGCACGCCGCAGTCTTCCCATGCCGTGCAGTCAAGGGCCGTGAATATGCGGCGCGATGTTGGATTTTCCGGCCCGTTTGGCGCGTATTTCTTGAGCCTTGGCGCCGCATGGCCCAGCCCCGCCGCCGCTGTCCCGGCCACCGCCAAAAATCACCACCACCACCCACATCAAAAAACACCGCCGCCTCGTCACATGCGCCTCTTTTTTTTTCGGCACCCAGGCCGTGCCGCGTCATGTGCCTGCGTACAAAGGGTTTTATCACGAGCCGTGGACGTCCCCTTGATTGGACAAGGTTGTGGCAGACACAAGCGTCGTGATAAGCGGACAGCTTGCATCCCAGATTGAATCCGGCTCGGTACGCTCCGTTGAGGTGATAATTCCGCAGGCAGTGGTCGACGAGCTGCAGTCCCAGGCCTCGTCCGGGCGCGGACAGGGGTTCGTGGGACTACAGAGGCTTGACCACCTCCGCGAGACGGCCGGACAGTTCGGGCTTGAGGTGTCCCACAGGGGCCAGCACGTCTCGTCTGCCGACATAGACCTCGCCGGGTCGGGGCGTATAGACGCGATAATAACCGACGTGGCAAGGGACGAGGGCGCCACGCTCTACACGTCTGACAAGGTGCAGCACCTGGCCGCCAAGTCCCAGGGGATCCCGGCCGTCTTTCTGAGGGACGACGCCGCCCGCGGGCCCTCCGAGGAGGACCTGGAGTTTCTGCGGTTCTTTGATTCTGATACGATGTCCGTCCACCTAAAGGAGAGGCAGCCGCCCCTTGCAAAGAGGGGCAGGCCCGGCGAGTTCAAGCTGGTGGAGATTCCGTCTGACCCGCTTGATCGGCAATACCTTGAGACGCTGTCCTCGCAGATCATTGACGCCGTACACGCCACGGAACAGAGCACGGTTGAGATCTCCATGGAGGGGGCCACCGTGGTGCAGCACGGGGACTATCGCATTGCAATGACGCGCCCCCCATTCTCCGAATCCCTTGAGGTTACGATCGTGCATCCGACGACGAAGATGTCCCTGTCCGACTACGACGTGTCAGAAGCCCTCACAAAGAGGCTCGGCGGGATGGCCGAGGGCATCGTGATTGCGGGGCCGCCCGGCTCCGGGAAGAGCACGCTTGCCTCCAGCCTGGGGAACTTTTACCACCAGCAGGGACAGATAGTAAAGACGTTCGAGTCGCCAAGGGACCTGCAGGTGGACCCGGGCGTCACGCAGTACAGCAAGCTTGAGGGCAGCTTTGAGAACACGGCTGACATACTGCTGCTCGTGCGGCCCGACTATACCATATTTGACGAGGTGCGCCGCAGGGAGGACTTTGAGACGTTTGCGGATCTGAGGATGACCGGGGTCGGAATGGTCGGCGTGGTGCACGCAAACTCGCCCATCGACGCCATACAGCGGTTCATCGGCAAGATAGAGCTTGGCATGATTCCAAACGTGCTTGACACGGTGATCTTCGTCAGGGCCGGCAGGATAGACACCGTGTACGACCTTCGGCTGGAGGTAAAGGTGCCGTCGGGCATGACCGAGTCGGACCTTGCGAGGCCCGTGATAGTGGTGAGGGACCTTGAGCGCAATCGCGCGGCATACGAGGTGTACACGTTTGGCGAGGAGAACGTGATAGTGCCGATATCGCCGGACAAGGCCGGCGGGAAGAGCCGCGGGGGGATCTACAGGCTGGCCTCCGAGAAGGTGCTTGAGGTGGTAAGAAAGTACGACAGGCGCGCAGAGGTGGAGTTCACGTCCGAGGACAGGGCCAAGATCATTGTGTCAAAAAAGCACAAGGCCCGCATAATAGGCAAGGGCGGCTCCAAGATAGAACAGCTCCAGGACCACCTCGGCGTCCACCTTGACGTCCGAACCCGGGAGGAGATGCAAGAAAGCCGGGAAGCGGCGGGCCCGGATGCGCCGTCCGAGGACGGCGATGCGGGAGGCCGTTACGGCACGTCGGACGCCGAGTATGAGGATCTCGACGGCATTGACGGGGGCGGCTACAGCGGAGGCGTCGATTTTGATGGCAACGGCAACAACAACAACAACAGCGGTGATGACAGTGGCGATGATGATGACGGCGATGATTACGGCAGCGCCGCCGACTATGACAACTACCGATCCGGCCGCGAACGCCGCCCGTCGCGCTCTTCTGGGAGGCGCCGTAGGCGCGGTTCGGACTCCGCTGCTGAGCTGAAGTTCTCATTCTCAAGCAACCGCAATCTGATCCTCATAGACGTGGGTCGAAAGCATCCCTCCAGAAACGTCGAGATTGTGGGCCGCGACGGCAGGCAGATTGCGACCGGGTGGACGAACAAAAAGGGCGTCGTAAAGATCTCGACGCGCGCGCCGGGGGGCCGCGCCATACTTGACGCCGACTCGCCAGAACGCGATATTGTGGTAAGGTTGGCCAACTGACAGGCTGCTACTGTTTCTACTGTTGCTGCTAGACCTAGTGCGCTGCATCCGAGCCCGTCTTGTCCGCCGGTTTGCCGTCCTCTTTCCGGGACGTCCCCCCGAATCCGGATATTACGCCCGGGTTTGCCTTCAGGTACGTGACGAACTTTCGCAGCTGCCTCGTGGTCTCCGGGTTGAGGTGGTGCTCTATGCCCTCGGCGTCCTGGCTTGCCGCGTCGTGCCTGATTCCGAGCATCCCGAAGAACTCGATGAGCGTATCGTGCTTTTGCCTTATGCCCTCTGCTATGCGGGCTCCGCTGGGCGTCAGGTTTATGCCGCGGTATTTCTCGTGCTCTATGTGCCCCAGCTCGTCGAGCCTCTTGAGCATCTGCGTGACGCTGGGCGCGCTGACGTCCATGTACCTTGAGACGTCAAGCGTGGTGGCGTATCCCTTGAGCTCCACCAGTTCTGCAATGACCTCTAGGTAGTCCTCCATGCGGGAGCTGGAGCGGAGGCGCTCGGACTTGTGGGCCGCCTTTATGGACTCCAGGCGTCTGCTGTCCCTTGCCATACCCTTGTGACGGGCAGGCGGGTATAATTGGGTGTTTTCAATGCTACTCCTGCCTGCACCGTGCAAGTATGGCGCGCCCGCACCCGCGTCGCGTACGGACGCCGTGCCTGTCCTTGCTGCGCCCCTGCACCCGCGGCGGGGGCTGCCTGCCTGCCGCCGTCCGCGGATGGTGAGTCCTTATCTAGTTATTCTGTCACGTCCGATCATGCACCCGGACGACCCTGTGCGCAGGCGCGTGGAACGCCTCAGGCGCATATCGCACTCTGCCGCGGCCCGCTCCGACCTGTACAAAGACGTCGCAAGGGTGGGGCACAACGCCATATCGGAAGGCTCCCTGAAGTACCTGAGGAACGCGCCCGCCCCCGGCAAAAAGATCCAAAAGATCGGCTTTATCATGCTCTGGATTCCGGAGCCGACCGGCGTCACGTGCGCCGTGGGGGCCCCCATGATCCTGGCAGGACGTTACCTCGAGAAGAGGTACAACAGCTCGACCATACACGAGATCGGACACGTGACAAAAAACACAATCTCCGCGATGCGGGACCTGTAGCGTGTGCGTACATCTTGTCCCACGCTGCCGGATCTCGGACGCACGCCGCAAGTACAATTTTAAGACGACACGCGGCACGTCGATCATGGCGACTCGTGCGCAGATACTCATACCCATATCGATTGCGGCCGTGATCGTGGGCGTGGCCGGGATTTATTCGATACCACAGGATAGCAAGCTTGAGACCGTCGAGTTTCCGCGCGGCATGATAAAGGTGGACGACGTGGCCCTTGAGGTCCAGATAGCTGACACCGAGCCGCGCCGCGTCAGGGGGCTGATGTTCCAGGAGCAGCTGCCCTACGACCAGGGGATGATATTCGTGTTCCAAGAGCCCGGGGCGTACTCGCTGTGGATGCTCAACATGCAGTTTCCGCTTGACATGATATGGTTTGACGAGGATGGCGCGGTGGTGCATATAGAGCAGGGCGTGCAGCCGTGCAAGACGGCGCTTGAGATCACCACCTGCCAGAGCATCGTGCCCGGCGGCATGGCAACGTACATCCTGGAGGTTACGGCCGGCTTTGTGGAGATGCACGGCATCACGGGGGACTCGAGACTCTCCATAATCTCGATCTGAGGTAAGCCGGCGGCTCCGGCCTGCGGTAAATCCTTATTTCTGCACGCGTGCAGTTATGGTATAATGCGAAGGATACTGCTGCTGCCCATCCTGCTTGGCGCCGCGGCCGCAGCATCCTTTGCGGGGCTGCTGGCATCCGGCGGCCCGACAGCAGAATTGCCGCCGTCGCCGCAACAACAACAGCAGCCGCAGCAGGTAGACCTTGGCAAGGTCTTCACGTACTATGACGTCGAGCGCGTCTCCGCGGAGCTGGAGGCGCGCGGACTCTCGCTGTCCCAGCCTGCGCCGATCACGGATCATACCATACCCCAGTACTGCGCGTACTATGACGCCGAGGCCGACGGCGGGCTGGCGTCAACCTCGTACTGCACCACGAGCGGTATCGTGGATGCAAACGGCATCACCGTCGGGAACGTCAACCTGGGCGGCGACACGAGCTCGCCCGTGGTGGCGGTCATAGCGCTTGACCCCGTTCCGCCCATCGGCACGGGCCGCGGGCACGCAGACGCGATATTCGAGAGCGTGATAGCGGGGCTTGTGTGCGACTGCTGGCGCGAGCAGGAACCCGGCGGGTTCGAGTCGGTGTCGGCGTGGATGGCCAAGGCCGAGTCCCTGCTGGACGAGAGCGCAGACGGAAGGCCGCTAAAGTCTACGATATCGGGGCTCGGGGGAACCGACATTATACTAGAGGCCGCCCAGGCCACGGGCGGGTACCAGTGGACCATGTTCATACTGCAGTGACCGCGTGCGCAAGGGACCCTCCCCCGACGTGCGCGTGCTTGGGCATCCACTGTCGCCGCTTCTTCTTCTTCTTCTGCCTGCTTCGCGCCAGAGTTACCCCTGGCTTTGTGCATCCTCCCGCACAAACAGTAGGTTATTATCCAAACCGCCGGCCGCGCATGTAGTGGCCGACAAGATAAAGCAGAACTCGCACGTCCTGTTCTACTACAACCGCTCAAAGAAATGGCTCGTGCGCATCGCGCGCGCGGATGTGCTCCACACCCACATCGGGGTGCTGAGGCACTCTGACGCAATCGGGAAGGAGTACGGCTCCAGGCTGACCACAAACAAGTCCAAGTACGTCTACCTGCTACGGCCCACGCTGTACGACTATGCCATGAAGCTGCAGCACGGGACGCAGATCGTATACCCCAAGGAACTGGGATACATAGTGGCGCGCGCGGGAATTGGAAGCGGGCAGAAGATACTCGAGGTGGGGACGGGCAGCGGCTCCCTCACGTCGTTTGTGGCCAACGTGGTGCGGCCGCGGGGGCACGTCTACTCCTTTGACGTGGACTCCAAGTTCATGAAGATCGCGCAAAAAAACATCGACCGCGCCGGCGTCTCAAAGTACGTGACGCTCCAGAACTTGGACATAAAGGAGCTGGACGTGACGGATGATTCAAACAGCGACGGCGGCGCTCCTGCCCCCGAACTGCCCGTATCCGGCGCCGACGTGGCGCTGATAGACTTGGGTGATCCGTGGGAGGTGCTGCCCCAGGTCAGGCGCATGCTGCGGGGCAGCGGCTGCGTGTTTGCAGTATGCCCCACGATGAACCAGCTTGAGAAACTCTCCGCGTCGCTTGTCGAGAACGAGTTTACCGACATTGAGTCTACCGAACTCATACTGCGCAATATAGAGGCCCGGCAGGGCAAGACACGTCACTCCTTCCAGGGTATAGGGCACACCACGTACCTGTGCTTTGCGCGCAAGGCCTATTTTGAGAGGGACGCGGACGCGTATGGCGCAGTCGGCGCCGATCGCGTCATCGATGACGGTGACGCTGATGATGATGATAATGATGATGACGACGACAGCAGCAGCAGCAGTGACGGCCGCGGGGGCGCCGGCGACAGCACTTCTGCCACCGAAGGTGTCACCGACACTGCCCGCGCAAAGCCCTCTGCCAAGGCGGGGCGCACCACAAAAAAGCCCGATCCGCCAAGATCCAGAAGAGGCGGGCGCGCCGCGTCACCAAAGGGCTCCCCGGCCTCAAGAAAGGCCGCGCCGGCAAAGAGGCCCAAGGCAGCGTGATGGCGCGCCTCGGACCGCCCATCCTGTACGGTTGCACGACTGGCCTTTTCTGACCGCGCGCCCACGACGCGAGATTGAACAGAAATTTATTTCCCCGCGATGCGCCCATACGTGTTGCCGACAGACTTTGATCTCTCATGCATCGGGGAGACGATGTACGGCGTGCCAGTCGTCACGTCCGGTACCGACGCATCTGCACTCTTCACCGCCCGGGACGAGAACTCGCGCAAGGGGCAGAACGGCAAGACCCTCGTGGTGGGCGGCAGCTACCTGTACCACGGGGCCCCGATACTGTCATCCCTTGCAGCCCTGAGGTTCGGCTCCGACCTGGTATACACGGCGGTGCCAAAGCATAACGTGTCTGCCACTAGGGCGGCGTCGCCCGACCTGATTGTGGTGCCGATGGCCGACGCCAAGCTGACTAGGGGCTCCGCCTCAAAGCTTCTCGGGATGCTGCCCGTGGGGCTCGACTCTGCCGCGATTGGAATGGGACTCGCCGTGGCCGAGCGCGGGGCGCTGCTGAAACTTGTAAAGTCGCTGATCGAGATGGACGTGCGTCTGGTCCTTGACGCGTCGGCGCTCGTACCGGACGTGCTGCCCCTGCTGCCCAATTCCAACTGCATCGTCACGCCGCATCCGGGCGAGTTTGAGCACCTCTTTGGTGCGGCGGTGCCCCCGGCATCTGACATGGACTCGAGAATACGCGTCGTATCCAAGCACGCCTCTGATCACCGCGTCACGGTACTCCTAAAGGGGCGCACGGACGTCATATCCGACGGTACCGACACCTGCCTGTGCAGCACGGGCGTACCCGGAATGACGGTGGGCGGAACGGGCGACGTCCTGGCGGGCGTGGCCGCCGGAGCGCTTGCCGCGTGCAGGAACCCGATGCAGGCAGCGGTAGCCGCCGCATACACCAACGGGCGCGCAGGCGAGATTGCCGCATCCGGGCGGGGCCACCACCTGCTGGCAAGCGACTTGATCGAGGAGATTCCCGCGGCTGTCTTTGAATATGACCGGATTGATGCGCGCGGGCGCGCGGAGTCCGGGGATGGCGCCTGATGGCGCGCAAAGCGTACGGCTCGCAGGGACGGCGCACTGCGCGCGGCCGCGGCCATGCCGGCAGCGCCGCCACGGATGCCGCCTACGGCAACGGCCGTGCCGAGGGCTCCGGACTTGAAGCCGCCCTGTCTGGAGTTGCTGCCGGCACCGAGGGGATGGTCCTGGACCTTCAAAGGATGATCAGGCAGCCGAGCGTCTCTGCGAGGGACGAGGGACTCGAGGAGTGCGCCCTCCTGCTGGGCTCGATGCTTGAGGACGCGGGACTTGACTCCGAGGTGCTGCACCTGAAACCGGGCGGCAGGGTGGGGCGCGCGTCCGGGACTCGCGCCGGGCCACCACCCCCACCGCCGCCGCCGCCGGTGGTATTTGCCGAGAGGCGCTCGGAGTCGAACCCCGACAAGACCCTCTTGTTCTACAACCACTATGACGTGCAGCCAGAGGAACCGGTTGAGCTGTGGCGGTACGGCCCGTTTGACGCAGTCAGGCGTGGAAACCGGGTGTACGGGCGCGGCGCAATAGACGACAAGGGCGAGATTGCCGCGAGAATCCGGGCGGTGGGCTCGTACATCCGGGAGACCGGGGACGTGCCGTGCAACATAAAGTTCGTCATAGAGGGGGAGGAGGAGATTGGCAGCGGACACCTCCCCCGGTATCTGTCGCGGTACCGCAGAAAGTTTGCGTGCGACGGCGTCATATGGGAGTTTGGATACGTGGACCCGCGCGGCCGCCCCGTGGTCGGGCTGGGCATGAAGGGGCTCATGTTCGTTGAGTTGACGGCCAGGGGGCCTGCCGGGGATGCGCACTCCAGCTTGGCAGTCCTGATAAAGAACCCCGCGTGGCGCATAGTCGAGGCGCTGAGCACCATGCGCCGGGCTGACGGCCGCATCACCATACCGGGATGGTACGACGACGTCCGGAGGCTCACTGCCCGCGACGTCCGGCTGCTTGAGGCCGAGGAGTTTGACGAGGCGTCTTTCAGGAGGGAGTACGGCGTGGACGGCTTTGTTGGGGGCCTGCGGGGGCTCGGGGCCAAAAAGGCGCTTGCGGGCGCGGCCACCTGCAACATTGCGGGCATATCGTCAGGCTATTCGGGCAGCGGCGCCAAGACCGTGCTGCCCGCAGTTGCGGTTGCAAAGCTTGACTTTAGGCTGGTGCCGGACATGGTGCCCTCAAGGCAGTTCGGCCTCATAACAAGGCATCTGGAGGCAAACGGCTTTGCGGACGTGCGGGCCCGGATGCTTCACGGCGAGGCGGCCGCGCGGACGGACCCGTCGGAGCAGTTCGTACGGAACGTGCGCGACGCCGCGTCGGCGTCGTTTGGCTCCGAGCCCGTGGTGTGCATATCGAACCCCGCCGCGGGGCCCATGCACGCCTTCCAGAAGGCGCTGGGGGCGCCGTGCGTCTCGGTGGGCGGCACGTACGTGTTCTCTAAAATCCACTCGCCAAACGAGTTTGCGCGCGTGGATCTGCTCAAAAAGACCGCCGCCTGCATGTGCCGGATAATGGACGTGTTCGGCAGGCAGAGCTGACCGGCACGCGTGGGTGAAAGGCAACTGCCGCCCCACGGACGGCCTGCAGCTAGTGCAGTATCCTCGGAATGCGCCTTGCGGCCTGGGCTATTGCAATCCTGCCGGGGCCTGCAACCATTATGAGCAGCGATGCGGCAAGCAGTATGACGTCAAACTCGACCCCGCCGTCGCCCGTCATGCTCTGGGCCCCCTTTACGTGGAATATGGCGCCCACCATTACAATCGCCAGCAGCGCCCCGGAGAACCTGCTGAGCACGCCTATTATGAGCAGTATGCCCGGCACGACCTCTGCCAGCGCTATTGGGATCTGCAGCTCCGGCGGAAGTCCCATGTTTGGCAGCGCGTTTGCAAACCCCGGGTTGAACTTGCCCATCCCGTGCAGTATGAATATCACTCCCACGGACGCCCTTACCCCCATGAATACGGCGTCATTGAGTATTCCGTCCTTGATCTCGGCTGTCCCCATGGTGTGTGATGTTCCTGCTGGCTATAAAAACCTGATTGACGGGGGCCCTGCATGTCTTGGCGGGGGCGTCCGTGCAGGTGATTCTGGTAA
>JAPPIP010000032.1:68320-80611 GCA_028820595.1 Nitrososphaerota archaeon | reverse complement strand
GGGGGTGTGGGGGGCGCGGGGGGCCCCCCCCGGGGGGCCCAAAAACCAAAAAGGGGGGGGGGGGGGGCGGCGCGCCGCCCGGGGGGGCGGCCCCGCCGCCCCCGCCCCCCCCCCCCCCAAGGCCGTCCCCAAATCGGCAGGGTTTGTAATAGCGGCGCAAGGACAAGCCGGACTGCAGCTTGCCGAGATGTCCTACTGGGTAATCGCTTTTAACCCAGTATGCAGCAACAACATCTGTGAACACCTACCAAGCCCTCCGCACCCTCAACGTCAGCAAGGACTCTACACAGGATGAGATCAGGGCCGCATACCGCCGAATGGCGCTCGAGCTGCATCCGGACCGCAACAGTGGGGACGGGAGCGAGTTTAAGAGAATAACAGAGGCGTACAACCACCTCAAAGGCGACAGCCGCACCCCGGCCGCCAAGACCTACGACGGCGCGGGCGAGTACGGCGACGCGGCGATGAATGGGGGGAGAGGGGGCAGCGGCAACGGTGCCGGACCCGGTTCCCAATACCGGCATCGGGGGGAGCCGGGCGGCGCCGGAGAAGGAAACAGGGCCCAGTGGGGGGCAGGCCCGCAGGACGGCACAATCCCGGAGCAGGACTGGAGCAAGTTCACCAAGCACGTCGAGGACGAGGATCCCGACTTTTGGAAAGAGTATGAAAGAAAGTTCTGGGAGGACTACAACGCCAGGGTGGACGCCGGCGGCAGGAACGGTGAATACGAGAAAGCGTCCGAGCCCAACAGGCAGCCCAACCTGTCCGTGGATGTGGACGAGAGCCTCTGCATAGGATGCTGCAGCTGCGAGATTATAGCCCCCGACGTATTTGAGATAAACAAGCAGAGCATGATGAACCCAAAGTCGTCTGTAATCAACCCCAGGGGAGCGGGCATAAACAAGATAATGAACGCGGCCGAGACGTGTCCCACAAAGGCCATAAGGGTGGAGAACGTGGACACGCATGAGAGACTGTTTCCGCACTGATGCTAGACGCCTGTGCCTGTGCGCAACACAGCCGCAGCATCCCATGGCGGCGGGAACGCCCCAGGCGGCGGCTAATCGTTGTCCTTCAACAGGGCGTGCAACGCGTCGGCGTCGTATCCGGGCGCCTCTGCCGCGCTGCCATGGAACAGGTCTGGTATGTGGCCCGCGCGGTCACCGGCAGTGCGCGGGATTACGTGGACGTGGACGTGGGGTATCACCTGTCCCGCGTCCGGCCCGTTGTGTACGGTAATCATCGCGTCGGCCGACATGGCGGACTCGATTCTGGATGCAATCGTCTGCACCGTCGCAAAGAGATCGGAGATCTCCGCCCGGTCCAATCCCTGTACCTTTGGGCTGTGCTTTTTTGATATGACAAGCGCGTGTCCGGCCGCAAGCGGAAATGCGTCAAGTATTGCGACGCAGTGCGTGGACTCGGTAAGCCTCTTTGAGGGAATCTGGCCCGACAGTATCTGGCAGAATATGCAGTCCATGCGCGTGCGGCGCGCCCACTCTATAAAGTCATTTTCAAGACTGAAAAACCACAACGGATTGGCGCGGGCAGGATCAAGGGATGCGCCAATGCAATGCCCCCATATGCGCCGGCGCAAGGATCTTAAATCACATGTCCCCCCATATCACGCATGCAATGGATCCGGCTCTTCGAGGTGGCTACAAGGGACCTGGATGCAGATGCCCCCCGAATCAGGAGAATGCTAGACGAGCTCGGCGGGGCGGCCCATTGCGAAAAGGACGGATACAGGCTTGATGCAGAGGCGCAGCTTGCAATGGGATGGTGGTTCTTTGGCGTGCACTTGAGGGAGGATTTTGTCAGGGATGCGGTACAGTACATGCATGCGAGGGACGAGAGGGCAAGGGACGAGAGGGCCCTGCTTGACTATATTCAGCGGCGGCTCAAGGAGCAAGGCAGCAAAGCGACAGTAAAGTTCCACAGAAAGCCGTCAATCTTTGCCAGATACTGGACGTGGCTCATGCGCTGAGGGCGCCGCGGCCACCAGGAACGATCCGGCATTTGCGTCCAGCCATCACAATCGAGCGTGGCGTCCACTACCACATGCCGCCGCCGATGTCCGAGTTTGGGTCCATCTTCTTTTCAGGCACGTTGCCGTGGGCCTTCTTCATGTGGCGCTTGAGCCGCTCCGGCGCGTGGAGTTCTGTGCCGCACACGTCGCACCGCGTCTTGGACTCGTCGTCTTTGTTCCGACGTCCGAACAGCCCCATGCGTCAAAAAACCCTGAGATACATTATAAAGGATGCGCAGGGGAGAGGGGAGCATGGCGCTCCGGAGGATCACGGTACTGGGATCGGGGGTTATGGGGCACGGCATCGCGCAGGTGGCGGCGACTGCCGGATACGACGTAGCGCTCAGAGACATAGAGCAAAAGTTCCTTGACAAGGCCATGGAAAAGATAGAGTGGAGCCTGCAGAAGATGGCCTCAAAGGGAAAGATGGCCCAGGAGGAGGCAGGCGCCGCGCTTGCAAGGATAAGCCCGATAGTAGACCTGGAAGAGGCGGTGAGTGAGACGCAGATGGTCATAGAGGTGGTACCGGAGATAATGGATCTGAAGAAGAAGGTGTACGCCGAACTGGACCGGGCGGCTGCTCCGGACGTGGTGTTTGCGTCAAACACGAGCACGCTTCCAATCACCGAGATTGCGGGGGCCACCTCGAGGCCGGACAAGTTCATCGGGGTGCACTTTTTCAATCCGCCCCAGCTCATGAAGCTGGTGGAGATCATACCGGGGGAATCCACCTCGCAGGACGTCGTACGCATGACCAAGGACCTCGTAAAGTCCCTCGGAAAGGAGGCGGTGACGTGCAGGAGGGACGTGCCCGGATTCATAATAAACAGGCTGTTCATACCGATGGTGCACGAGGCCTGCTACGTGATGGACCGCGCCGGGGCAACCAAGGAGGAGGTGGACTCGGCGGTAAAGTTCAGGATGGGCTTTCCCATGGGGATATTCGAGCTCGCTGACTTTACCGGCATGGACGTCATACACAAGGCCACTACCGAGATGCACCTGCGTGACAAAAAGGTGATCAGGCCGCACCCGCGAATAGCGGAGCTGTTTGATGCGGGCAACCTGGGCCAAAAGTCAGGCGAGGGATTCTACAAGTACTCGGATGACAAGTACGAGAGGGTGCAGCTGTCCGAAGAGCTGGCAGACAAATGCGACTATACGCACCTTGCGGCCAACATAGCCAACAACGCGGCATGGCTGATCACAAACGGGGCAAGCGACGAGTCGGAGATAGAGAGGGCGGCTGTCCTGGGGCTGGGCCTCAAAAAGCCGCTCTTTGAGACCGCAAGGGGCATTGGACTGGGCAGGATAGCGTCAGAGCTGGAGGCGCTTGCGTCCGAGTACGGCGAGTTTTACAGGCCCGACCCGCTGCTGGCAGAAAAGTAGACGCGGGTGCAGTTCACCGTTATTCCCCTAGCCATCCCAACACCCCGCCCTTTCTTCTCATGCGCTCGTTTGTCATCTTATGAGTGGCCGGCACCAGTGCATCAACCGGAGGCGGATTCAATCATTCGCAGGATTGCAGACACGGCCTCCTGGGGCGTGTCGGCGCCCTCGATCCTGACGTTTTTCCTATGATCCACATAGCCGTCCACGTACGGGGCGACTGAACCGCCCATGCCCCTTATGGCGACCATCGGCTTTTTGTGCATGTACGCGGCGCACACCTCGGACAGGGTGCCGGAGCCCCCGCCTACGACGATTATGCCGTCGGCGCTGAGCGCGTTTAGAAAGTCACGCGTCAGTCCCATCCCGGTGGGGATCACCACGTCGCAGTAGGGGTTTGCAAACGACGCGTCGTCCTGCGGCAGTATTCCCACCGACAGCCCTCCCGACTCGCTTGCGCCCCGCGATGCGGCCTCCATCACGCCCCCCAGCCCGCCGGTAATCAGCACGGAGTTCGAGTTGGCGATTGCCGCACCCACCTCGTATGCGGCATCCTCGTGCCGCGGGGTGCAGCCGTTTGTATTGTGCCCTATTACGAGAATCTGTCGCCTTTTTGCCATGGCAGGGCATGGGACTGGCAGGGTATTATGATTTTCCCCGGGGGCCGGCCGTCACTCGATGAGTATGGCGGGCTTGAACGGGCGGGCGTGGCGCGCCTTGGATTTTGGGTCGTAAATACCGGGGTCGTCCTCCAAATACACGTACACCTTGGCCCCAAACGAGGCAGAGGCAATCCCGGGCAGCTCGGATGCAAGGAATCTGAATTCTGAGAAGGGTTCTTGGCCGGCCGTACCGCCGGTGCCGCTTGCAGTAACATCATCATCGGCGCTGTCGCCGTCGCTGTCACCGGTGGCGCCAGACGCGGCCAGCCGCGCCTCCCTTATTGTGACTGGATCGGACAGTATGTCGGTTATGGCCTTTTGTACATAATCCGGCATCTTTTTGGCGTATGCGGCGCAGGGTCCCGACATCAACCCGCCCATGACCTGCTTCATAGACGACTCCCCTCCGAGCACCGACTGCAGCACGCTCCGGTATATGGCGCGCCTCGGGCTGCCGTCGCCTGACACGTACAGGATGATTCGGGCCGGGGTCATCTTTGTCACCTTTAGGATGCTTGCGATGTCATCAAGCACTGACTTCAGCAGGGACTCGGCCTGCAGCGCAATATGGTCTGCCGTCCCAAGGCCGGCGTGTGCGGGCCACTCGTCCATGGCCCGCGCCTCGTGCGAATAGCCGAGCGCATCACGCATCGACCCCGTCACGTGGGGTGCAAACGGCTGCAGCATGGTCACCCGGGCAGTCGTTACGGCGTGCAGGACGCCACGCGTATCTGACTCCGGGCGGCCCTTTGCAGCGGCCCTCCTAGCATGCCACTGCAGCATGGACTCGGCCTCAAACAATATGAGATGCAGCGCCTCGCGGAGCCGCATCTTTTCCATCGACTCGGTTACAGACGATGTGATCTGCCGCATCCTGGACAGCAGCCATGCGTCCTCGGGTGTCGGGGTGGCTCCCGGGGACGCGTCCGCGCCGCCAAGGCCTGTTGCATCCCCTGCTCCGCCTCCTCCTCCTATGCCCCCCAGCCTGGCGCACTCCGCGTGCATCGCCTCAAGCTTGGAGCGCATCCCGTGCACGGACCCCATGTTAAAGTCCGCGTCCTGCAGCAGCTCCGCGGATATTATCATGGCGAGCCGTATGGGGTCGGCCCCGAACTCGCGTATGGCCTTGCGGAGCGGTATTATGTTCCCCATGCTCTTTGACATTTTGGAGCCGTCCATGAGCACGGAGCCGTTCACCACTATTCCCCGGGGCCACATCCCCTGTGAAAATATCGCCACGTGGTTCAGCACGAAGAACGTCAGGTGGTTCGGCACCAGGTCCCGGCCCGAGTGCCTGTGGTCGACGGGGTAGAAATACTCGAATTCCAGGCGCATCGCCTCGAGCGCGTCGTCCGGGATTCCGGACTCTGGGCGCCACTTTGCCACTGCATCATCCAGATTTTCGTCATGGTCGGCACCAAACCCGGGGCCCGCGCCGCCGGCATCTCCAGTGTTCCGCCCCCGGCCCGCCATCACATACTCAAAGAACTCGGGCGTCATCTGCTCCGGGGTTATCGTCCCGTCGTTGACGAACCTGGATATGGTATAGTACGCCATGTATATCACCGAGTCGGACAGGCTCTCTACGATCCAGTTGTCGTCCCACGGCAGCTTTGTGCCAAGCCCGTGCTGCCTTGCGCATGCGCGCTCGTGGAGCCAGTCCACCACGTGCGCGAACTCCTGCCGTATCTCGTCGGGCAGTATGTCCATCCCGTCGAGGCATTCGTGGGCGGCCTCCTTCCATTTGGGGTTGCCGTAGTTCAGGAACCACTGGTTGTTCAGAACCTTTACCACGCACTCGGAGCCGCACCTGCACCGCACGGGCGCGTCGGCAATCTCCAGGAACGTCTCTGCGCACCCGGAGTCGGCAAGCCACGCGCCCACCGCATCCTTGGCCTCCCTGACGGGCATGCCGCCGAACTGGGCCGTCGGGCCGTCCCTGCTCATCACGCCCTCGTAGAACTCCTTGGAATACAGCTCCTTGGTGGCGCGCTCCAGCCGGGGATCCGACTGTCCCTCGCAGTCGGGTATGGCGGACACGGCGTCTGCTGCCGGGATGTCCCCGTACCCGTCGGTGTGTATTATCGAGATTGGCAGGACGTAGGCCGCCGCGGCAGAAGGTCCTTGCGGGACGCTGCCGTCGCCGTTGCGTCCGCCCTGAAGGTCTTGCAGCGCCTGCCAGTCGTATGGCGCGTGGGCGGGAACGGACATTACAATTCCGGTGCCCGTGCCGGGCTCTACGAATTTGGCCGGCAGTACGGGGATTTGGCGGCCCGGGCCGTTGCTGCGCGGTTGCTGCTGCTGCTGTTGTTGTTGTTGAGACACCAGCGTCGGCTCCGATGCCATCTCCCCCACTAGGTCAGAGCCGGCAATCTCGCCCTCGTCACGTACGTCATATCCCAAGAATCCCAGCTTGTACGCGCACTCGGCGCTTACAATCCACTTTTCTGCCTTTGCGCCATTATCGCCGTCACCGTCCCTCGATACTGCAACCTTCCTGTATGGCGTGTCGGGATCGACCCACAGGTTTGTCACGCCAAATATGGTCTCCGGTCGCAGCGTTGCGACCGGCACCGTGTAGTCGCCCACGGCAAACTTTATCATGACGTATTCGGTGAATGCAGGCTCCACGTCGCCCAGCGTGTCGTGCTGCGAGACGGGGTTCTGGTCCTTTGGGCACCACCCGACCGGGTGCGAGCCCTGTATTATCAGGTTCAGCCTGCGGAGTGTCGAGATCTGCCACTCGACAAACTTGGAGTACGCCGGGTCTATGGTGGTAAACTCGCGCCTCCAGTCTATCGAATAGCCCATCTCCTTCATGCCCATCTTGATCTCGTTGTGAAAGTAGCGCGCGATGGCAAGAGGGTCGGTAAACGCCTCTATGTCCCGCTCTGGCACTCCGTAGATGTCGCGGAGGTTCCCGATCAGTTCCGCGTCCTTGTCCTGCACCCGCCTGGACATTCCGAGTATGGGCGTCCCCGTGTAGTGGAATCCCATGGGGAACAGTACGTTGTATCCCCTCAGGCGCCAAAAGCGGGCATGCACGTCGGCAAGCGTGTACGTCCTGCCGTGGCCTATGTGCTGTGGGGAGTTCGGGTACGGGTAAGCCACCGTGACGAACTTTTTTGGGCGCGAGTCGTCGGGCTCGGCCTCAAACGCCTTGGAGTCGGCCCATCTTCCTTGGCATGCGGACTCGACGGACCGCCACCAGTCGGGGCCGTTCTTTCCGGGTGCAGTAGTGGTGGTGTCAGAAGCCATCCCGTATGATCCTCCGTCCAGATCCGCTTTTTATCACTGTAGTTGTGGCGCTTGGATCCGTCATTATTACCATTGCCATCACCGTCATCTCAGCATAATGTCATCGTTACGGTCATTGGGCGGCATTCACAAGTTACTGGTGGCGGTCTTCCCCCGACAGCATGCCGCGTACGGCAGACTCGGCGGCCCCGACGGTCTCCCGAACCCTCGACGTGTTCGTGCCGCCGCCCTGCGAGAATGCGGCGTCGTTCCGGCTCGAGCCGCCTCCCAAGACGGCGGACGCGGCGGCCGCAATTACAGAGGCGTTGATGCCGCGTGATACGGCGTTGGCACCCGCATACGCAACGACGCGCACGGTGGGCCCCGCCGCAAAGAACCCCACGTATACAGAGTGCGGCATCTCCCTTACCATCCTCTTGCCAAGGTTTGTGTGGAAGTGTTCGTCGCGTTCTGTGTCGCGCGCCATACACACAACGGTGCGGGCGCCGGCCCGTCCGTCGGAGGGAGATTCGGCCGAGGCGTCGTTGCAATCACCAAGACGTTCACGCGGTGCGGGCCGTCCCACAAATACGCGCATTCCTTCGGGCGCGTCGATCGTAATCATGTCGTTTGCGGCCGTGGCATCCCCCGCGGCATCCGGTATGGCGGCTGCAACAGCTTCGTTTATGGCGAGCATGATGCCCGGTACCGCCTTGCGGGCCTCCTCCTTGCTCGAGTCGCGCCTGCGCCGGGTCTCCTCCCTGACGGCCTCGTCCTTTTGATCCGCCTCGGCCGCGCGCCTCTGCTCTGCCTCGTACCGGTATGCGGCGTCCCCGGACACGAACTCTAGCCTCACCACGCCGTCCTGTATGCGCTTTGTGCGCGTTATCCTGATCTTCTTGATGTGCCCCGTCTCAGGCACGTGCGTCCCGCCGCACGCCTCTATGTCCACGTCGGATATCGACACGATCCGGACCGCCTTGACGGGGACGACCCCTCCTTGGTATATGCTGAACCCGTACCTCTGCTCGGCCTCACCGCGCTCCATGTAGCTGATGGAGACCGGCAGGTTGTCAGACACCATCGCGTTGGCCGCATCCTCAATATCCCGCACCTGCTGTCCGGAGAGCGGCGAGTGGTGCGTGATGTCAAGCCGGGCGTGGTCCGCGTCCTTGAATGCAGAGTGCTGCCACACCCACGAGCCCAGTATGCGGCGCGAAGATGCGTTGAGTATGTGGGTGGACGTGTGGTGCTTGGTGATGGCGTCGCGCCGGGCAGAGTCAACCACGCACCTGACGCGGCTGCCTTCATTTGGAGCAGAGGTGGCAGATGATGATGATGATGATGTCATAGTTTCACCCACGCCGTTGTCGCCGTTGTCTTCAAGCACGTGCAGTATTACGCCCGCGTGATTCTGGACGTCCGCCACTGCGCGGCCGTCTATCGTGCCGTGGTCCGGCTCCTGCCCCCCGCCGCGCGCGTAAAACGAGGTGCGGTCTAGCACCACCACGTTCCCGCGCGACCACAGCACGGTGGCCTCAAACTCGCGCGGATCGTCGCCGTAATACAGCAGCTCCGTGTCCGGGATTCCGTCCGGGACTGCTGCGGTGGCGGCATCGTCCCCGGCGCCCTTGTCTGACTGGTGCAGCTCCGATATGCGGGAGTAAAAGTCCGACGGCACCTCTGATATGACGCCCTGCTCGACGAGGTACTCTGGCGTTATCCCGTCAGAGTCGTACAGCACGACGAGTGCCTCCGCGTCGGGAGGGCCCCCGCGCCTCTGCACCTTTGCGACCTTTTTCTGCATCATGGAGCGTGACTCGGCGTACCGCCCCGTCTCGATGCGCAGTATCTGCTTTATGTCGTCGCGCTTGGAGTCCAGCTCCGGGTATGTCCCGCGCAAATAATCGATGTGCGCGTCCACCATACGGTCCAGATCCACCGCGCCCGACGCGCCGCCGAGCCTGCGTATGCGCTCGCCTATCCGGCGTATCATCATGCGCAGGTTGTACCCCCCGCCCACGTTGCTTGGGAGGGCCCCGTCGGATATTGCAAATATCAGGGTGCGCACGTGGTCGGCGATCATGTAAGAGTCCTCGAGGGGCCCTATCACGCGGGAGGCCTCGCGGTCGGATATGCCGGCCCCCCGCATGGCGCGCCTCCTCACGTCCCAGAGATCGTCGAACCTGTCAAGCGTCTTTGCGACCTCCGCGTAGTAGTCCCCGAGCATCCGGGGGTCCGCGTCCGGAATGCCGAGCGCGTCCCGTATCATGGCATCGACCCCGCCAAAGCAGCAGTCGTACGCGGTGGGGGTCCCCATGGTGATCCATGCAAGCCGCTCCAGCCCCGCCCCCATGTCTATTATGCGCCTGTCAAGCGTGGTGTGGCGCCCAAGCTCGCCTTGGAACTCGGTAAACACCGCGTTTCCAAGCTCAAGCCCCCTGACGAAATACTCGAGGGACGGCCCGAACGAGCCGCCGCCGGCCCACACGTCCTCGACGAATACGATCTCTTCCGGCGCGATGCCGAACGGCCCCGTGAGCATGCCATAGTCGAGGCGGATGCACTCGTCCTTCCAGTACCCGCCGTCCATGTCCGGCACGCTGTGCTGCCCCACCATGCAGAAGCTGGAAAAATGCCTGCCCGTAACCCCCACGTTCTCCAGATCCTTGAACCGCAAGCAGGTCTGCGGCACCACGAGAGGGTTTGCCGGAAACTCGAACACCACCTTGGAGCCCATCACCCGCTGAAAGTCCACGATCGACGCGATTGTAAAGTATAGGTCGTCGCGCCAGCGGCACACCACGGGGTACCTTCCGATTGCGGCGTGCCCGTTGTCCTCAAAGTATGCGCGCACCTGCTCCCAGGCCTGGGCATAGTCGAACCTGCGCGCGGTCGGGGGATCCCCTATGAACGAGTACGTGTCAGCGGCGTCGTCGGGGCATCTGGTGCGCGACGCGTCAAGTGTCCAGAAGAACCTGCCGCACACGTCACACGGCACGCGCGCAAATCCGGCGTCTGCGAACAGCTCCACGGCGTAGTACCTGCCCGGCTCGGAGGAGAACTCTCTTAGAATCTCGGCCTTTTTGCCATCCAACAGCCCAGCTGCCGCCGCCCGGTATTAATACCGTCAATTTGCAGGCGCGGGCGCGTACAGGCGGTGTCGTCGTCGCGAGGCGGCGGATGGCGCGTCGTGATAACATCACCATCATCACCATTATCACCACCACCATCAAATCATTACCAACTGCGGCAATAGATTCGACGGTGGCAGGCGTGCAGCGCCTGTAGCAGCCGGCGCCCGGGCAACACAAGCGGCAACCGGGCGCCTGAACTATGCTCGGATGTCAAGGCCGGACGCGGATTCTACATTGGTGCCTTTTTTGGAGCATTTTAGATACGTGGCATCGCGCAACAGGGCGTCTTTGTCCGGCAAGATTTTTGATCATCGCTGCGATGTGCCATAGTTTTGTGGAATGTTCGGATTCGATTGGTTCTTCAAGCAATATCGTGTTTCTTTGGCGTGTCGGCCCGGTCAAGTACCGTGCGCTCGAGTGGTTCGTATTTTTACACGGCGGGGTTTCTCGTGTGTTTTATTTCACCAAACCGCGTTCGTAATCACTGGCGAACTCCTCCTTGCATATACCTGCATACAACAGTATGGAAAACTGTGTCCGGATTCTTAATTTTTTGTTTCCTGCCGGCACGACCGTGACGAGATCTTTGTTACGCAACGTCATATGGCTTCCCTTCCTCGGGTCACGACAAATCCCTTTTTCTGTAGGCATCTTGCCATCTGGTTGCCCAACACCCGGGAAATCTTGTCATTACTGTTCCATGATGAGCGTGTTAAAGTCCGTTGTGTGTCCGCCTTCCTCGGCCGCAAGCTCCATTGCTTCCCTTATGTTCTCCATCATCTCCCCAAACGTATCTCCTTCTGATACTGCGTGAAGCTCGTCACAAGTGGCGACGAATCCACCCTCTTCAAGATCCTTGGTTATTACAACAGAGTATGTCTTTTTTTGTACTGTCGTGCTCATGGCGTCAATTTCCTCCACAAACGTTAAAAAATTTATCTGCGTTGCAGTTAGTTTGGCAGTTTCTGTCATAACGCCCAGGTGCCTGCGCGCCCGTCTCCTCCCTGCCAGTCAGTTACCCACGCCCCTCTCCGGACGGCGAGCGACTGTAGGAGAGCGACTCCGTAAACAGGTTAAAGTCACATTCCACAAGCCCCATTGTTGCCGATGTGTTGCCTCATTTTGTTCCGATAATGGGACGTCGCCTCATCACATCAGGCACAGCGTGAAGCGATCCTGACTTTTAGGCAAAAACCGTCTCACAGAGGCAGGTTGCCGCATCTTAGGCAGAATTGCCAAACTTGGCAGATTCTCAAATTTTAAATGTCCAGCAGGCGCAGCAGAGTCATGTTCGGCAAGGGTCCAAAAAAGCTCGAGGAGGGCACAAACATATTCTCAGTCAGGCAGAACGGCGAGTTCAAGGACTTTGTGGTCGGGACGGTCACCGGCATGGACGGCCGCAGGATAGGCATCAACGGGATCATAGTCAACCCGGTGGGCCTCAAGAACAAGCTTGCGCAGGGCAAGACGGGCGAGCGCTCAAGGGAGATACTCACGAACCCGACCCCCGACAACATAGTACTGGCGCTCATCTACAGGGTCGAGTACGAGACCTTCAACGAGATACTGAACCTTGACGAGGACAAGTGCGACATCATACCCCCACGCATATACCTGATGCTTGACGGGTGGGTCCGCGAGTTTCTGCCCGAGCTCATCAACAAGGTGCTCTCACTGCCGCCGGGCCCCGAGAGGGACGAGGCAAAGCGAGTGCTAAAGCACCGCATGGACACCCTGACGGACAAGCATCTAAAGCGCACCCTGTACTCTGTATGCAGGAGCCTGAAGATACTCAACTGACTGGGGGGGCGGCCCGCCGCGCGCGCGCGCCGGCGGG
>JAPPIP010000032.1:59889-68310 GCA_028820595.1 Nitrososphaerota archaeon | reverse complement strand
ACAAACCCCCCCATTGCACCCCCGCCCGCAAACCACTAAAACCCCACCCCGTTTTTTTTTTTCCCCCCCCTAAAAAAAAAAAACCCCCCGCCCCCCCCCCCCCCCGAGCCGCCCTCTATAATTTTATATAACGTCCTCCGTCGCCCCACACACATGGAATACGTCTATGCGGCATTGCTCCTTCACAAGCTCCAAAAGGATGTGAACGAGGAGAACGTCAGTTCGGTCATAAAGGCGTCGGGCGCAGAGGTCAACGAGGCGCAGGTAAAGTCCCTAGTGGCCGCCCTGGCAGACGTCGACATTGACGAGGCCGTAAAGGCAGCCCCGGTCGCTGCGGTCGCGGCTGCACCTGCTGCGGGAGCAGCAGACGCAGGCGAGGCAGCCGAAGCCCCCAAGGAAGAGGAGAAAAAGGAAGAGGGCAAGACTGAAGAGGCCGCCATGGAAGGACTCTCATCACTCTTCGGATGACGACCGCCACAAACACACTCATTTATCACAACCTAATGGCGCGTGGAGTCTTCTCACAGGCGTGCAGGCCTGCCGCATCAGCATCCTTAAAGTCTGGACACACCCATGACGTGCAATGCCTGCAGGTGGCAAGGGCGGGGCAAGAAGATGGATACTCTCAGTGGCGCCCAGCATGTGGCGCGCGATAGAGAGAAACGGGGCGTACGCGACCGCGTCGGTGCCGGAGATCTCCAAGATAAGGAGAGGAGACCGCGTCGCGTTCTACGTGCTCGGCACCGGCAGGTTCAACGGCATATTCGAGGTCTCGGGAAAATGGCACGAGCCCACGTGCAGGTGGCCCGTCCGCGTCACGGACGAGGCGGGCATGAGGAGCGTCAGGACGGGGACCGCGACCATACGGGGCATGCTGCCGTCGCTGCACCTTGCAAAAAAGAGCAGGTGGGTTGGGCTGCACCTGCACGGCGGGCTTGCAAACTACGGCAGGCCCATATCCGCGTCGGACTACAGGACGATATCAGAGCACATGAGAAGGAATCCCCGGCTGGCAGTGTGACCGTCGTATGGGAGTGGGAGGAGCGGAGATGCACGGGATCGGTAGGAATGCAGGCGTCCGGCACTAGGACCCACGGCGGCTCTATTGTGGCTCGTACCCTTCTGCGCTCTGTGCAAGGGCCCTTGCCCGGGCGTCGGCCCTCTGCAGCACCTGCTCCCGGGTCTCATCCGTGAGATATCCTGACTCGACTGACAGTGAGCGCGCATGCTGCGAGGCCTTTGCAAGTATCTGCGTGACGTTCTCCGGAGTCACATAGGCCGCCTCCACTGACAGCGAGAGCGCCTCCTGGTGCGCCGCAATTACAGAGTCGCGGAACGCCTCCACGTCTATCGTCAGGTCGTCCTCGGCGTATACCAGCCCGTCCTCGAGCGCCGCGTAGAGCGATATGCCGGCCTCCACGGGCTTTATGTCAAGCTTGCCCAGTATGGACGCAAGCTTGTCGTTTATCACCTCGCCCTTGTGCACGGGCGTCGTGTCCTTTGATATCCATATCGTGCCCTGGTCTATCTTTGTGGGGATGCCGGCCTCCTTGAACTCCGTAAGCATGGGACCGGGCGCGATCCCCGTATTCATCTCGGGCACCACCACGTCCATGCTGGAGGTGTCCCCGCCGCGCGCGGCCATCATTATCTTGTTCTTGCCGAGCAGCATGTTGAGGCGGAACGGCGACATGTCGGTGAACATCAGCATGCACTGGCCCACGAGCTCCTTTGCAATCCCGGCAATACCGGGTATGTCGAGCCCCCGGAGCGCCTTTTTTGCCACCCTGTCCTTTATGTTTACAAACAGCACGTCGTCCTTGAGGGTCTTGCGCAGCGGCAGTATCTGCGCCCCCCGCACCTTGTCAAGCTTTACGAGCGCCAGCACCCTGTATCTCTTCGGAAGGCTCTGGATCTGCTGATACATCTGCGCCTTCTTTGGCGAGTATGTGGTCCTGTTCTCATGCAAATCGCTTCTTGGCCTCCTGTACCTGTTTGACCGGCCTGCCCATCGAGGTCTTTACCATCACGCGCTTTACGTTCTTCTCCCCGTTTGGAAGCTTTCGCTCTATTGCCCCCAGCACGGCATGGGCGTTTACCGCCAGGTCCTCGTCGCTCATTGTCTCGTCCCCAATCTTGCACGATATCGAGAGCGACGCGCGCGTCCTCACCCTGATCGACGATCTGAACCTCTCAAGAAACGACTCGATGGGAGCGTTGAACGGTACCGGTGTCGGCATCTTTCCGCGGGGCCCGAGCAGCTGGCCCAGGGCCTTTCCGACGGCGGGCATCATCTGCGTGTCGGCAAGGAAAAAGTCGTACTTGTTGATGAACTTGCGCGACTCGCGCTTGTTTGCAGCAAAGCCGTCAAGCTCGTCGCCGCCCACTACCGCGTCGGCGTTTGCCTGCTTGGCCTTTTGGCCCATGTCGCCCCCCGCTATCACGCAGACCGACGCAGGGGAGCTGGTCTTTGGCAGCTGCACGGTCTCGTTTATCGCGAACCCCTTTTTGACGTCTATGTCCTTGAATGCGACTACAAGCTCCACGGACTGGGTAAAGTTGCGCTTCTTCTGCCCCTCGGGCTCCTTTGCGCCCTTTATCAAATCGGCAAGCTGCGCCTCGGCAATCATTACGCAACGCCTGATATGGTGCCTATTTAAAACCGTTTACGGACTGCCCGTCCGCCCGTTGTTGTCGTCGCCAGCGCCGCGTCGCCCCATGGCATGCCCCGACACCGGTCCCGCGGGTCCAGTGGCGTGTACGCCCCCTCCCGCCTTCCGGTATTCGTCATCCTCCCACTCCGGCACGATCCACACGTCGTCGCCCACCTCCTCGCCGCAGTACGCCGCGTACCCCATCACGTCCCTGTTCGTGTATGACGATTTTTTGAACGCCGCGGCCACCCGGATGTCGGACGTGTACCGCCCCAGTTCCCGCACCACGGCGCGCATCGTATCGCCGGTCTCGAGCACGTCGTCGACGATCAGCATGCGGTGCGCGCCCTTCCGCGGCACCCTGATCTCGCCTACGCGTACCGCATGCAGGACGTTTCCGGAATCGCCGTATTTTGACGCCTTTACCCGCGCCATCTCGGCAGGCGTCTTGCACGTGGTGTTGGCGTGCGCCAAGGCCATGCGGGCCGGCACGCGCCCGCCGCGCTCCACGGACACTATGACGTCAGGCTCCCACCCGTCGGCCAGCACCTCTGTCATCACGGCATGCATGATCTCGCCCACGTCCGCATACGACCTTGCCGCATATCTCATACCAACGCGTCCACCCCGCCGTGTAAAACCGTTGGCCGTGACGATTATGGCCTCCGGGATCCGATCTGGGGTGGGTGGACGTGGGCGGATGAGCAGAACCGGTGGCGCCACGGACGGGACGGTTCCAGTCCGCGGCCCTCGAACCGCCGCATGCGGCTCTGCAGGCAGCCCGACAACTAGCAGGCCTGCCGCCTGCCCGCTCCCGCCGGCCCGGTGCAGAGGGTCGGCCGCGGGTGGAGAAAAGCGGCAGTCACTTCCTCGTTACGCATCCGGACAGCGGCACGATCCCGCACGTCCAATAGGTTTATTCCACATCAAGAATTCAGAGCGGTATGGCATATGGCACGGCCCTGGGCAGTGCGGGGCCCGAGCTGTCGCGCATAATGAAGGGGTGCGAGACGAACCACACGGACAGGGAGTTCCTACTAAAGAATGCAAGGGGAATTATAGGATTGTGCAGCAGGTCCATAGTGTCTGTCCACAGGGGCGACACGGAACAGGGGGCAAGACATCTTGACAAGGCGCGCACGCTGCTCAAGAAATACAAGGTAAAGGCGGGGAAGGGGGGGCTGCGGCAGTACCTCGCGGTGCCGGAGCAGGAGATAACAGAGGCCGCCTGCCTGATCGCCGTCGTACGCAAGAAGCGGATTCCCACGCCCAGGATGCTCGGGGTTGCAGATATCCCGTACGTGCTTGGACTGCTCGATGCAATAGGCGAGATGAAGCGCCTGACGCTTGACATGATGAGGTCCGGCAGAACCGGCGAGGCCGAGCGCATATTCGAAATCACGGTGGAGATGTACGACGAGCTTGCGGGCTTTGCCGTATATGGCAACAGCGTCAAGGACGTCAGAAAAAAGATAGACGTCGCAAGAATCACGATAGACGGCATGAGATCCGTAGTCGCGGGAGCGCGCGAAGGCGGCGCACGCCTGCAGTGAGACGGGGCGCGCCTGCAGGTCCGTGCAGTTAGGTGCGGCCTGAGCCGTACGCACGCGCGGGTTTGTGCAAGAATTCCAATGATATCATTGGCGGCAGCCAATATTTGCAAAAAACCGATATTTTTTACAAAAAACTAGGTATATTAACACGGGGTTTTCATGCCGATTGTTGAAGCAGTTTGACAGCCTGGACATGAGGCTCCTGTACGAGCTTGCCACGGACAGCTCCGTCTCCGTCCCCGCACTGGCATCAAGCATGGACGTCAGCACGTCGGTGCTGTACAGTCGCATAAAGAGGCTTGTCAAAAAGGGGCTCATCAAGAAATACACCATAATCATAGACGACAGCCTTCTCGGCATCGGGGTGAGGGCGTCGGTGGGGATAAAGCGCGACCCAAAGCTCAAGGAGTCCATACACGACAGCCTGATGGAGGCGCAAGAGGTCGAGTCAATATCCGAGGTTACCGGGCGGTTTGACATCATGATAAGGGTGCACGCAAGGAACCTCGAGGAGCTCCACTCCATAGTGATAGAAAAGATCGGCAAGATAGCAGGCATACAGAGCACGGAAACTCTGGTGGAGCTGCAAAAGACGGAGAAGGATCCCGTCTACCTGATAGAGGGGCGCCAGTAGATGCAAGTACGCGGTACGGACTTGTGATTGCTGCCGCCGTCACCGCACTTCAGCCGCTAAGATCCAAGCCGCATGTCAAGAGGCGAGCTTTTCATCCCACTTGCCGTCGTCGATCTCGGCCGTAATCTCCTTTGGGGTCTTTCCCTCTATCTTGACCCCGAGCGCAAGGCACGTCCCCACGACGGTCTTTGCGACCGACTTTAGCGACGACGCGTAAGAGGCCTCCAGCTTGGTGCCTGCAACCTTTGCAACCGCGTCCATGGTAATCTCGCCGGCCCACTCGGTTCCGGACGCGCCGGATCCCTTCTGTATGCCTGCCTCCTTCATGACGAGGGCAGCTGCAGACGGGATGCCGATCTCTATCGTGTACTTTTTCGTGTCGCTGTCCACGGCCACCGTCACGGGCACCTTCATGCCCTCAAAGTCCTTTGTCTTTTCGTTGATGGCGCCGATGACCTCCATTATGTTCACACCTAGCGGGCCCAGTGCGGGCCCCAGCGGAGGCCCCGCGGATGCGGCTCCGCCCGTTACCAGTGATGAAATCTTTTGCTCGCCCATTGTAAACCCGCCTTTCGATGAAAAATTTAACCCTTTGCCGCCCCGTCGTTACGCCCCGTTTGAGAGCTTGAGGTAGTTTGCGTCCACCGTAACCGGCAGCTGGTACGCGGCGTCAAGCAGCACCACCGTAGCCTCCTCCTTCTCGGCGTCAATCCGGGTTATCGTGGCCTTCATGCCCTTGAATGGCCCGCCGGTGATCTCGATCACGTTGTCCACCTCGAGCTGCGAGATGGTGGACTTTTTGACCAGGTACCCCTCGATGTCGCCAAACGCAAGCTCCCCGCGAAGCTGCCCGCGGATGTGCCGGACGCCGTCGACGGCCATGAACGCGTCGTTCGGGCTCAGGGCCTCTATGACCACGTACCCCTTTAGGTTCTCCACAAGCATGACCGACTGTATGTGCACCTTGTTGGCGTTGGCCTTTGCCTCCAGCAGGCGCATGACCACTTTCTCCTGGCCCCCGGTGGTTCTGATTGCAAACAGGTGTGACTCTATCTCCTCAGACAACTCTATCTACCATACGTGATTACCGAGAATACGAACTGTATTATGAATCCTATAGCACCCACGCCGGCGATTCCAAGCAGGACAAGCCTCAGGTGCTGCTGATACTCGTCCCGGTCAGGCTTTTTGGCCATCTTCATGGTGTTGGCCATGTTCTTAAGCGTATGCCTCGGATTGAACCTCAACGCGGAAAATTAATAGGGTTTACTTATATCTGTTCTTTATGGAACTGTTGGTCGCGTTTGACGACGATCCGGCCGGAAGCCGCATGGCGGCCCACCTGGCGGCAAATATGGAGAGTGACGGGCCGGCCGGGGGCGGCGGGGACGCCAAGTCCGCATACGACGCCCGCATCTCGGGTTTCTGGCGCTCCAGACACTATGACATGATAACCATATCCACCCCCGCCATATCCGCAGACTGGCTGGAGGACACGAAGGTGGCAAGGGCCGGGGGATACGACGGATACGTCTTTCTATCAAGGCACTCAGCAGAGTCCGGCGTGCTTGCACTGACGTGCCACAGTACCGGCAACTTTGGCAGGGCCGAATTCGGCGGAAACGACTCGGAGGTGGCGCTGCCACACCCCCACCTGCAAAGGGCATACCTGCGCAGGATACACGAGGAGAAGGAGGGAAGCGGCAGGTTCGGAGAGTTTGACATCACCATAGAGGCCACCCACCACGGACCCAGCGCGCTCGGCAGGCCGGCGCTGTTCATAGAGGTCGGAACCACCCAGGAGCAGTGGGGCGACGACGCGCTGTGCGGCATGGTGGCAGACGCGGTGCACGAGACCGTGTCATCGAAAGTGGATACAAGCAGCCCGGTGGCAGTCTGCTTTGGCGGGACGCACTATCCGCAGAAATTTACAGACGAGATCCTGCACGGCCGGCGCGCGCTTGGAACCGTGATCCCAAAGAGGGCCATGCCGCAGATAGACGGCGCGCTGTTCCGTCACATACTGGAGCGCAACGGCATGGCGACAGAGGCGCTGCTCGACTGGGGCGGCATTCCGGGACCAGACAAGGGCAGGATCGTGGAACTGCTGGCAGAATCGGGGCTGGAGGTAAGCAGGGTATGACCGCGGCGGCGGGTAGGATAGCAAGGGGAGGCAGGCCGGCGGATGCATCATCGGCGTCATCGTCATCATCGGCGTCATCGTCATCATCGGCGTCATCGTCATCATCGGCGTCATCGTCATCATCGTCATCGTCATCATCACCAGAAGCTCCAACAGCACACCAGCTTGGAGCGCTAGAGCAGAGGGTGTACGGCATGCTTGCAAGGGTCCCAAAGGGCAAAGTCACCACATACGGCGAGCTTGCAAGGGCGGCAGGCCTCAGGAACGGACAGCGCGCAGTCGGCAGGATTATGAATAGAAACCCATACCCGTCCATAATACCGTGCCACAGGGTCGTCATGTCCACAGGAGACGTGGGCGGGTACGCCTACGGGACAGAGGTAAAAGAGGAGATGCTTGCAAGGGAGGGCGTCGCGCTGGGCGGCGGCCGCATATCTGACATGGACGGCACAATGTACAGGTTCGGCTAGTCGCGCGCAGGCACGGAGGACTCTCTACGCTCTTTTGTCTCCTCCATCAGCGCCCGCAGATGGGCCTTGTTCCGGACCGTGTTTCCGCCGACTTTTTTGTACAGCATCCAGAACTCGGAGTTTGTAATATCGTTCCTGACCTTTGCAATCTTGAGCAGCCTCCTGAGCGCCCTGACCTTTGCCACATACACCTCCTTTTTGCCCACGCGCGCCCCCTTGCGCCCCTGCTTTGAGCCCTGCGTCGTGCCGCGCTTGTTGCGCTGGGCCTTTTTGGCGTGCGCCCTGCCGCGGGAGGTTCCGGTGAACGGCCTGACGGTAATGGTATTTGCAGTCACCAAGCTCCGTATCTCGTTTCTGGTTATTGCGTTTGAGACGTCCTCGAGGTGATCCTCCGAAAGCCTTACCCGGTGGACGCCGACCCCCAGCACGCGGGCCGCCAGCCTCTTCTTGGCCTTTAGGTTAACTACCATCGGCCTTTACCCTCGCGTTGAATATCTTGAACTTTAATGACACGGCCTTTGCCACAATCTCGCGGCGCTTGCGCGTTCCGACCCCGTGGCCGATGCGGACGCCGTCCTTTTTGGAGTCCAGGCTGTCAAGGTCGGACAGGTTGTATACGAGGTTGTCCGTATACCCGGACGGGTGGAGCCCGAGCGCGTCCCTAGGCCCCCCATACCCTATCTTTACAAGGCCGGGGCGCCCGCGGCTCTTCTGCTTTCGCTGGTGGTTGTCTATCCCCTTTGGCTTACGCCACCCGGTCTGCAGGCGGACGTATCTCCAGCTCTCCGGACGCACAAAGTCCGGGTTGCGTTCCTTTTGCGCGGCCCGCCTCTGGAGCAGGGCCTTGTTTATTGGCATGCGGGGCCTGCAGGATTTTTAAATAAATACGTTGCCGACAGGCGGCAAAGGACGCGGCGGCAGGGCGGTCAGAACCGGCGCCTCTAGACTCAGGAGCGCGCGTGCGCGT
>JAPPIP010000032.1:34921-59789 GCA_028820595.1 Nitrososphaerota archaeon | reverse complement strand
ATGACTGTATGCGCGTATGACTGTATGCGCGTATGACTGTATGCGCGTATGACTGTATGCGCGTATGACTGCCAGGATTGCCGAGCCGCGAGGGCAGTCGAGGGGGCAGGGGCGGCGCAGTACGGGCCCAAGTCCCTCGAAGGTTAGCGCCTGTCAGTCTGCGCCCCCCAGATGTCGCAGGCAGGCGGCCCGGCCCATACGCGGCTCGTAACTGTTAACGTGGTTCTTGAAAACTGGTCAGTTTCAGGCATGGATCGAGCATCTGACGAGAAAAACCATCGAAAACTTAGGCAGGACGTTAACAGTTACCGCGGCTCAGTACGCGCGCCCCTCCTAGCGCACGAGTCCACAATCAGAAAGACGGCAATCCGAAAAGGGGCCGGAAGATGCACAACGACTCGCAAAGGATAATAAGGTAATTTCAGGGGGATCGAATCATCTTGAATTCTACACCCGGCTCGGCGACTGCCATCATGCGTCCAGGACCAGCCGCGGCCACGTACCCCGGAGGCGCGCGCACCTGACGCAGGAGCTTGGCGGCTCCGACGCCGCCTTTATGGCGCAGATCGAGGAGTTTGGGATCCGCGCCGCGGACATACACAGGAACCTGGGCGCAAAGGCGCTGATGCACCAGACAGTAAAGCGCGGCGAGGGCTCAATATGCTCGACGGGCTCGATTACGGTAAATACGGGAAGATACACCGGCCGCTCCCCCGACGACAGGTTCATCGTGGACGATGAGGCAACGCACGATACTGTGGACTGGGGCAAGATCAACCACGGGTTTTCACCAGAAAAGTTTGACGCCCTGCTCGATAGGATGAAGGAGCATGCCGGGGGCAAGGAGCTCTTTGTGTTTGACGGGTTTGCGGGGGCCGACCCCAAGCAGCGGCTGCCCATAAGGGTGATAAACGACCGCGCATGGCAGAGCCTCTTTAGCAGCTGCATGTTCATACGCCCCACCGCCGAGGAGCTAAAGGCGCACCGCCCGGAGCTTACCGTCCTGTGCACAAACGACTTTGACGCCGTACCCGAGAGGGACGGGACCCGCTCAAACGCGTTCATAATAATAAACCTCTCAAGGAGGATCGTGATAATAGGAGGCACCAGGTACGCCGGCGAGATAAAAAAGTCGGTCTTTTCGGTAATGAATTACATTCTGCCAGACCGCGGCGTCTTTCCCATGCACTGCTCTGCAAACATCGGCAAGAAGGACAACGACACGGCCCTCTTCTTCGGACTGTCAGGCACGGGCAAGACGACGCTGTCGGCAGATCCGGACAGGATGCTGATAGGCGACGACGAGCACGGGTGGTCCGACGGCGGCACGTTCAACTTCGAGGGCGGCTGCTATGCAAAGTGCATAAACCTCAGCAGGGAGGCCGAGCCGGAGATATGGGACGCGATACGCCCGGGGGCCGTCCTGGAGAACGTCGCGCTGGGGCCCGGAAACGTTCCCGACTACTCGGACAGCTCGCTGACGGAGAACACGAGGGCCGCGTACCCGCTTGAGCACATCCCGGGGGCAAGGATACCAAGCGTGGGCGGAAACCCGCGCGTCGTGGTATTCCTGACTGCCGACGCGCTGGGGGTGCTGCCGCCCGTCTCCAGGCTGACTGCCGACGGGGCGATGTACCACTTCATGTCAGGGTATACAAGCAAGCTTGCAGGCACCGAGCGCGGCATAAAGGAGCCGAAGTCGGTCTTTTCGGAGTGCTTCGGGGCCCCGTTCATGCCGAGGCCCGCATCCGTATACGCAAAGATGCTCGGCGAGAAGATTGCAAGGCACAAGTCCTCGGTGTACCTGATCAATACGGGCTGGTCCGGCGGCCCCTACGGGGTTGGAAAGCGCATAAGCATCAAGTACAGCAGGGCGATGGTGACAGCCGCGCTTACGGGCTCGATAAGCGACGCCCCGTACGTGCACAACGATCTGTTCAACCTGGACGTTCCAAGCGCCGCGGACGGCGTGCCGCCGGAGATACTGGATCCGCGCAACACGTGGGAATGCAAGGACACGTACGATGCCACGGCCAAGAAGCTGGCGCAGATGTTTGTGGACAACTTTGCAAGGTTTACGGGCGTGCCGCCCAACATAATAGCCGCAGGTCCGTCCCCGGACGCGGCCTCATAGCAGTCACCGGTTCTGGCCCCCGCGCGTGCGGAATGCGACGCCCAGCGCGCCTATCACGGCCACCGCGGCCGCAATTATTGCAATCTGCCGCACCGGCAGGGACTCAGACGGCGAGAACGCGACGCGTTGCGGCGAGTCACTGCTAGGATGGTCGGGCGCCGGCGCGCCCGGCTCGTCATGAGGCCCGACGCGTATCATGTCGTACGCGGCGTACGTGCCGTTGCCGGACGTTATCCTTGCGTCTATCCAGTACGTGCCGTTCTGCAGCACCTCAAGCGAGGGAGATGATCCGTCCGCCGGGGTGGCCGTGACGGAGACGGACTCCTCAGAGACGCTGTCAATTACGTCAATCTTTACAAACTCCCAGCCGTCGGGGTGGGACACTGCGAGGTCCAGGCGCCCGGCCGCGTTGGCGTCCCGCAGGTCCGAGTACGACACGGTCGCGTCAACGGAGCCGCGCGTGTGGTGCAGCAGGAACGGCACCGCATACTCGGAACCGTTGTACGTTACAACGACGCGTCCCTCGTGCTCTCCGTACGGCCCGTGCCCCAAGGGCGCCGGTGCGGGGCCGGCGCCGCCGGCTGCACCCGTGTCGTTGTACGCGACCGTCATGCGGGCAAGGACGGAGCCGGCCTCAATCGAGTGTGAGAAATCCACAAAGCTCGGCCCCTCAAACCGGACACCAACCAGTCCGGCCTCAAGGGGAGCCCTCTTGATGTCATTGGCGCCGATTCCGCTGCTGCCGCCATCATCGTCAGTAGCAGCAGCATCATATGAGGCCGCAAGCCTTACTGAACGCAGCTCGAGTACCACCTCAGAGGCACGGTCCTTCTCCGACGTGGCAAGCACAAAGCTCGGCGGAAGTACCGCAATGTCGGCCCCGTACGCCCTCGTGATATTGAGCCGCCCGGAGCCGGTCTCGTGTACGGACAGCTCCTGCCCGTACGCGTCCATGACGGGATCGGCTGTATTCATTATGATTGACTTTAACTCGTGCCTGTCAAGTCCGGGGTTTTTCTCCAGAAGCAGTGCAGCGGCGCCGCTTGCGTGTGGCGCCGCATAGCTGGTCCCGCTCATTATCTCGTACACGGAGCCGGCCTGGGTGGTGTTGATGTACGCGCCCGGGGCCACCACGTCAGGCTTGATGAAGAACGGCATGACAGGCCCCCGCGAGCTGAAGTGCGCCACAAAGTCAGGGTTGTGGAACAGGTGGAGCAGCGCGTCTGAGGCGGTGCCGTTGGCCAAGAGCTCCAGAAGCTCGAGCCCCTCCTCGCGCTCCATGGACACCACGGGTATGCGAGGCTCGTATCCGGGTTCCGCGAACTCGTGGGCGAGCTCGCCCAGGAACATGCCGTCGACGTTGTTGTATACAATCAGGGCGGCCGCGCCCGCGTCTGCGGCGTGCGACTCTTTGAGTGAGAAATACAGGAGCTCGCCCTCCACGTCGCTTCCGCGCTCGGCAATCACAATGGCGCCCCCCGCGTCAACGTCCTCAAAGTCAGACTCCTTGGCATATCCGGCAGATACGAGCCCGGCGTCGATCGGTTCGGCGAGTGACTCCGAGCCGACCATTGGTATTACCGTATACGAGAAGGCGCCTGCAACGTCCAGCGTCGCAACCAGGCTTGACGTCAGGTTGTTGTACGTTGCCCCCACCGTAAGGGAGCCGCTGCTGCGCCCCGGGCTCCCAATCGTGGACGTCCCGGGCCCGTCGTTTCCGGCCGCCACCACCACAAGCGCGCCGCGCCCGAGCGCCTCGTTTATCGCGTCCTCGATCACGCTGTTCTTGGTGCTTACGCCCATGCTGATGTTTATCACGTCGGCGCCGTCCTCGACGGCCCTTGTGACGGCCCTGGCGATGAGCTCGGAGGAGACATTGCTGCCGTCTTCGGACACCTTGTAGGCGAGTATTCTGGACTCCGGGGCAACCCCCCGGAGGCTGCCGTCGGCCGACGCCACTCCGGCCACCTGCGTGCCGTGCCCGTCCGTGTCAAGCGGCGCGTCTCCATCGTCCCCCCAGAGAAAGTTATAGCCGCCGGCCACCTTGCCGTCCCCCCGCCATCCAAGCATGTCCGGATGCTCGTAGTCAACCCCGGTGTCGATTACCGCAATCAGTATGCCCTCGCCGCCTACGCCGTCAAGCCGCGGAACGTCGCCCCCCACAAACGGCACGCTCCGCTCAAGGTATGTCCGGATTCCGTCATCCCCGTCGTGCGTGGAGCCCGACGACGCCAGCACGGTGATTGCAAGTGCGGCCGCAATCACGGCGGACGTCACGACTGCGGCGGCGTATGCAGGGGGGTACGCAGGCCGCTTATCGCCGCGCACCTTGCAGGAATCGCGTCCGGTGCTGCCAGGGGGCCGCATGACACGGCCCTCTTGCACGTCAGGTAAAAACGATTGCAGGGCCGCGGCGGCATCGGCGCGCCCGCGCCGCGGCAGGGTGAAAAACCAATAAATTACGTCCCAAGGGGGTCCAGCCATGGGAAAATACACACTTCCTGAGATGCCCTACGCGTACGACGCGCTAGAGCCACACATAGACGCAAGGACCATGGAGATACACCACACCAAGCATCACCAGGCGTACACGGACAAGCTGAACGCGGCCCTCGAGTCGTGTCCGGCCGAGATACAGGACAAGGACATACTAGACATACTGGCAGACATCGGCTCCGTGCCCGAGGACAAGAGGGGCGCAGTCAACTTCAACGGAGGAGGCTATGACAACCACAGACTCTTTTGGAACAACATGAAGCCCAACGGAGGCGGGGAGCCTGGCGGTGCCGTGGCAGACGCCATAAGCGACACCTTTGGAAGCTTTGCCGACTTTAAGGAAAAGTTCAACTCGACTACGGCCGTAATCCAGGGCAGCGGATGGGGCTGGCTCGTATACAATCCCGAGTCAAAAAAAGTCCAGTACAAGCCCATGCCCAACCAGACAAGTCCCAGAACCGAGGGGCTCGTGCCCCTTTTGGGATGCGACGTCTGGGAGCATGCGTACTATCTCAAGTACCAGAACAAGAGGCCCGACTACATCGCAGCTTGGTGGAACGTGGTCAACTGGGACGAGGTAAACAAGAGGCTTGCAGACGCGTCCTGACCTTTTCACGTATTACTCATTTTTTTAGACTTTGAGCAGGGCCGGGCGGCCGCCGTTTCCATCACCGTTTATAACCATCAAGGGGGCATGACGGCACATGAGCGGCGGCGGCATGACCCCGGAGCAGAGGGCAGAGCAGATGGCTGCGGCAATAAAGGCGATGGAGGACCAGCTTGAGATGGTAATCCGAAACGAGGAGGCGGCAGTCAGGGCGCGCGCGGCCGCGGCCAGTGCAATAGAGTCTGTCAGGCAGATCAAGGAGAACGGGGCCGGCGGGACACCAGAGTCGCCGTCCGAGACCCTGCTTGCCATAGGCGGAGGCGTCTTTGTGCAGGCAAAGGTCGCCCCGTCAGACAAGATGCTGCTGGAGATCGGCTCGGGGGTCGCAGTCGAGAAGGATCCCAAGCACGTGCTGGACTATCTGGAGAACCGCATAAGGGAGATCGACGTGGCAATCAAGAACACGGGCGCCGAGAAGGCAAACCTGGCAGAGCACATAGAACAGTACAGGATGCAGCTTAACCAAGTCATACAGTCCGCGTACGGCCAGAGAGGGCATGTTTGACAAGCTGCGCGGCGCGTTTGCCGGCGTGGCAAAGAGTCTGGGCGAGAGGGAGCTAAAGGAAAAGGACGTCGACGACGTGCTGTTCGAGCTTGAGATGTCGCTCCTAGAGTCCGATGTCGCAAGCGAGGTGATAGACTCGATAAAGGCCGACCTAAAGAAGGATCTCATAGGTGCCAGGGTGGAGAAATCCAGGATACCAGACGCCATAAAGTCCAGCCTGGTCTCAAGCATATCGTCTCTCTTCGACTCGGCGGGCCGCGTCGACCTCCTGGATATGATCAGTAGAAAAAAGGCGTCCGGCGAGCCGTTTCTGATTCTGTTCGTGGGAATCAACGGGACGGGAAAGACCACGACGCTTGCAAAGGTGGCGCACATGCTGCAGCAGTCAAAGTATTCCGTTGTCGTCGCCGCGTCAGACACGTTTCGCGCGGGGGCCATAGAGCAGCTCAAGGAGCATACGAGGCGCCTGAACCTAAAGCTTGTTGCGCAAAACTACAATTCAGATCCGGCCGCGGTGGCAAGGGACGCCGTCCTGTACGCAAATGCACACCGCACGGACTGCGTGCTGATAGACACCGCCGGCAGGATGCAGACCAGTAAGAACCTGATGGAGCAGATTGCAAAGATTACAAAGGTGGTGAACCCGGACGTAAAGATATTCGTGGGCGACTCGCTGGCCGGAAACGACACGGTAAACCAGGCAAGGGAGTTCTACGAGCATACAAGGTTCGACGCGGCCATCCTGACAAAGGCAGATGCCGACGCCAGAGGGGGCGCGGCCCTCTCGATTGCAAAGGTCACGTCCACGCCCATACTCTACGTGGGGGTCGGGCAGGAGTACGCCGACCTAAGGCCGTTTGACAAGAGGGCGTTTCTGGAGATGGTTTTCGGAGAGGACGGCGCGGCCGGCGCCGATTTCGAGGCGCCCGTGGCAGGTGCCGCACAGGCAGGCACGGAGCGGCCAGAGGAGACGGAGGGCGAAGAGACGCCGGCGGGGCCTGACACCGCGGAGGCCGCCGCTGCGGGTGCGGATGCGGATTCAGATGCAGCAAAGGGAGCAGAAGAGGCCGACAGTTCAGGACAGGAAGAGTCAGAGGGCGAGATAGGCGCGTCGCAGGAGTCGCCGCCTGCGGAGCCTGCATCAGAGAGACAGCCACGTGCGGAGAGTCACGAGAGTCCGCCGGAACCGGAACGGCCCAGCGAACCAGAACCGGCTTCAGAGCCAGAACTAGACGCCCAGACGACGCCCAAGATCGAAGAATTTGAACCGAAGGATACCGAAGCGGAGCCTCCATCGCCGTCGTCACCATCATCATCACCATCATCGCCGTCGTCACCATCATCATCACCATCATCGCCGTCGTCACCATCAGACGATCCGTTCCACGGAATTGCAGATTCCGACATCGCAGAATACTCCGACAGGTTTGACGTCCCACCCCCCGAGAACGACAGGGAGGCGTACGGACTTGCAGAGAAGATAAGGGGATGGATTGCAGACGGCAGGCCGGACCCCGGCGACGACGACGTATCCGGAGCAGGCGGCGGCAAGGAGGAACGGGAGGAAGACGGCCGGGACTACGACGGAGGCGACGATGTGGAGGAGGGCGCCCAAGAAGATCACGACGGAGGCGCAGACCGTAACGGTAAGAAGGCCGGACAAGAACCGGAGCAACAAGATAAAAATGACGTGCCCAAAAAGAAGCGCAGGTTTGGATTTTTTAGAAAGGGGTGACAGGATTAGATGAAGCTTGGGACAAGGCATCTGCTTACACTGTCGGAGCTGACTCCAAAGGAGCTCGCAATGCTGCTACGGCGCGCCTCAAAGCTAAAGTCGGATCTCAAAAACGGCAGACGGCACGAAACGCTCAGGTGCAGGTCGCTTGTCATGGTGTTCCAAAAGCCGTCGACGCGCACACGCGTAAGCTTTGAGATAGGGATGCGCCAGATGGGGGGGCACGCGGTCAATCTGGCCGCAAGCGAGATGCAGCTGTCACGCGGAGAGACCGTCGAGGATACCGCAAAGACGCTTTCCGGATATGCAGACTGCGTAATGGCCAGGGTGTACGAACACGAGACGATCGAGAGACTGGCTGCCCATTCGGACATACCCGTGATAAACGGACTGTCGGACATGTTCCACCCGTGTCAGATTCTGGCCGACCTCATGACCATAAAGGAGAGGAAGAAAAAGCTCGACGGCCTGAGGATTGCGTGGGTAGGCGACGGAAACAACGTGTGCAACTCCATGATTTACGGGGCGGCACTTGCGGGCGCGTCGGTTGCAGTGGCAACCCCGAAGAGGCATGCGCCTGACAAGGGCGTCGTAAGGGAGGCATGCAGGAACTCGGAGGTGGTACAGACAGAGGATCCGAACATTGCAGTAAAGGGCGCGGACGTGGTCATGACAGACACGTTCAGCTCCATACACAACAAAGGCGCAGGACGGGCCAAGGCATTTCTGCCAAGATACCAGGTGAACCGGAAGCTTATGGACAAGGCAGACCAGGATGCGATCTTCATGCACTGCCTTCCCGCAAAACGAGGTCAGGAGGTCACGGCAGACGTGATTGACGGGCCACAATCGGCAGTATGGGACGAGGCGGAAAACAGGCTTCATGCGCAAAAGGCGCTACTCGAGGCGCTGATACGCAAGTGATCGACGCGTCCGCCGAGATCCTTTTGCGCCTACTGTCGGCAACTGTCGAGACCCAGTCTTGGTACGCATGGCTGGCAGAGCTGGCAAGGCCGCCGGCAGTTAGCGAGAGGGCCTTTTGCCCACGTTGCATCGGGCACCCCCTCCCCCATGCGCCATCGACGGGATCTGCCTGCCCCGGCTCTGGCGCGGCGGGGGCGGATTTTTGGACAAAGCCGCCGATTCCTTTACGTATATAAGTCCAAATCAAAGGGTTGTCCCTATTGGCATACTCCAAGATACTGCGCAGGCTGCGCGAGCGAAAGACCAACTACAAGAAGCGGGCCACCATGCTGATCGGCAGGCACAACTTTGTTACGGTGAACATTACAAACGAGAACACCCAGGTGCAGGTACTAAAACCCGGGATGTCCGGCGACACGGTCATAGCCTCCGCCCACTCCAGAAACCTGCTCAGTCAGGGATGGAAGGGCTCAAGAAAGAACCTTTCGGCGGCATACCTTACAGGATACACGGCAGGCAAGCGTGCAATCAGAAAGGGGACCGGCACCGCCATACTGTACACCGGGACAAGGCGGTACACACAGAGAATGGCCGCCGCCCTGAAGGGGGTCATAGATGCGGGCGTGGACGTGCCTGCCGACGAGGAGACGTTCCCGCCTGAGGAGAGAATAAACGGCGAGCACCTAACGGTAAAAAACGAGGTCGCCAAGATAAGAACCATTATAGACGGCAACGAGGCGGCAGGGTGAGATGAGTCAGCAGCAGCAGCAGCAGCAATCCAGAGGCCCGCCCCCAAGATACGGCAGGGGACCCGGGGGCGATCGCCCCAGACGCCCCAGAAGGGAGGCCGAAGAGGAGGTATGGATCCCAAAGACCATCCTGGGCAAAAAGGTGGCATCCGGTGAGATCACGACACTCGAGTCCATCATAGAACAGGGACTGCGCATACAGGAGGAGGGAATAGTCAAAAAACTGCTGCCGGACTTGAAGACAGAGGTGGTGGACGTGGGCATAATACAAAAGATGACATCAAACGGCCAGTCCACCAGATTCAAGGCCATAGTGGCCGCAGGAAACGAGGACGGATACCTCGGGATTGGGCAGGGCAAGTCAAAGCAGATGAGGATAGCAATAGAAAAGGCCACAAGCCAGGCATATCTTAACATCAACCCGATAAAGATGGGGTGCGGCAGCTGGGAGTGCAGGTGCGACCAGAAGCATTCCGTGCCGTTCCGCGTAGTGGGCAAGGGCGGAAGCGTGACAGTGGAGATAATTCCGGCCCCCCGCGGGCTCGGGCTCGTGGCAGGCGGCAAGATAAAGCGGCTCTTGGAGCTGGCGGGGTTGAAGGACGCGTGGACCACCGCAAAGGGTTCCACCCCGACTATGAACTCCACGTCAAAGGCCATACTGGACTGCCTCAGGCAGACGTTCAGCCAGGGTTGACCAAGGGGGATGACATGCAGTGAGTGAAGACACGGCGGCGGCGACAGAAGAACAAGGCGGCGGCAATAATAACGGCAATAACAAGAACAGCAGCGGCAACGGCGCGTACCTGGTGGTAAGGATAAAGGGCCAGGCAGACGTCCCGTACTGGGCCGTGCACACGATGTCCCTCCTAAAGCTAGAGCGCAAATACAGGGCCACCATACTTCCGGCAAAGGAGAACACGCTTGGCATGCTCAGCAAGATAAAGCACTATGTCGCGTGGACCAGGCTCGATGCCGAGCTGGCTCAGGAGATCATAGAGAGGAAGGCAAGAAAGTCCGGATACCGCAGAGTCACGCAGGAGGACATCAAGGGCCTCGGGTTTGACGACACAAAGCAGATGGCCGAGTCCCTCTCAAGCGGCAGCTCCGCGCTCTCAAAGCTAAAGCCCCTCAAGCCGTGGTTTGCATTGGCGCCCCCCAAGCACGGGTTCCGCCGCAGCACCAAGAGGCTGGCGGGCCAAAGGGGAGTACTCGGAAGCAACGACGAGCTCGGCGAGATAGTGCGCAGGATGATGGCGGTGGCGGAGTGATGGCGACAAGGCTTAGAAAGACCAGAAGGCTCAGGGGCGGCAGGCACATGGGGTGGGGCCAGGTCGGCCAGCACCGCGCAAGCGGGCACCAGGGCGGACTGGGCGTGACAGGCATGCTAAAGCACCACTACAGCAGCATGCTCAAGTACGAGCCGGACCACTACGGGCACAGCGCCACCAAACCCCCACATCCGAACACCACCAAGAGATGGGCGGCCGTCCGCGATCTGGACGATCTCTTTGTCAGACACGGAAGCCGCGACGACAAGACGGGGCAGAACGTGCTTGACCTGGGGGCGGCAGGGTATCAAAAGCTGCTCGGCGGCGGAAAGACCAGCACGGCGTACGCAATCAGGATCCCAAGACTCACGGCCTCGGCAGAAGAAAAGATAAGGGCAGCAGGCGGGGAGGTTTTGCCCGCCGATGGCTGAGAGCAGCGGCAGCCTTACTGCCATACTGCGGCGCGTCGTATTCAAGGCAGAGCCCTACATCCCGCAGGTGCCAAAACCCAAGAAGAAGCTCACGCTGCAGACTAGGCTCCTGTGGTGCGGCGTAGCCCTGCTCATATACATGGTAATGGGGCAGACCCCCCTGTTCGGAGCCACCACGCCGGAGTTCGACTTTCTGGCGTTTGCCAGGGTCATATTCGCGTCCCAGCAGGGCACGCTTGTCGAGCTCGGCATAGGGCCCATAGTGACGGCCGGGCTGCTCATGCAGCTGCTCCGAGGCTCGGAGATACTAAAGTTCGACTTCAAGAAACCGGAGGAGCGCGGCGTGTTCCAGACGGCCACAAAGCTTGTAACGTACATAATCATAGTGGCCGAATCCATAGTATACGCGGTGGCCGTCTACGGGCCCACGCTGACCGACCCGACTGTCATATACGTGATGATAGGGCAGCTCATGGCGGCCTCGATAATAATCATGTTCCTCGACGAGCTGATACAAAAGGGGTGGGGGATAGGAAGCGGCATCAGCCTGTTCATAATGGCCGGGGTGGCGCAGCAGATACTCTGGAGTATGTTCAGTCCCCTGCCGGCAGGCGACGGAGGCACCATAGGGATAATCCCGTTCACGATCCAGTCGTTTGTGGCCGGCGACATCTCGAACATACTGTTCAGGCCGCAACAGCTGCCCAGCATATTCGGGCTCTGCCTGACGGCCGGCGTGCTGCTGATACTCGTGTTCACGCAGGGTATGAAGATCGAGATCCCAATCGTCTCCACCAAATACAGGGGGTTCTCTGCAGTATACCCGATAAAGATGATGTACGTCTCAAACATACCCGTCATCCTGGCCTCAGCGCTCACCGCAAACGCCGTGTTCGTGTTCCAGATGCTGTGGGCAAACCTCAACCCGAGGAACAACAACATATTCATGAACCTAGTGGCGCAGTACGATCCCACCAGCCCGTCCACGCCGATAGGCGGCCTCATATACTACGTCACGCCGCCAAGGGGGCTCGAGATTGCGGCGCTCGACCCCACGAGGGCGGTCGGATACGTGCTGTTCATGATAGGCATAGTGGTGGTGTTCGGCAAGCTCTGGGTGGAGCTGGGCGGACTCTCGCCGAAGAGCGCGGCGCAGAACCTGCTTGACGCCGATGTCCAGATTCCCGGGTTCCGCCGCTCAAACAAGCCAGTCGAGGCGCTACTCAACAAGTACATCCCCTCAGTTACCATAATAGGCTCCATCATACTGGGGCTCCTCGCAGGCGTCTCGGACGTCTTGGGCGTGTTCGGATCAGGCATCGGGATACTGCTGATGGTCGACATCCTGATAAACTACTATACGCAGCTCGTAAGGGAGCAGGTCGAGGTCGTCATGCCGCGTCTGGGGGCTCTGCTTGGCAGAAAATAAGAGGATCGTCGTGGTAGGGATACCCGGCGTGGGAAAGACCTCGCTCCTGGCAAAGATGCTTGAGATACTCGGCTCCAAGGACAGGAGCGTCACCGTAATCAGTTTCGGCACCACGATGTTCGACATTGCCAAGGAGAACGGCGTCGAGGACAGGGACCAGCTGCGAAGCCTCCCCATCTCAGAGCAGAAGGATCTCCAAAAGGCGGCGGCATCCAGGATAGCCGGGCGCAGCGAGCAGATCGTGATAATAGACACGCACGCCTTTGTCAGGTCGCCGGAGGGGTACTATCCGGGGCTGCCGGCCCACGTGCTTGAGATAATAAGACCCACCAACTTTGTCTCGGTTACGGCAAGGCCCGAGGAGATATTCAGCAGGAGGGTCAGCGACGTGACAAGAAAGAGGGACAAGGTAAACATACTCGACATCAAAAAGGAGCTCGCGGTCCAGTCAGGCATGATGTCGGCGTGCTCTGTCATAACGGGCTCGCCCATAAAGCAGATCCTAAACGGCGAGGGCAGGATCGACGAGGCGGCAGACAAGATAATAAGATCCATGGAGCTGTGAGGGGCATGGTGATCGAGGTTGTGGCAGCAGCAGCAGCAGCGGCATCGGCAGCAGAGTCCGTGTCAGTGCAGGGTCACGCGTACTCCGCGGCGATGGTGTGGATGGCAACGCTGGTGCAGAGCGCGCACACGCTGCTGCCCGGCGGCGGCATGCTTGACACGGCCGCGCTGCAGTTTGACTTTCTCGGGGCCGAGAGGGGGGCGCTCGGAAGCGACGACCCGGTCGTAAAGGGGTGGATACTGTCAATGTTTGCAGTGGCCGGGTTCGGAATACTGCTCAACATATTCAACGCGGGAATACGCAAGAAGATGGTGGACCAGATAAAGCTCAAGAGGATGATGAAGGAGACGCGCGCCTGGCAGAAGGAAAAGCTGAGGGCGGCGCGCATAAAGGACGACGCAAGGCTCAGCGAGCTCAACAAAAAGTCCGCATACATGAACAAGATGTCAATGGAGCTGATGCAGATGAACATGAGGCCCATGCTGATCACGTTCGTGCCGCTCATACTGATATTCTACTTCGTGTTGCCGTGGCTCTTCTCATATACGGTCGCCGTGTCGCCCATCCCACTCAACGTCATACCGGGGGAGATGTTCCAGCTTACGTGCACGGCAGAGCAGGCGGCGGATCCCGAGCATGTATGCACCGAGGAGAACGCCATATTCCTGTGGGCGTGGTACTTTCTGTCCTCCATTGCGTTTAGCGGAATCATAATGAAGATGACAAGGACATCAATGGATCTCAGTTGACTGGAACAGACAGCGGCGCAAAGGCGGGAGGCACAGGGCCGTCCATAGTGGTATCGGGCCCGCCCGCAGTCGGAAAGACCACGCTTGCAAAGGCCCTGGCCGCGGAGATGTCCATGGCCTATGTCAGCGGCGGCGACGTCCTCAAGGAGATGGCCTCCGATCTCGGCTACGACACGGCAGGCGACGACTGGTGGGACACGGAGGACGGAATGAGGTTCCTGCGCGAGCGCGAGCAGAACCACGACTTTGATCGCAGGCTTGACGAGCGGCTAAGGGGGATGTTCGAGCAAGGCGGCATCGTGGTGACCAGCTACACCCTTCCCTGGCTCGTGGCCCCGGGCACGGGGATAAAGATATGGCTTGACGGCTCGCACACCAGCAGCACCGAACGCATGCAGAACAGGGACTCGGTCTCAGCGCAGCAGGCCTACGAGATCACCCGCCAGAGGTACGACAAGAACCGCCGCCTGTACAGGGAGATATACGGCTTTGACTTTGGGGGCGACGCCTCGGTGTTCGACCACATAATAAAGACCGACGGCCTTTCAGCAGAGCAGGTGGTAGAGGCCGCAAGGAATGCAATCCGGGACGGAGTGACGCCATAACATGGAACCGGGGACGGCAGCGGCTGCGATGGCGGGCCGCGCGGCAGATGCAGGGCGTACGGCGACCGGAGCCGCAGGCGCGTCCCCCGTACTGCAGTTATAAAAAAGAAGGATGGACTAGTCACGATGTCACGCAAGCCAGTTCAGCAAGACAGCAACGGACGACACCGGCTGCCAAAGCAGCTTGACGGGCTTGTGGAGATAAGCAAGGATCCCACCGACGACGCGCACGGCACGTACTATGGCGAGAGGAGCATAGAGCAGCTTCTCAGGTACGGCCTGATAATACTTGACAAGCCGCCCGGTCCCACGAGCCACGAGGCAGTGGCGTGGGCAAAGCGCATACTGAACATACCAAAGATAGGCCACAGTGGGACGCTTGACCCCCAAGTATCCGGGGTGCTGCCCCTGGGGCTGGGCGAGGCCACAAAGGCCCTCGGGGTGCTGTTGCTGGGCCCAAAAGAGTACCACGCACTGGGCCGCATACACTCGCTTGCAAAGAGCGAGGAGATAGACAGGGTCATGGGAATGTTGCAGGGCCAGATATACCAAAAACCCCCGCAGCGCTCGGCCGTGCTCCGCCAGACAAGGACCCGCACAATATACGAGTTTGAACTGCTAGAGCAGAGGGAGCGGCTGCTCTTGACCCGCATACTGTGCGAGGCGGGCACCTACATCAGAAAGCTGTACTATGACATGGGCGAGATACTCGGCCCGGGCGCCACGATGATCGAGCTGCGGCGCACGAGGGTCAGCCAGTTCTACGAGGCGGACGGCCTTGTCACGATGCACGAGCTTGCAGACGCGTATGCCAGATGGACAGAGGAGGGCGACGGCACCATGCTACACTCCATGATCAGGCCCGTCGAGGACGCCCTCAGCGAGATAAAGTCGGTGGTCATAGGAGACGCGGCGGTGGATGCAATGTGCCACGGGGCCCAGCTTGCCATACCGGGCATACTAAAGGTACATCCGAACCTCAAAAAGGGCGAGATTGCCGCCATCTATACGCAGAAGGGCGAGGCAGTGGCCTTGGCCGAGGCCGGCATGTCGGCCGACGAGATTTCAGAGGCCGCAAAGGGCCATGCGTTTGAGACCAAGAGGATAATCATGGCACCGGGCACGTATCCGAAAAGGTGGAGGACAAGGCCCAAGCGGGGTGGTGACGGTGGCAGCAGCAGCAGCAGCAGCAGCGCCACGACAGGCGACGCCGCGCGACAGCATGCTGGGTGATAGGATGCAACGGAGGAAGTGGTGCTGACGCATGGCGGCGACAAAGAGCCTGCTCGGGTTTGTTGCGATAGGCATCGTATCGGGGCTTGTGTTTGGGGTATACCTGCTTGACGTGAGGAACGGGCATCTCGGCCCGATGCCATCCGCGGTGGAAGGCCCCTCCATATCAATAGCCCCCGCGAAGTCGATATTCGAGCCGGGCGAGACGGTGACGTTCAGCATAATGAATACAGGGACCGTCCCGCTGTACTCAGAAGACGGCGCGTATGGAGCGACCATCACGGGTTTGTCCGGGATTACAATATACGCGCTTACGGCGCAGGATGCCGCGCCCGGCCCAATTCCTGCGGACGCGTCCGGTGTGAACCCGGGCTCAGAGGGCACACCCTTCCGCGGCATTGCAGGCACGCTGATGCCGGGCCAAAAGGTAGTCATGTCATGGGACCAGACAAGGCAGGATGGGGAGACGGCCCAGTCCGGCCTCTACAAGATTAACGCGTACGCGTATGCATCAGGCATGGACCGGATTGACTCGTTGCCCCCTGGCGCCCCGGGGCAGGATGCGGATTACGTGCTGGACGGGGTGGCCGCAGGGGACGACGCGCGGCAGCCGGCGGACGCAGAGTCCGTAAAGGATCACGCCACCATCACCATCCGGTGACGGTCAGCCGGCCCTGCCCATGCGGCACGGGCTCAGGCGGCACCGTCCGTAGACATATAATCAGACAAGACGCGAGGTGACGTAGTGCCGGGGTCGCCTAGCCTGGTAGGGCGCGCGCCTGGAAATCAACCACCATAAAGCGCGTTCTCGCAAGGGATCGGGAGTTCAAATCTCCCTCCCGGCGCCATTATAGCCATCATATGATCATTCCATGGCAGTCGTCACGGCCGCCGCGCCGCGGTTCTGCCGCCCCCGCGCCGCGGTTCTGCCGTAGGCCGGCCCCGGAGGAGTTCGGGCGGGACGGCCGCCACTGCCAGTCACCCAACACGGCCGCCGCATAGCTTTTCGGCAACGTCTTCAAACTTCCAAGGGCCGCATTGCACGCGCCGGTCCGGCACGCCGACCACCCGCGCGCGCTGCAGTTTCTCCACGATGTGGACCGAAAAAGGCAGGACGCCAGTCGCGCCGGGCGAGTTGTAATTCAGTATGTGGAACGACTGCCCCGACTTGTCGCTTATCATAATGACGTCCGGGACGAACCGCCCGTCCGAACCTATCACAGACGATCTGATGCCGGCTACCCCCTTCTCCGTAAACTTTCCAGGGTCTATGCGCGGCAGGAACTTTTTGACCCTGCGGATCATTGCGGGTTTTGAGAGGGAGGAGTGCATCTCGTTGAGCACGAGGCTCTGGAGCCTTCGGTCAAGCGCGGCCTTGGCCGCGCCGGAACCGAGCAGTTCAAGCGTCTTTGGCAGAAACGTCCGGATGTTCTCGGCGCGGTCGTACCCATAGGGGCTGAAAACCGGCACCGCGTTCGGGCCGACCTCGCAGCTCCCGTCGACCCTGACTATCCAGTGGGGATCCAGAAACGGATAGTCGGGAAATTCCGGAACAGAGTATATGCTGGTACGGGTCAGGCCGGAGTATTCGGGCGGGGCCCTCCAGTACTCGCCCCTAAAGTGAACGTCAGTCAGGTCCTCGGCAAGCCCGGTTCTGTGCGCGACGTCGACGGACTCCCCGCCGGCCGCGTTTATCAGAAACCTGCACCGTATCTCACGGCCCTGTGAAGTGGTGGTGGCGTCGGTGGTACCCATGCCAGCTGCGCGACTGCCCGCGCCGCGCCAGCCGCCTCGATCCGCGTCGGCAACAAGCACGCTCCAGCCGTCGCCGGTCCTGTCGATACGGACCGCGCGTGCGCCCAAAATGAACGCGGTGCCGTATGACGCGCTGTCCTCCATGAGCGAACCCGTGAGGACTGCATAGTCTACCGAACCCTCGCGCCGCACCACGAGCGCCGCCTTGCACCTGACCTCCGGCTCCACCTTCCGGAGGTCGCCGCCGGACACCATCCGTATGTCCGAGCCCTCGCGCAGCCCGTTCTCAACCCCCCAGCGCATGTACTTTTCAAGCATGGCAATGTCCTTCTCATCCGAGGCCACCTCCACCACGCCGCCCTTCTTGAAGGGCAGCCCCTTCATCTTGGAGTACTCCTCCCACATCTCGTACCCATGGAATGCGGCCTTTGCAAAAAGCCTCTTTTTACGCGGGTCGTACAGGTATGGGGCGTGCACCTCGCCGGTGTTCCTGCCGCTGGTGTGAAACGCCACGCGGGGGGCCTGCTCGATTACAGCCACGCGGCCGGCAGAGCCCAGGGCCGACAGAAAGTACGACAGAGAGGTGCCCAGAATCCCCCCTCCTATTATGGCGATATCAAACGTCTCCGGCATTGCAGTCATCATGGCATGCCCCATGCATGGTAAAAAGCGCGACGTTCCGCCACTTGCGCGGCAGCAGGGCTTGCGGCTTGCGGGGCGCGAACTTTGTGCAAAACGAGACCTCCCGTGGGAGCCCGCGCCCCAGACTGTGCGGATTCTAGCCTCCGGCCTGAAATCTGGAAACAAAGTCCGGCAGGTATGAACTTTCAGGGGGCCTGCCCGTACCCCGATACCGCCAAGGTTAATATCCGACTCAAGCCCGCACGCGTCATGCTTCCCAACAGGTGCTCCATAAAACAGGGGGGGAGACAGTGTCCAAACCCGCCAGAGTTCATCATTTCGATAACAAGTGACGACGGGGGCGAGTACATGCTGGGGGTAACATGCAGCAGGCACAAGCGGGACGTGCGGGGGGAAATTCAGAGGCTTCAGGACGGCGGCAAGGTTGCCCGCGGCACGATCGGGTTTGCATTCGTAAAGTCCGTAGGCACCGACTGCATACGGGCCGACCCCGACGAGCTTGTGCAGATAGGCGGGCAGGGGACGGCGGGCGGGCGCCAGACGTGCAGCGGCGACGCGCACGGCGACTGAGCGGCAGGAAACAGAAATATTTGCACGCCTGCCATACAACAGCATGGCCAGACTTTACAACCTGCTGGCAGACATTGCCAAGGTCGACGAGGTGCTGCTCATAGTCAAGAGCGGCGGGGCGACTGCAGAGATAAAGAGCAACGCGCTCAAAATCAGGCAACAGTCCGAGACGGGTGTCGGGTGGATAACGCTGGGCAGCAACGACGATCCGGCCCACCTACACGTCAACCCCGAGCACGTATCGCGCGCAGAGTTCGTGCGGGAGCAAAAGCCCGAGCGGATCAGCTTCAGCGTAAGATTCTACGACGAGTCAGGCGAGCGCGTGCTTGCCGCGTTCTTTACAAGGATGTACGACGAGTCCGGATGCGTGATCCCGTGGAGGGAGAGGACGTACGAGCAGCTGCGCCAGAAATACGACTCCCAAATAACGTTTGAAAAAACTGCAGCCACGCCACACTAGGCGGGGCTGCAGTAGGTCAATATCTACTGTTGCTGCTTCCAGCGGTCCTGCGGCGGCCTCTGCGATTACGGCCGCTGCCGCCGCCTCCGTTGTACCGCCTAGTTCGGCCTGCGCCCGCACCGCTGTGACGCACGGCGGGATCGTCGCGGCCGGTTTTTCGCTCAAACCGGCGGCCTTCCGACCCGGCATTGTCACTCCTCGTACCACCTTCCTCTTGGCCCCTGTCCCTGGCCTTTTCTGTCTGGATCCTGGCCAGTTCGAGATCTGCATTTGTGTGCTTGAATTTTTTCATTTGGTATTCAGAATGCGCGTTGGTATAAAAACCAGCACACGGTGGCGCGATCAGTCATCCAGTGGCGCGATCGTGCGCGCGTGCGCACGGCCACGCCGGCGCACCAAGCGCGCCTGACAGGACGGGCACGCATGCAGGGTACGGGGTGCAGGGCACCGCCATTGCCACCTGCGCCATCACCGGCATACGGAGTGAACGGGCCTCTGCCCCCGCAGCCCGAGATCAAGGTTGCGCAGAGTCAGGTCGGCCATCTCAGATCGCGTCTCTATAGTGGAGCTTCCAATGTGCGGGGCCAGTACCACGTTTGGCAGGCGTACGAGTGGGTTTAAGCGCCCCACGGGCTCCGACTCGAACACGTCAAGTCCCGCCCCCGCGATCACGCCGGTCCGGAGCGCGCGGACTAGGTCCGGTTCGCAGACCACCTTGCCCCGTGACGTGTTTACCAGGTACGCGGTCCGCTTCATGCGGGCAAACACTCCCGAGTCGAACAGGTGGTGCGTGGCGCCGCTGTACGGCACGTGCACGGAGATGACGTCGCTGCCGGACAGAAGCCTCCCAAAGCCCACGTATCTTGCGTTCAGTCCGCGCTCCATGCGGGCGGGCAGCCGGTGGCGGTTGTGGTATGTGATATTCATGCCGAACGCGGCGGCCCTGCGCGCGACCGCCTCCCCGATGCGCCCCAGTCCGAGTATGCCAAGCGTCTTGCCGCGCAGATCCACCCCCACATAGTCAGTCGCGCCAAACACGCCCTTCCATCCGCCGCCCCGTATCAGCCTGTCGCCTTCAGAGACCCTCCTCATCAGGTCAAGCATGAGCGTCACGGAGATGTCCGCGGTGGCCTCTGTAAGCACCTCTGGCGTGTACCCGACCACGATGCCGCGCTCCCCTGCGCGCTCGATGTCGATGTGGTCAAACCCCACACTGTACGTGCTGATCACCCTCAGGCGGGGGGCGGCGTCCAGAGCGGCCGCGTCAACAGAGTCAAACGGGAAGCATATCAGCCCCTCCGCATCCCGTAGCCCGGACAGGAGTCCCCTGCGGGATATGGGCAGGCGGCCCTCGTGCATGGCCACGTCATATGCGCGGCGCAGCCTTCTCATGGCACGGTCCGGAAGCGGCCCCGTCATGAATACGCGCGGTTTTTTCCCCCTCCTTCCCCCGGGCCTGGCACCTTTTTCCTTGGGTTCCATACAGCCCGGGATGTGGCCAAACCATTTATAGAATTACATCATACCAAAGTCATGGATGCAGAGCGCGATCAGGACACGGGCAAGGGCGGCGACCACGGCAAGTGCGAGGCGACCACGGCAAAGGCATCCGGCGACGAGGCCGATTTTGACATGTGTATCACATGTGACGAGACGCTGGACGTGTGTGTCTGCGTCTGCAAATTCTGCAAGGAACGCGACGGGTGCGAGTGCGCCCTGTTTGACGCCGCGACTGGAGGGTGACAGGCATAACAAGCACACCAGAGGCGGCGGCTCATGGCGCGCCAGAACGCAACAATGACAGGTGACTGCAACGGGCATGGAAACGGATCTTACGTGGATGATGGGCGGCCCGCAGGGGAGCGGGGTCGAGTCGGGCGCAAACATATTCTCGCAGGTGTGCGCGGAGGCCGGCTACCACATATTTGGAAAGCGCGAGTTCTACTCCAACATAAAGGGGGAGCACAGCTACTTTGCAGTAAGGGTCACCGACGGCGTCACGCACTCGAGCACGAGCGGGGCGGACCTGCTGGTGGCATTCGACGCCGAGACCATATTCAGGCACTACGACGACGTGCATGCCGGCGGCGGCATAATATACAACTCGGAGGTGGAACAGGTCGACACGGAGCGCGTCCATACGCTTGACGGCCCGTTCGTAGAAAGGCTGCACAGGCGGCTTGACGAGAGCGGCGTAGAGCGCACCGTCGCAGGGGCCCTGCAGTGCGCCCGCAGCGAGGGCGTCACCCTGTATCCCGTGCCGTTCAAGGAGATACTCGCAAGGCTTGCAGAGAGGGCGGGCAATCCGAAGCTGGGGGGGTTCATCAGGATGTACAACACCATCGCAGTGACCCTCTCGCTCAGGCTGCTGGGAATGCCGGCCGCGCCGCTGAAGGACTCTGTTTCAAAAATATTCGCAAAAAAGCCGGCGGTGGCGGACATCAACGTCCAGGCCGCCACGCTGGCGTACGACGCGCTTGACACGTACGCCGATGCCGCAAGCATTCAGGCGGCCCGCCGGCTGGGGGAGCCGGGACAGAGGGAGCCCCACACCATACTGGTCCAGGGATACCAGGGGACGGCGCTCGGCAAGATGGCCGCCGGCTGCAGGTTCCAGGCATACTATCCAATCACCCCCGCGTCAGACGAGTCCGTATACATGGAGACGCACGAGATTATAGACGTGATAGACGACAGGCCCGGCAGCACCGCGGTGATACAGACCGAGGACGAGATATGCGCAATAGGCATGACCATAGGGAGCGTCCTGACGGGCACGCGCTCGTCCACCTGCACGTCCGGACCCGGGTTCTCGCTCATGACCGAGGCGCTCGGATGGGCCGGGATAAACGAGGTGCCCCTAGTGATAACGGACTACCAGCGGGGCGGTCCCGCGACGGGGCTGCCCACGAGGCACGGGCAGGACGACCTGCTTTCTGTGATATTTGCCAGCCACGGGGAGTTCCCAAGGATAGTCTACGCGTCCGGGAGCGTAGAGGAGAGCTTTTACGACACGGGCAGGTGCTTTAACTATGCCGAAGAGTTCCAGGTGCCCCTGATACACATGATGGACAAGTTCCTTGCAAACACGGTCCAGACATGCAGGAGGTTTGACCCGCAAAAGGTGGAGATACGGCGCGGCAGGCTGCTCGGAGAGGCGGCGACGTCGGACGGAACGGCAGGCGAGGCGGCAGGGCCAGCGGGCAACGGGCATGATGTAGACGGTGGAGAGGGAGAGGCCGCGCCCGCGTACCACAGGTTTGCATTCACAGAAGACGGCATATCCCCCCGCGCCAAGCTCGGCATGGACGACTTCATATTCTGGAACACGGGTGACGAGTCTGATGAGACCGGGCACATTACGGAGGATCCCATACTGCGCACCAGAATGATGGAAAAGCGCATGTCGAGGCTGGACCTCATACTGGACAGGATGCCGGCTGAAGAGCAGGCTCTGGAGGTGGCAGGCGGGCAGGCGCATGGCCACGGCGGCGAGGGCGGCGACCGGGACGGAGGCGCCCGCCCCATTACGGTCGTAACATGGGGCTCGGCCACGGGACCTGCGCGCGACGCAGTCGAGATGCTCCGACGGCAGGACGGCATACGCGCAAGGCTCATACAGGTAAAGCTGCTCCACCCGTTTCCAACCGAGCGCGTGGCAGAGCTGCTGCAATCCGACGGCCTCGAGGGCCGCATCGTGGTAGACATCGAGGCCAACTACTCGGGCCAGCTCGGCACGCTCCTTGCACAGAACATGGGGCTCCGCGTGGACCACTACATACTAAAATACACGGGCAGGGGCATGACATGCACGGAAATATACGACACGCTGAAGAAGATAGCAGACGGGACGGCAGAGAAAAGGGAGGTGCTGATGTATGGCGCTTAGGCTTGCAGACTACAAGACGGACGTCCACAATGACTGGTGCCCCGGCTGCGGCGACTTTGGAATAGTAAACGCCATACAGATGACGCTTGCCGAGATGGGCGTGCGCCGCGACAAGGCGGCCATATTCTCCGGCATAGGGTGCTCCGGCAAGACGTCCCACTATATCAACACGTACGGCGTGCACACCCTGCACGGGAGGGTGCTGACGTTCGCGCAGGGCGCAAAGCTTGCAAATCCGGATATGACCATACTGGCCGTGGGCGGCGACGGCGACGGGCTTGGAATAGGGGCAGGACACTTCGTGGCGGCAGGAAGGCGCAACATAGACATGACGTACGTGGTATTCGACAACGGCGTGTACGGCCTGACAAAGGGACAGGCATCCCCCACGCTCAAACTGGGCGAGAAGACAAAGTCCCTGCCGTCGCCAAACACCAACCACAGCGTCAACCCGATAGGGCTGGCAGTCGCAAGCGGGTTTACCTTTGTCGCAAGGGGGTACTCGTACGACGTCAGGCACCTCAAGTACCTGCTCACGCAGGCGATCCGGCACAGGGGGCTGTCGTTCCTCGACGTGCTTCAGCCATGCCCGACATACAACGACATCAACACGCGTGACTGGTACGCGGGAAAAGATCTGATGAAGGAGTCGCTGGAGAGGCACGACAGGATATACAGGCTGGAGGACACAAAGTATGACCCGACAGTAAACTACGACGACCCGGACGAGAACAACAGGCACCTCTCCCAGGCCCTCACAAAGTCACTTGAGTGGGGGGAGAGGATCCCGACAGGCGTATTCTACAGCAACGAGTTGACGGGGCCGTACAGTGACAGAATAAGGGACAAGATCCCAAACTATACGGAGAACCCTCCCGCAAGACAGTCCATAGCAAGGGCAGACGGCACCTCAAACACCAACCTCGAGGCGATACTCGACTCGCTAGAGGTCTGATGCGGTACGCGCAGGCGCACACCGGGTACGGCCTGCCTGCCGCAGCGAGCAGGCCTGCCGCAGTGACAGACATTGTTGCAGGGGCTGCGGGACGGCGACGGGGGCTGCGGCAACGGACCTGCGCGCGCCGCCGCCCGGCACCGCCGCGGGTGCAGCCTGCAGGGAACTGGCGTCAGTCGGGCCCGCAAACGCGCCAAACGTCATGGCCTCATGCGGCCGGGCCTAGTTGCACGCATTGGCCGGTCCCACAGCGGCGCGGCCCTCCGCGGCTAGCCCTGCTTTTCCGGCTCCCAAGAGTCGCCCCGGAATGCAAACCTGGAGCCGCCGGCATCCGTGGCGGTGCCGAGCCTCCAACGGGCCGACTCTGTGTCAAACCTGTACTGGACCGACGAGGTCCCCGGAGGAAGCTTGCTCATGTGGTGCGGCAGCAGCTCCAGCACAAAGTCCATCTTTTCAACCGCATTGTCAAACCACCGCTTCTCCAGAGAGTCAACGGTAAACGTGATGCGCATCCTGCCCGAGAAGGAAATGACGGCCTTCAGCGCGTTGCCCGTGCCCCGTCTCCGCTTCATCTCCTTTAGGATGTCCTTTACGCGGTCCCAGCGCTTAAAGTCAAACCACTTGAAGAACGCGTCGTTGAACTCCAGTGGGATCTCCAAGCTCAGATAGCTTACAAACTCCTCGTCAAACGGGCTCACCTCGTCCTGCACCACCACAAAGTGCGAGTTGAGCAGCCCGTAGAACACTTCTATCTCCCACGGGGAGACCCCATAGTACGTCAGGGTGGCGCTAAGCGGCTGTGCCATGTACGGAATGCCCATGGACGATAATTAAGGCTTGCATCCGGATCCGCGCGCATGAGCGTGCAGCAATCGCGGCGCCGACGGAGCCGACTATAATGTCAAGCGCCGCGCACGCCAGCGGCCCGGCAAGGTTTCCGGCCGCACCAAGCCGCGGTTGAGATGGCCGGGTTCCACGGCAAACTGGCCGGGGCCTCCACCACCTCTTTCTCCTCTTCTTTCCTCCACCCCCGCCCCCCGGGGCGCGGCGCCGCCGCCCGCGCGGGCGGCGGGGGGGGCGCGGGGGGGGGGGTGGGGTGGGGGGGGG
>JAPPIP010000032.1:19442-34911 GCA_028820595.1 Nitrososphaerota archaeon | reverse complement strand
AATGCGGGGGTTTTATGGGCGGGTTGCCCGGCTATCCGGCGGGGGCCCGCAACACCTGTTTGTAGTGTTGTTTCGTCCAGCCCCTTCCCGTTTTCCTCCCCCCCCCCCAGCGCACCTTTGGAGGGGCTACACGCGTGTATGGTTTATTTACAGACACGGTGTCGTATCCGCATGAGAACGGCAGGCATGCCACTCAGGTTCCTGATAGTGGCCGTTGCAGTTGCTGCTGCTGCTGCTGTTACCGCCGCGGGTGCGCACCAAGAAGCCAGCGCCCAGGACGAGATGGGTATCGTGACCGTCGGCGTCCTCGTGCCATACGACTGGGGCGAGTACGGCACGTACGTGCGTAACGCAATCGACCTGTCCGTGTATGACTTCAACCGCGGCGCGTACGAGAGGGGATGGATGCTGGAGACCGTCGAGGCGGACACCGGGGGCGACGGCGAGACGGCCCTGCGGGCAGTGGAGTCTATGTACGCCGACGGAATACGGGTGGTGATCGGTCCCGCCTACAGCTCGACCCTGGAGCACATATCCGACTACGTCAACCGGGACGGGATCGTGACGGTCAGCTACGCATCCGGCTCCACGGCCCTGTCGGTTCCAGACGACTACATATTCCGCACCACATCCGACGCGAATACCATCGCGGACGCGTTCGTGGCGCAGATGAGGGACGACGGGATCACGCGGGTCGTCACGATATCTGTGGATGACGCGATCGGGCGCTCCGTGGAGGCCGCCGTCGGCGGCGCCGTCGGCAGCGAGCCCGGAATGGACATGGTCGGCTCGCTGCGGATGCCGCTAAAGTCGGCCGACCCCGACTACGCGGCGGCCGTCGCGTCGCTCGGGGGCGTGCTGGCCGGCATACCGGACGCGGATCGTGCGAGAACCGCGGTCGTCCTGTTTGACCACAGCGGCGGGATCGTGGACGTGGCGCGGGGCGCGGCAACACTCGACGGCGCCGGCGACACCATGTGGTACGGGCCGGACCACTCGATGGCCGAGCTGGAGACGGACCCGGTGGCAGTCGAGTTCATGAAGACGGTGGGCTACAGGGCCGTCGAGCTTGCCGCGAACGAGAGCCACGTCAACGTATGCATCGACGCGGGGCTGGGCGCCCGCGTGTCAGTGGCCAGCATGCTGGCCTACCATGCGTACGACGCCGTGTCCATAGTGGGAGCCGCAATCGACGCGGCCGGAGGGCCGGACTACGACGCGGCAGCCGTCAGGAACGGCATGACAGAGGCCTCGAGGGGGCTGGGCGCGTCCGAGTCGGCCATAGGCGTGAGTGCCGCATTCAACGAGAACGGGGACCTGGCAGCTAGCGACTACCTGATATACGAGATTGACGACGCAAGCGGCAGGTTCGCCCCGACGGCCAGATACGACTCGGCGTCGGACTCCGTGGTGCCGAACCCCGCGTACGAGCCGCGGCGCATAGGGGCGCTCGTTTCCGAGACGGGATCCCTGACGGTTCTCGGATATCCCGCAAGCAAGTCCATCTGCCTGGCGGTTGCCGACTACAACTCGCAGCTGCGCGCGAACGGGGCAGACTGGCAGCTGCACCTCACCAAGCTTGACGACGGGACCATACCGTCAAGGACGCTGGACAACATCAGGGAGCTCTACTACGACGACGGCATACGGGCGGTGCTGGGGCCCGTCTCAAGCGCCAGCCTGTCGGCAGTCATGGACTCGTTTGAGGGCCTGGATGACACGGTCGTGATAAGCTACGCGTCGTCGTCCCCCATACTATCCGTGGAGGGCGACAACGTGTTCCGCATACGCGCGCCCGACACCCACGCCGCGCCCGCGTACGCAAAGCTGCTGGAGCATGACGGCATAGAGAGCGTCGTGGTGATCCATCGCGAGGATGCGTGGGGGCACGCGCTCAGTGACGCGGTAGAGGGGCAGCTGGCTCAAAACCAGGGCATCGACATGATCGCGAGCTTCCAGTACGACCCGGCAGGAGCCTCCACCGAAGACCTCAGGGCCGTATCGGACAGGGTGGGCGCGACAGTGGCGGCCGTCGACGGGACAAAGACCGCCATACTGCTGTTCGGATTCGAAGAGATATCGGTACTGCTGGGGCACGCGAGCGCCAACCCGTCGCTGCAGGACAGCAAGTGGTACGGGTACTCAAGAGCCGTAATAGGGACGGATCCGGAGCGGGTGGACTGGGAGGAGCGCGTACGGTTCCTGTCGCTGAACCCGGCGTACGTACCCAACGACGTCAGCCGCTCCATATACGACAGGGTGCCGGGCGCCAACGTATACACCCTTTACGCGTACGACGCGACATTCACGCTGGCCAACGCCGTGGGGGCGGTCGGCGGTTCGACGGACGCGGCAAGGCTGGTACAGGCCGTCCCGGACGCGGCGCTCTCCGTACCGAATCCGGCTGTAGGGTTCCCGCTGGCGCTTGACCCGGCCGGCGACTTGGACGCGAGGCAGTACACGGCCGTCGTCTACAAGGACGGCTCGTTTGTGGACTATGCATACTACGACGGCTCCGAGGACCGGCTGCGGCTGCTGTACCAGCTGAGCATATGCCGCTAGCGCGGCGGGGCGTTCTGCACGGCGTCCAAAGGCCCGCCTTCTGCCACACCACGGGACAGGGCGTGCAGAACCCGCCACCGGCATGCAGTGAAAAGTGTCCGGCACGGCAGGAGTGGTGGCGGTGCTGCTGCTGCTACTGCTGTTGCTGCTGCCACTGCGGCTGCTGCCGCAGAGCCGAGCCTCACGCAGACATCCTTTTTCCTGCTTTAAATATAGGAGTGGTGACTGCGCATTATGGAGTATCGGACCAAGTATCCCAAGACCGTCTCGTTTGTGGACGGGCCAAAGCACGGGAAGATAGGCGTCGACTCGCAGGACGGGGTCGAGCAGCTGCACATTGTGGTCAGAAAAAGCTTTAACGAACTTGCAAGGATATTTGCCCAAGAGGGGTTTACAAAGGTAAAGTTCGAGCACAAGCAGCCGGGCCAGATAGGGCACGGCTTTAACCTCAAGCTCAAAAAGCCGTGGGAGATACACGTAAGGATGGTCGACCTCAAGAGAGGACTGATCGGCATACACGCAGAGGTGGAGGTGTCACGGGACTACCTGCAGCACCTGTTCTCGCAGAGGACGCCGGTCGTGTACGAGGTGGCCGACATTCTCAGGAGGTACCAGATAGAGTACGACATATGGCACGGGCGCATCCGGAAGACCATACAGGATATAGCCGACAACTACAAGATCAGGCTTGCCACGCCGAGCCTCCCGGTGTTTGCATGGAAGCCGATGCTGTTTGTGATAGGCACCATAGGCGCCATATACGGGTGGAAGTACATTACAACCATAGTCTGACCACGCAGGCGCCGCGCTATTGCCTGCCGCGCGAGACTTTCGGGGCAGGCGCGCGAGGACAGCTAGACTCCGAGCGGCTCGTCCTTTGTCAGCTCAAGAGAGACCTTGTCGCCGACTGACAGCCCCATGTCCTTGTACTCGTGCATGTCGAGCTTGATCTGCGTGAGGTTTCCGGCCATCGCAGGATTCGCCATGCCGGAAAACATCTTGTTGAGATCCTTCATCATGTCGTTGACGTTTGTAAATCCCATCACCTTTGGACTGTCATAGGGGGACGGGGGATTGCTCTCCATGCCGCCCTTGAGATCCTTGGCCGATGCAAGCGATACTACGACGTAGGGGGAGCCGTCGTGGGAGGCGTCGATGCTCTGAACCACAAACTCCTTTTTCATGATTGCGGGTAGATTTGCGTCTGTATAAGTGGATTTCGAATCAGGAACCGGTAACTTGACGGGAGCAGTCAACCGCAGCCCCCCATGTACCGCGACGTTGTTTATCCATTCCGCTTCGGGAAAGGGAACGCGCGGGCACTTGGCCTTCGTGCCGGCGGCGGCGGTGGTGGTGGTGGCGGTACCGCTCACACCGCCCCAGGGTACGACAGTCCGCGAACATAGACGCACTGCCCCGCAGGCACGGCAGTCTCAGACGGGCCGGGGCGCCTGCCCGTCAGCGGGATGCCCGAGTCGCGTATTATTACAAACGGGACGGACTCGGCGGCCTCCCCCATTACGTGGTTTGCCACGGTGGCCATAGAGTCCGATGCGGCCTGGAACGTCACCTTGAGCGGGTTGCCCTCAAGGTCGGGCCTGGATCTGGCGTCCCGGACCGGCTCCATGCCCGCATGGGCCACGGCCACCCCGGACGTCCCGACCCTTGCAGGCATCAGCCGGCTGTCGACCAGTATCACCCCCACGGCAACGCCCAACCCAAGCAGGATCTTGCGCCGGAGCAGCTCGGCAGTCCCGTAGGGAGAGTCAGGGTACAGTACGGCCATGCCCCTCCTTGCGTTTGACAGGTCTATCCCGGCATTGGGCGCAAGCAGCAGGCCGTGCCGGGGAGGGGCGCCGGCAGCACGGTTCGCCGTGCGGCGGGCGCCGTGGCCGGTGGGGGGCGGCTCGGCGGGGGGCGGACGAAACGGGGCGGATGCCGCCATTACAAAACCTGCCACACCTCCGAGGACGCGATCCGACTCCCGGAGCACGAGCTCGGCCATCTCACGGCTCAGGCCGTAGCGCCCAGAGAGGCGCCGCGCCTGCGCGGAGGCTCGCACGCCCCGCACGTCTATGATTCGCCCCTCCGCATACGAGGCGTACTTTGTGGATACGGCAAGTATGTCCCCCCGCGCAAGACGCATGCCGCAGTGCCCAAGCGAGCGGACAAGCTCTGCAAACATGTCAAACCTGCCGCTCATATGCCTCGACTCAAGCGGCAGCACTGTCAGCGGCACGAACGGCGCATGTCGTGACTCTCTTTTATTCTTGGCGGGGGCTTCGGCCAAGCACCGGCGGCAGTCGAAGGCCCTGCCACGGCAAGGCGCCTAGCGGCGCGCGTACCGGGCCAATTTGGGCACAACCCAGTGCCTACACGGGGCTTGCATATTTGAGTTAACAGGGCATAAAAACGGAAAAAACAGATCGCGTACTTGGTCGTGGACGCGGGTGTAATGCTTGGGACGGAACAAATTTTTGATGTTTCCTATTGGCCGCGCCTACCCACCATCAAGGGCGTTAGGCAGAATTATGCAATACGGTTCAAAATTCATTGCATATTACAAGGAGAGACAACCATACGGTCCATCGACATGGACAACGGCGAGGTTCCCTTGCAGGCATTTCACAACAGAAAAATATCCAACGCGATCCAGAAAAGTGAATCGGAATGGACGGAAGGGGGCACCAATGATTAGGCGAGGTCATTTCCACGCAATACAGTCACTAAAATTTACCAGAACTCAATTTAAAGCCGCCCCTGGCATGGATCTCATATGCCATAAAAAACGGTCGGAGAGCAGCCCACATGCCACAGGTGAGTGACAGAAGAGGTGCGGTACAAAATCTTCATCGTCCCGGCGGCGGCAGTCCTAGCAGCCGTGATAATCTACGCATCTGCCTGGATCGACTCCGGAGAGGAGCAATCCATAGAAAGCATCATACACAATGCGCACGACACGGGCCTCAAAGTAATCCGTTTTGCCGAGTCGGGCGAAGCGGGAAGGGCGCTTGCGCTGGACGTGGTGGAACCGGCCTATTGCTGTGATCGGTCGTTGCCTTGCGTGTTGGGCGAGCCCATAGCCATAACAGATGCTGAACTTGCAGGTGTGCCCAGGATCAAGGCATTGTTGGAAGTCGCCTTGGGAGAGGAATTCTCGCGCGGCGGACCGCATTACGAACGGGACGACGACCTGAACGTCTATGAGATACATAGTTACGAGGACATCAGCGTCAGTACCGGCGTACCGGAAGGCGATATGCTGCAACACTACAGTTGGAGATCCGACTTGGGGCGATTCCCAGTGGCAGAGTACGAAGGCGAGATCTTCGTGTTCGCATCCTGGGACAGAAGTTCCATGTGGAGCTCGTTGAAGGGTCCCAGATGCTGACCGCGAGGCACTGGCAAATTCAGGTGACCAGATCAGGAATTTGCATGCCCGTGCGTTGGAGCGCGTGAAGAGCCAACAGGCAAAACCTTATGCTCCCGCTGCGGCGCCAACGGGTAGCGCCGTGGCATGCCCCACAGGGATCCAGAGGCACCTGTACATGGTCAGCCGCCTAGCCTGTGCCGGAGACAGCGCGCCCCGATTCGGCGGGTTAACTCAAGCATGGAATCCTCGCCTGCGCATGTACAAAACTTTTAACCCGCACCAACATCCGGCGGATTGTAATGAACCTGGTCGAGAGGATACTTGCGCGAGCGTCCGGCAAAAGCAGCGTGTCGCCGAACGACGTGGTGTTTGCAAAGGTGGACAGGGCCATGCTGCACGACGTATCGGGGCCCGGGGTGATCAAGGTCTTTGAGAGGATTGCGGGGCAGGGAATCCCCACGGACAAGCTGTGGGATCCGGACCGCGTGTGGGTGGCCGAGGATCACTTTGTGCCGTCGGCAGAAAAGATATCAGCAGAGAACATCGCGAGGCTCTCCGAGTTCACCAGCAGGTACGGAATCAAGAACCACTTTAGGTACGGGATGGGCCAGTACGGCATATGCCACACCATATCCCACGAGGAGGCCATGGTGATGCCGGGGGACGTCTACGTCGGGGGCGACTCCCACACCAACACCACCGGGGCGCTCGGGGCCTTTGCATGCGGGCTGGGGCACACCGACATGGCGTACGTGCTGCTCAACGGGGAGATATGGTTCAAGGTCCCCGAGACGATGTACTTTAGGCTCAACGGAAGGCTGCCAAGCCACGTGATGGCAAAGGACCTCATACTGAGGATAATAGGCGACATCGGGACCGACGGCGGGGCCTACAGAACCATGCAGTTCGGGGGGACGGGCATAGAGGAGATGTCCGTCGAGGGCCGGCTGACCCTGTGCAACATGACGACGGAGGCGGGCGCCAAGAACGGCATAGTGCGCCCGGACCAAAAGACCGCCGCATACCTGGAGGAGAGGATGAGAGGCGCTGGAAGGGAGGCGACGGCAAAGGTGAGCCTGGGCCGCGGCGGCGCAGACTACTCGGAGCCGGACGGGGCCGACTCGGACTATGCCGAGGTGTACGAGTACGAGGCCCCGGAGCTGGAGCCCGTGGTGGCCGAGCCGTTCTCGCCGGAGAACACCAGGCCCGTCAGCGAGGCCCCGTCGGTGGAGCTTGACAAGTCGTACATCGGCTCGTGCACGGGCGCAAAATACGAGGACCTGGAGGCCGCGGCGCGGGTACTAAAGGGCAGAAGAGTCAGGATCAGGACAGAGGTCCTTCCGGCCGCCATATCGATATACAGGCGCGCCATGGAGTCGGGACTCCTCAAGATATTCCTGGACGCGGGGGCCACGGTAGGACCGCCCACGTGCGGCGCCTGCTGCGGCGCGCACATGGGCGTACTGGGCAAGGACGAGGTATGCATCAGCACTACGAACAGGAACTTTCCAGGCAGGATGGGGCATGTCGAGTCCAGGACGTACCTGGCGTCCCCGATGGTGGCCGCGGCATCCGCGGTTACGGGCAGGATTACCGACCCGAGGGAGATCGCGCACGCGGCGTAATGGAAAGGAGAAAGGGGGGGGGGAGCAGGAGCATGAGCGGCAACGGTGCAGTTACGAGCGGCGTGATAAAATACGCGAGGGACAACATAGACACCGACGTCATCATACCGGGGCAGTATCTGAAGATACACGACTATGCGGAGCTTGCAACGCACGCGATGGAGGGGCTTGATGGGGACTTTCACTCAAAGGCCAAGGACGCCAGCTTTATCGTGGCGGGCCGCAACTTTGGCTGCGGCTCCTCAAGGGAGCACGCCCCGATAGCGCTGTCGCACTCCGGAATCAAGGCGGTGGCGGCCCTCTCGTTTGCAAGGATATTCTACAGGAACGCGGTGGACGGCGCGTTCCTGCTGCCCATAGAGATAGGGGAGGACGCATACGAGGGCACAAGCGAGGGGGACGTCGTAACCATAGACGTCAAGGCGGGCCAGCTGCGCAACGAGACCACTGGCAAGAGGTACGAGATCAAGCCGTTCTCAGAGATCATAGGCAAGATAATAGACGCGGGGGGGCTGTTCAGGTATGGGATGCAGCAAAAGCAGCAGCAACAGCAACCGGAGTCCTAGGCATGGCGCAGAACGCCTCCACCCTGTTTGAAAAGATATGGGACTCGCACGAGGTGTTGCGCAAGGGGGCGGACGGCCCGTCACTGCTCTACGTGGACAGGCACATGGTGCACGAGGTAACGTCCCCGCAGGCCTTTGAGGGCCTGCGCGCAAACGGCAGGGAGGTCAGGCGGCCGGACCTTACCGTGGCCACGATGGACCACAACGTGCCGACCACGCCCGGCGAACGCAGGCTTCCCATGGCCGACCAGACGTCCGACCTGCAGGTGCGCACGCTTGAGGAGAACTGCCGCGAGTTCGGAATCAGGCTGTTTGGCATGGACAGCCCCGATCAGGGGATCGTGCACGTGATCGGGCCGCAGCTTGGCATTACGCTGCCGGGGGCCACGATAGTGTGCGGCGACAGCCACACCTCGACCCACGGGGCGTTCGGGGCCCTGGCCTTTGGGATCGGCACGAGCGACGTCGAGCACGTCCTGGCATCGCAGACCGTATGGATGCAGAAGCCCAAGTCCCTCGAGATTATGATACGCGGGCGCATGTCAGGACCGCACGCGGTCACTGCAAAGGACGTCATACTGTACGTGATACGAAAGATTGGGACGGACGGCGGCGCGGGGCACGTGGCAGAGTACAGGGGCCAGGCCGTGTCGGACATGTCAATGGAGCAGAGGATGACAATCTGCAACATGTCAATCGAGGCGGGCGCTAGGGCGGGGCTCGTGGCGCCGGACGAAAAGACGTTCGAGTACCTGCGCGGCAGGACGTACACGCCGGAGAGCTACGAGGAGATGGTGGACGCGTGGAAAAAGACGCTTAGGACAGATTCAAAGGCGTCGTTTGCAAAGAGGTACGAGATCGACGCAAGCAGGATAGCCCCACAGGTCAGCTGGGGGACGAACCCCGGAATGACGTGCGACGTTACGGAGGCGGTGCCGGATCCCGCCGAGTATGGGGACGGCGACAAGCCAAGGGAGGATAGCGCCAGAAAGGCATTACAGTACATGGGGCTCGAACCCGGGACGCCCATGACCGAGATACCGCTTGACAGGGTCTTCATCGGGTCATGCACCAATGCAAGGCTCGAGGATCTCATCGAGGCGTCCCGCGCAGTCAGGGGACGGAAGATCGCACGCGGGGTGAGGGCCATGGTGGTGCCCGGCTCGCAGGCAGTAAAGAGGAGCGCGGAGGAGATGGGCCTCGACGCCATATTCAAGGACGCGGGTTTCGAGTGGCGCGAGTCAGGATGCAGCATGTGCCTCGGAATGAACCCGGACATACTCATGCCCGGCGAGCGCTGCGCGAGCACATCCAACCGCAACTTCGAGGGCAGGCAGGGGACAGGGGGCAGGACGCACCTTGCAAGCCCCGTGATGGCTGCCGCGGCCGCCGTGAACGGCCACTTTGTAGACGTAAGGGAGATGGACATGCCGGATGGAACCGTTTAGGACGGTCAGGAGCGTAACAACGCCGCTTGACAAGATAAACATCGATACGGACCAGATAGTGCCAAAGCAGTTTCTAAAGCTGGTGCAGCGCTCGGGCTTTGGGAGATACCTGTTTTATGACTGGAGGTATGAGAGGAGAGGGGACGGCAGCGGCGACGCATCAGTCGTCCCGAGGCCCGACTTTGTACTAAACCATCCCAGGTACAAGGGCTCGGCCATACTCGCGACGGGGGAGAACTTTGGGTGCGGCTCTTCAAGGGAGCATGCGGTATGGGCCCTTGCCGACCATGGGTTCAGGGCCGTGATCGCGCCGTCCTTTGCAGACATATTCTACAACAACTGCTTCAAAAACGGCGTGCTTCCGGTCACGCTTGAGAGAGGCGAGGTTCGCGACATACTCAAGTTCGAGGGCGACATAGAGGTCGACCTCGAGGCCAAGGAGGTAAGGATGTACGGCCCGGGGGATCACGCCGGCCCGTCTCACGTGGCGCGGTTTGAGATAGAGCCCCACAGGCGGACGGTCCTCTTGGAGGGGCTAGACGAGATTGCGCAGACACTAAAGTACGAGAAGGAGATAGCAGAGTTTGAGAGGGAGTCAGGCCTGACAGGGGACGCGGCCCCTCCCCTGCCCCCCGACAAGCCGCCCGGGACTTGACCGCCGGCGGAATGAAGGGGAGGAGTGGCAACAGCATGCCACGCACACCAGACGACAGATCGGGGGTGTGCTGCCAGACGCGCAAAACCGAGACTGCTACTGGAAGTCTGCCCCGAGGCGTGCGGGGGTCATCTCAGACAGTATCTCGAGTATGGCGTCCTTTTTTCTCTCCAGAACCGCGGGCGACTCTACGTCGACCCACTGCGCGTCGCCAATGTCAAACGCGCTTATTGCGCCCTCCTCTGAGAGGCCCTGCAGTATGTCGTGGGAGAGGTTGATCTGCGTCCTGACGGCGGCGCCTCTGCTGCGGCTGCCATCGCCGCTGCCATCGCCCGCCTCACGCGTAGCGCGCGTCGCGGAATTCGCATGATCCATCGCGTCAGATATGCGCGACAGCACGTCGTGACGCAGTATATACACCCCGAGGCATTCGGGCAGGGGCAGCTCCATCACGGGCTTTTCGACGAACTTGAGCACGACTCCGTTGTCGTCGACTACAGCAAAACCCGTCTCTTCGGCGCGTTTGGCGCGAGTCGCAATGCACACAGTGCTTCCCATGTCACGGAACTGTCTGTACATTCCGGCCAGGTCCACGGCGCACAGGTTGTCGGCGAACCACAGCACAAACGGCTCGCCTGGCGGGATCAGTCCCGACGCGTGCAGCAGGTCCCCGCCGGTGCCGCTCTGCGAGTCCTGCACGAATGCAATGCGTCCCGAATCGCACGCGGGATCGTCTGCGCCGTAATAGTTGTAGATCTGCCCCCCCAGTCCCGCAAGATCGGTGATTACAACAACCTGGTCCACGAATTCAAACGACTCGACATACCGTACAATGTGGTCGATGAGGGGCTTGTCGCGTACGGGAGTCATCGCCTTGGGAAAGTACTCCGAATACGGCCTGCCCCGGGTGCCCTGCCCGCCGGCCATGATTATTGCCTTCATGGGTGTACGGACGGTAGCTAGATTGTGATATAATCATACGTATTGACCAGGACGGGCACGATGATGTGCATGCGGCGACGGTAGCGGCAGTATGCGTCGCGGCTACCGGTATGATTTCTGCTTTCTTCTTCTCGCGCCCGGTCCGCCGAACTTTTTGGGTTCCTTGCGCCTAGCATCGCCGCTTATCAGGTACTTGTCATAGTCGGCAATCCTCTTGCGCAGTATTTCGCGGTCGGATCTTGAAAAGGGGTGCGCCCGCGGCTCCTTCTTGGACTTTGTCCATCCTGTCAGGGCCCTGGATATGCCGATTGAGGCGGCCCCTGCCTGTCCCATGACGCCGCCGCCTCTGACGCGTACAGAGATGTCGATCTGCTGTCGCACGCCCTCGCCGGCAATCTCAAGTGGCGCAAGCATCACCTCCCTTGCAATCTCCTGCGGAATCATCTCAACGGGGACGTTGTTTACGCGCACCCTGCCCTTGCCCTTTGTTATGTATACGTGGGCGCTCGATGTCTTGCGCGTTGCAAAATATATCTCGGTCTTTGGCGTCGTCATTCAGTCCACCCTATAACCCTGCAGAGCTCCCCCATCGTGGTATACGAGGATGCGGATCTCCTTATCATTGCCTTTTCAAACTGCACCTTTTTGAACGGCTTTAGTTCCTTGGGCGAGCCGACGTAGGCGCGCAGACGCTTGTGGGATGTCTTGCCAGACGGTTTTTTCTCAAAAGGCAGCATCCCGCGTATCATCTTTGTAATCACCGTGTCGGGCCTGCGGTAGTGGACAGGCCCGTGCTTTGGGTTGATTATGCTGTTTATCTTTAGAAACTGCCGGTATTCGTGTATGGTGTTGGAGCGAGTGCCGCTTATCATGATGCGCTCGCAATTTACAAGGGAGATGCGGTTTCCCTTCAAGAGCATCTTTGCAACAAGCGACGAGAGTCGGCCTGCAACGTGATTAGACGCATCGACCACAATGGGCCTGTCGGTTCCGTCGGCGTGGGGATTGGGCGTCTTTCCCTTGCCCGAACGCGTCTTGGGCGTTCCCGCAGCGCCTGCAGGCGCGTCGCCAGCACCAGAATCGTCAGAGTCCCGGCCCTTTGCAGCAAGATCCCCTTCGGAGCCGGCATCCTCCTGTATCTCTGCAGATGCCTCTTTTTTGGAATCCAGCGAGAGTTCAAGCACTTGCTCTTTATTTTCTTCCGCAGGCTGGGAGGATGGCGCCGCCGCGTCCTCAGAAGGCATATCGTCCTGCCTCGAAGAGGCATCGTTGCCCTCAGCCAAGCAGGACGACCCCCTTGCCGGTCGGATTCTGGCTTATCAGAACATCGTGCGCAATTGCAGTCCCCCCTGCCGCCTTGATCTTTGAGAGGGCGCTTGCAGATATAGAGAAGGAATACAGGGTGATACGGTGCGGGATGCTTCCCGTGCCCAGCACCTTGCCAGGAAAGACCACGGTGTCATCGGCCTTTGTAAGCTGCCCAAGTCGCTTTATGTTGATGTTGCGGCGCGCAGACGACGGTTTTAGCATGTACTCTGCAAGGCGGGCCCACAGAGGGGCGTCATGCTGCAAGGACGCCCTTTTGAGGTCTCGCGCGGTATGCAGTAGCACGGAATTTGCCATGCAGGGCGCCGCCTGCGGCCCAAATATAATGTATGCCTAGATGGGGGGAGGGAATCATGCGGCGAAGGCACCACGGATGTCGGCTGCGGTACGCAGGCCCGGGCGGCAATGGCGGCAGCCGCGTGGCAGTCATAGCGGCCCGGGGGTCCGGCATGCGACACCCTGAGACGTCCCACGCGGACGGATGGGCGGCACACACGCCGGGAGGTCCCCGGACGCTTGCAAATACAGAGGCGCGATCCCATGCAGGATCATGCGGCCGTCCCAACAGCGAGCCGACGGAGTCCGTAAAGGTATGATGCGGGCCGCCGCTGCCGCTGCCGTTTGTGACTCGGTGCGTTACGCGTCACAGGCATCTGATGTATACGGCCGTTGCAGGTATGTCGGACTTTGCACAAAGTTGACGCGGGCGGGCGCATAATCCCGAACCTCAGCATCTGGATTATCCTAGTTCCTTTACCATGCCCTGAAACTCGGCCAGCTTGCGGTTGACCTCGTCTATGCCGGCAAGCAGGATCTGTTCCGGCCTGAGAGCGCCCGTGGATTCTACCGTCAGTATGCGCTCGTCTTCTGCTTCGCCGTCCACCAGTACAGAGACGTTTGCAGAGTTCCACTTCGCATGCTCCGTCCCGCGCCCGAGCCTGGCAAAGCACTCGGCCTTGACCTTTTGTCCGGGCGCAAGGCGCACTATCGGAACCTTGTCGGAGATTGGCAAGACGTCGGCGTCGTCAGAGATCAGGCTTTCTGAGAAAACCGTAATGCTTTCGGATTCAGACTCTGCCGAGTCAAGCACAAGCATGACGCGGCAGTTAGAGCACCCCGGATCACCCCCGCACGAGCAGTCTGCAGGCTCAGAGAACCTCTCAAGGTCGGTCCTCAGCGGGATCAGTCCCAGCCTGTGCGCCAGGCCTTCGTCTGGAATCACCGACGAGTTCTGTATGATGTCGACGGTATCTATTGCAAACACGGGCACGTCGTTGAGGCACGTCCTCCGCAGCGCGTTTGCATACTGCAGCGGGACACCCTTCAGTTTGACGGATATCTTGCGGTCATCCTTGTGAACAAGCTCCAGAGACGACAAATCTCTTTTGACGCTCGTGACTCCAAATAAAAATCTAGACGGCGGAGGCCGTCGGCAAGGACGGGCGTAGTGCGGGAGGGGGGAGAGGGGCAGGGAGAAAACAAGGCGGGGTGTACGGGTGCGAGGTGGTGGGGGGGGGGAGGAAGGGAGAGCAGATGCAGGTGCGGCCATGCACTACCGGTCGCAGGGGCCCACGACACAGCCGCGTACGACACTGTAAGGCGGGTACTGGCACTGGCACGCATACGGCAGGCGCAGAACATCACAGAGAAATGACGCCGGTTGCTATCATCCACTCGACGGCCCCCGCAAACGTGGCATCGTCTATGATGCCGTCCGACCACCACCGCGCGTTTGACTTTATCCAGTCAGGTATTGCAGCACTGCCGTCGCCCGCCGCATCGGCAGGGCCGGGATCCGGGATGTCCGTAATTGCAATTATCCCCTCCCGCACCAGATACTCGAGGGCGGATGCAAACGTGGCATCGTCTATGATGCCGTCCGACCACCACCGCGCGTTTGACTTTATCCAGTCAGGTATTGCAAGGTCGTCGGCGTCTTCCCCCCCGCCACCGCTCCCAACGCCATCCCCTTCGCGTATCGTGACGGTCCCAAGCATCCACGGATGCAACGTGCAAAAGTAGTCAAACGTGCCGGCATCCTCAAACGTGTACTCGTATGTCTGCCCCTCCCCCACAACGGGGCTTAGAAACATGCCGTCCGGCCCCTCACCGGGCGTGCCAGAGGCCACCGTATGGCCCTGCTCGTCCAGATTCTTCCACGAGACCGTCTGGCCCTGCAGCGCCTCCAGCGCGTACGGCTCAAAGCACGCATCGTCCCGCTCGCAGCCTATCATAAAGGAGCCGGGCGCCATCTCGACCCTGTGATCGTGCGCGGCGGCGCCCGCGCCGCCGCCGTCGGGGCCAAGCCCCTTTCCCACGGTGAATGCAAACTCTCCACCCGTCTCAAAGTCGTTTACCTGCGATATGGAGGCTATGACGGCCCCCGGCCCTGCAAAATGCAGGGGTATGCGGTCGCTTCCGTCCGGCGTGTGGCGCCCGCGCTCAGAAAGGACCGACTGGCCGTCAAGCAGTACGTCGATGTCGTACGTGATGAGCGGAATGATGATGTTCGTGACAGGATCCCTAAACTCCACGTTGAGCACGAGATCTCGGCCCTGCACGACTCCGCCGGGAGGCTCCAGCCAGACGTAGAACTTCCAGTCCTCCCTGCTGGACGTGACAACGACGGTGTCGCCCCCTTCCAGCGAGGCGTCCTGCTTTTCCTTTTGGCGCTCCTTGCCGGACGCTATCGTAAACGTCATGACGTCGCGCTCGTCCTCGGGGATAGAGGCAAGCATGCCGGCAAGCTTGGAGGAGGACAGGAGAAAGTGCACCACTATAGAGTCGTCACTGGACCTGTCGGGGATTATATACAAAGGTAAACTAGGCACGGCAGACGGAATCAATTTAACCCCTCTATCATGACACCACATATGGCGCCTGTGCGAAGCGGGTTCGGGACAGGACGATCCAGTTCCCAGTTCCCAGTTCCCAGTTCCCAGTTCCCAGTTCCCAGTTCCCAGTTCCCAGTT
>JAPPIP010000032.1:0-19342 GCA_028820595.1 Nitrososphaerota archaeon | reverse complement strand
CCCATGACAACGATGTCTCGTGGAGGGCGGCCTAAGTGTCCCCGCGGCCCAACTGGAAAAACAGGACGCTGTGCCACGGTGACAACCTCGAATTTCTCAGATCGCTAAACTCCGAGTCGGTTCACCTCGTCGCAACCGACCCCCCGTTCAACAAGGGGCGCGATTTTCACGCGACACCCGATTCGGTCGCAAAGGGAGCTTCGTTTCAAGACAGGTGGTCTTGGGACGACGACGTGCATGACGACTGGGTTGACAAGCTGGAGGACGACTTTCCCAAGGTCATGAATGTCATACAGGGAAGCCGCCAATCTTACGGCGACGACATGGGGGCGTTCCTGTGCTTTATGGGCGTCCGGATCATAGAGATGCACCGCGTCCTCAAGGACACCGGCTCTATGTACCTTCACTGTGACCCGACCGCCTCACACTACCTCAAGGAGTTAATGGATTCAATATTTGACAGGGACAACTTCCAAAATGAAATCATATGGCGGCGGTACGGCTCACACAACGATTCGCAGAAATACGCAAACGTACACGACACGATACTGTATTACTCAAAGAGCAAGAAGCGTATTTGGAACAAAATCTACATGCAGTATGACGCAGACTACGTGAAAAGCGCCTATTCATACAGTGATGAAAACGGCGCGTATACCACAAGTCCGTTGCAGGCAAGAAGTCTATCCGGCGGCGGATACAAGTACGAATGGCGCGGAATCACGGACACATGGAAATTCCCGAAGAAGAGACTTGAGGAGATGGACATGCAGGGGCTGATTCACTGGCCGAAAAAAGGCTCGATACCGAGACGAAAGGTATACCTCAAGGATGCAAAGGGGCTTCCTGTTTCCGATATGTTTCTGGACATGAAATCACTGTCAAGTGCGCACAAGGAACGCGTTGGCTATCCAACCCAGAAGCCGCTTGAACTGTACGAACGAATCATCAAGGCTTCGAGCAACGAGGGCGATATTGTGTTAGATCCATTTTGCGGATGCGCCACCACGTGCGTGGCCGCCGAGAAGCTGGGCAGGCAGTGGATCGGCATAGACATCTGGGACAAGGCGCACGAGGTGGTCATGGAACGCCTCAAGAAGGAGGGCTTTCTTGCGGGTCCAAGGGACAAGCGGCAGGACTTGCTCATAACGGAAGGCGAGATCACATATACGAAAAAACCGCTCAAGCGCACGGACAGCGGCTTGGAAGCGGTGCCGTTCTTAGAAACTAAAATGAAAACATGGGACGAACCCAAAGGTGAGATAATGAGCAGGAAAGACATGGTTGACAAGCTGTTGGAAAGGCACGGTTGCGCGTGTCAGGGATGTGATCGAATCTTCCACGATCCCAGATATTTGGAGTTGGATCACAACACTCCGAGGGCGGACGGCGGCATCAACCATATTTCAAACAGAATCCTATTGTGCAGTCCCTGCAATAAGATGAAAAAGCACTACTACACGCTGTCATGGTTGAGAAAAGAGAACAAGAAATTGGGACATATGTCACAAGAAGTCGTTGTTGGTTAGAACCTACTGCATAACCCTGACCTGAATTTGTCACACGTGTCCGATCAACGACTTGTACGTCAGCCTTGAACCTGCCATGTTCCCCGCCATCGTGCCCATCATGTCTATGGTGTCCATGTCCCTGACGTTGTGCCTGCCTGCAAACTCGTTGACGTACCTGTGGAGATGATCCTCCGACATGTGGTGGAACACGCCGTCATATCCGCGCTTCATCATGGACCAGAAGGATTCCATGCCGTTTGTGTGTGCCATGCCCCTGACCCACTGTCCCGTCGAGTGGTTGCAGGATTCGTGGTTTGGCAGTCCGGCATACGCTCTGTTTTCGTCAGTGTATTTCTTGGCGCCCTTGTCAACGTGCGTATTAATGAAGTGCCCCAGCCTCGCCTTTGTGGTCTCTGGAACGGGCGCGGCCGCCACCTTGTTGGTCGTGCGGTCCTTGACGCCCACGACCGCCGTCTTTGGCTTTGTGCCCTTCTTGTCCGCGTGCCTGTTCTTGTCCGATCCGCCGAAGAACGCCTCGTCAATCTCGACTGGGCCGGTCATGCCGTCCACGCCCGCAAGCTTCTTCCAAGATTCACGCAGGCGGTGGATCATGAACCATGCCGACCTCTGGGTTATTCCGAGGTCGCGGTGTATCTTCATGCTTGAAACCCCCTTTAGGTTGGTGGCCACAAGGTACGTGCCGATGGCCCACTTACGGTACGGAATCTTGGAGCATTCCATAACCGTACCCTTCTTGACCGAGAAATGCGACCTGCACTTGTAGCAGTAGTACGGCATCTTTGGGTGACGTGCCTCCGTTGTATCGGGGTTGCGGCAGGTCGGGCATCTGCGGCCGTCCTTCCATATGCGGGATTCAAACCAGCGCATGGCCGTGTCGTTGTCCGGGAACATCTCGAACAGATCGACCAGCGTGATCCCTTCCCTGAATGACTTGCCCGGTGCGTGCTGTGTCATATCATAGGTATGGTTTTATGGTTTAATATAGTTTACCTTTGTATATAATCCCCGACCTGTCCACCGTGCCAAAGTAAGGCACGCCGCTTACGGCAAGCAGTATGTCATGGTCCTCGAACATTTTGACCGTCTTTGGTATGTAGTATTCCGCATGAACGAATGAGACGTCGCCTATGGTAGACTCGTCCCAGTCAAACGGCATTGTCGCAGTGATGCTCTTTTGGCGGGAGTAGTACTCGAACCCCTCTATCCTGTCATGGTACGTGGCAAACACAAAGTCCGTCTGCACGCCGCCAATCTCCACCGCAAACGGTATGAACTGTCCCATGCTCAGGGGGACCTCTAATGTGGAGCCCTCCGCGAGCACGGGCTCCCCCTCCATCGACTGCAGCGTAATCGACACGTCGACCGGTCCGCCCTCCAGAAAGACCGGGGCGCGCACCAAGAGGGGCTCGTCAGGCGACGCGACCCATGCGCCAGACGCGTCCGGCTCATCCCGCGAGACGACAGTCACGTCGCCCGACGCGTCCGGCATGATGCCGATGACAGACACGTCGGACGGCGAGTACACGTCAAGGTCAAGCAGCACGTCGCCGCCGGTCCTGATCACCAAGTTGTACGACACGTCAGATACGGGTACCGGGGGATCCGCGTCCACGTCATGTATGACCACTTCAAGCGATATGCGCTCCTCCCCCCCCCCCCTCAGTATGGGCGGGTCGGCCGCGACCTCTGCGGCCACGTACCGGTCGTTTATGAACAATGCCCGGCTTGAAGCGGAGCCCGCCTCGCCTGCAAACGCGGGCCTGTCCAAGAAGGGCGCAGACGTCAGAAACGCGGCCATCACCGCCACCATTGCGACAGTTACCACGGACAGGGCGGGCATCCGTGTGACTGGCGCATGCGGCGCAGTACGCCCCGCGGCCGCGGGATGCGCGGTCGGGACGGCGGCGGGGGCAAGGCCGTGGCAAGTGCAGATGTCCGCGTGACTGGACATGGTGCATGTCGCGGTTCACACCATAAATAATTAACATACTGGGCCGGGGGCGGGACAGGGGCGCTGGCAGTGACAAAACGCGCCACCCCAGACCATTCTTTGGACTGGCAGGCAGTACCGGCGCGTGGCGGGAGCCGGCGCTGGCGCGACCGCACAGTAGATAAATGGCGCCGCGCACGGAACTGCAATGGCCGAGATGACCATAGTGCGCTACTCGCACGAAGGGGACAAATTCGAGATACTGGTAAAGCCGGACGCGGCCCTGGAGTACAAGCTGGGAAGGCGTACCAATCACAGCTCTGTAATGATATCCGACGACGTGTACACGGACTCGGGCAAGGGCACAAAGCCGTCGGCCGAAAAGCTGCAAAAAGCGTTTGGCACCAGCGATCCGGCAGAGGCGTCCAGAATCATACTGCAAAACGGAGACCTCAACCTTACCACAGAGCAGAGGCGCAAGATGACAGACGAGAAGAGGAGGCAGATCATAGAGTTCATTGCAAAGACCTACGTCGACCCCCGGACGCACCTGCCGCATCCGCCGCTCCGCATAGAGCAGGCCATGAAGGACGCCAGGGTGTCAGTCGACCCGCAGAGGGGGACCGAGCCGCAGGCCAAGGAGATGGTGGAGAAGCTGCGCTCCATAATACCGCTAAAGTCCGAGAATGCGGAACTTCAGGTTACCATACCGGCCCAGTACGCCTCCAAGTCGTACGCCGTGCTAAAGTCAGTCGGCACGCTGAGGGACGAGCAGTGGCAGAACGACGGCTCGCTAAAAGCAATACTAGAAATACCAGCGGGAGACAGGCCCGCCGTGATAGACAGGCTGGGTTCGATAACCCGCGGTTCCGCCGGCGTAGAGGTGGCAAAGTAGTGGATGTGCGGAGAAGGTACGTCATACCAGGCGACACTATAACCTCGGGGCCGTACCGTCCCGAGCAGAACGTGACTCTTGTGGGCGACAAGAAGATAGTGTCCACTGCAGTGGGGGTCTCGGAGATATACGACAACACGGTAAAGGTGATTCCGCTCGCGGGCAAGTACATTCCAAAGATAAACGACCTGGTGGTGGGCAAGGTCATAACGCACACCTCGCTTTCGTGGGAGCTTGACATCAACTCGTGCTACGTGGGATTTCTGCCGGCAACCGACGTGTTCGGGCGGGACTTTTCGGCGCATGCCGACGAGCTTGCAACAAAGCTGAAGACCGGCGACCTAGTGGCGGCCAGGATTGCAAACTTTGACCGCACGCGCGACCCGCTTGTGACAATATCAGACAGGGACCTGGGCAAGATCGACTCCGGCGAGCTCGTAGAGATAGCTCCCGGCAGGGTACCCAGGCTGATTGGAAAGCGCGGCACCATGATACAGACGATAGAGACTGCCACTGACTCCATAATTACCATAGGCCAGAACGGACGGGTCGTGGTCGCGTGCGACGATGCAGAGGGATTATTAAAGGCAAAGAAAGCGATCCGGATGGTAAACAGCATGGCTCACTCTACAAACCTGACTGAAAAGGTGAGGGAGATGCTAGAGTCGGGGAACGACGCGCCGCGCGAGGCTGCCACTGAACGCAGGGAGGATGACAAGGAGTAATGGGCGGACGAGAAGCCACCATGGTGCTGCTTGACGAGAACGGCATAAGGTGCGACGGCCGCAAGGTGGACGAGACGCGCCGCGTCATGATAAAGGCGGGCGGCCTCAAGAACGCGGACGGCTCTGCATACATCGAGTTTGGCGACAACAAGATAGTGGCAGGCGTGTTCGGCCCCAGGGACGTGCACCCAAAGCACATGTCAGATACGGACACCGGAATACTGCGCGTCAGGTACCACATGGAACCGTTCTCTGTGGGCGAGAGGAAGAACCCCGCCCCGTCGAGGAGGGAGATCGAGATATCAAAGGTGATCAAGGAGGCTCTCGAGCCGGCCGTAATGCTTGAGATGTTCCCTAGGACCGTGGTCGACGTGTTCATAGAGGTACTGCAGGCGGACGGCGGCACCAGGTGCGCGGCGCTCTCGGCCGCATCAGTCGCACTGGCAGACGCTGGAATCCCAATGAGGGACATGGTGGCGGCCTGCGCGGCCGGCAAGGTGGCAGACACGGTCATCCTTGACGTGAACAACGAGGAGGACCAGGCAGGCCAGGCCGACATGCCGATGGGATACATGCCCACCCTCGAGAAGATCACGCTGCTGCAGCTTGACGGGATACTGACCCCCGAGGAGTACGAAAAGTGCGTCGAGATCGGCATAAAGGGGTGCATGCAGGTCTACGAGCTCCAGAAAAAGGCGCTGAGCGAGAAATACTTTAACAATGAGAATGGCAGAGGCGGCAGCGGCAGGGGCCAGAAGAGGTAGGAGGAGACTGAAATGGCAGAGGCGGCAATAATAGACTCACTGAAAAAGGCAAGGATCGAGGAGCTCTTGGAGCAGGGCAAGCGGCTTGACGGCAGGGCCTTTGACGAGTTCAGGGAGATCTCAATTGAGACCGGCGCGATTCCAAAGGCCAACGGTTCCGCGCGGGTCAAGATAGGGGACACAGAGGTTGTCTGCGGCGTAAAGATACAGCCGGACAGGCCGTTTCCAGACTCCGGGGACAAGGGCGTGTTCATATGCACGGCCGAGATGCTCCCGCTGTCGCACCCCTCGGTGGAGACCGGTCCGCCAGGGCCCCACGTGATAGAGCTTGCAAGGGTGGTCGACCGCGGCATACGCGAGAGCCACATGATAGACGTAAGCCAGCTTGTAATAAAGGAGAACAAGTCAGTCGTGGGGGTGTTTGCAGACAACGTGGTGGTCGACTACGACGGGAACCTCTTTGACGCATGCTCGTTTGCTGCCACTGCCGCGCTGCTGTCCACCAAGAGCCCAAAGTGGGAGTTCAAAGACGACGCGCCCGCGCTCGTGGAGGGCTCCGAGGCGGATCTTCCGGTCGGCACGATACCCGTATCCGTTACGATGGTGAGGATAGGCCAGCACATACTGGTGGATCCCAACGCCGACGAGTGGCAGTGCAAGGATGCGCGTGTTACAATAACCACGAACTCGGACGGCAACATCTGCGCCATGCAAAAGGGCGGCCATGACGGGTTCACCCTGGAGCAGATAAAGGAGTGCGGCAAGACCTCCGCAAGGATTGGCGCCGAGATTAGGAAAAAGTTTGACGGCATATCGGCCGGTTCAGACGCAGAACAATAGGGGGGCGATCAGATGGCAAAGAAGAAAAAGTCCCTAAAGGGGCTTGGCGCAAGGTACGGCATAAAGATACGCAAGCAGTACACAAAGGTTCACTTTCAGCTAAAGCAGAAGAGATCGTGTCCAGAGTGCGGATCCGGGACGTTCGGCAGGGACGCAGTCGGCATATGGTCGTGCAAAAAATGCGGCTTTAAGATAGCTGGAACGGCGTACGATGTCAAGGTATAGAGCCACCACGACTGTAGACGAGGGCTTGCACGCGACGGCGGCGGCACCCGCTGTGCATACGGAATCACAGAGGCGGCGCAAAAAGGCGGAACCGGCGCCCACGTCATCGGGGGCGCGGCGGGGGCGCGGCGGCTCCGGAATCATACCGGCCATATACGAGTCGATCAGCACTGACGAATCGTTTTACCCCGAGAACCCCGTGAGCACGTCAATTACAATGGCCGAAGACGGCAGGCTCGTGATAACATCAGAGGCAGACAACCTTGCCCACCTGCGCGCAAACCTGAACTCCACACTCAGGCTCATCCAGGCATGCCACGCGTCCATAACGGCCTCGTCGGGGCCGGCCAGGTAGTCTCCCCCTCCCCCACCTCCTCTCCCCCGGATGAGCCCGAAGCGGCTCTCCGTACTTGCATCATGACGCCGGCTGCGCGTATCGGCGCCGAGCAAGAAGCGCGGCGGATGGATGCGGCGCAGGACGTCGGCCCAATCGGTAAAGATATAACGCAACGCGGGAGAGAAGTCCCATGTCAGGCATGGGTGCGTCAGGGGGCGGGGCGCCGCCGCAGATACCCCCATGGCTGCAAGAGCAGGTGGCAAAGTTCCAAAAGACCCAGCAGGAGCTCCAAATGATATCCATGCAAAAGCAGCAGCTAGAGTCCGAAAAGGTCAACGTCTCGCGCACATTGGACGAGCTGAAAAAGGCAAGTGACGACGAGACGGTGTACAAGTTTGCAGGAAGCGTGCTTATCAGGACCACGAGGGCCAACATGCTGTCCGAGCTGGAAGAGAGGCAAGAGCTTGCAAACACGCGCTCCGCAGTCACGGGCAAGCAAGAGTCAAGACTGTTAGAGTCGCTCAAGGAGCAAGAGGCCAAGATCACAGAGGCGATGAGGCGCGGCATGGCGCAGTCGCCGCCGCCATCACCACCACCACCATCATCATCAACAACAACGTCACCGTCATAACCCCCGCTTGGGGCAACCCCTAAACAGACAACACGACGTGCCTGCTACCAGGCCTCAAAAGCATATAACAACGCCTCGCGCAGTGTCACATAGCTGTGAACTTTATACGAATTGTGGCAGACGACAGGGAGCGCAAGAGCGGAATACCGCAGCTTCTCAAGGAGATAGGAATCAACCTGGAGATAAAGACGCTTCCCGTTGGTGACTACATTGTTGCTCCCGAGACGGTCATAGAGAGGAAGTCGGTGCGCGATCTGGTCTCGTCCATATTTGACGGGAGGCTGTTTGAGCAATGCTCCAAGCTCAGGGAGCATTTTGAACGCCCCGCCATACTTGTCGAGGGGAACCTCGACGAGCTGGAGGAGATTACGGAAAACCCCATGATCTTTTACGGCGCGGTGTCCACCGCGGTGATGGAGTTTGGCATACCCGTCATGCCCACCCCAAGCGCGGTACACACCGCAAAGCTGCTGATTGCGATGGCGGCAAAAAAAAGGAACGGCGTGGGCGGGCCGTACATCAAAAAGATAAGAAAGTCCGAGGACATGCAGCGGCAGCAGCTTTCCATACTGTGTAGTCTGCCGGGCGTGGGCGAGACGTTTGCCACCCGCATGCTTGAAAAGTTCGGCACCCCCATGGGAGCACTCTCCGCGACAAAGTCAGAACTGCTAAAGGTGGAGGGCATGGGAGAGTCAAGGGCCGAGCGCATCAGAAACGCGCTCAACGCCGACACGGCAGGCAAAAAGGCCGGGCGGGCAGGCGGCGGCGGGCAGACCAGGCTGGAGGATCCCGGCACGAAATGACCAAAAAAGGGCGCGCTTGCAGTGGCGCAACGCACGAGGCGGCGGCAGCCGTCACTTTGCCGCGCTCCTCTTGAGCGCCCGCCTCTTGAGCGCGGTTCCGCATGACGGGCATTCAATCCTCCCCCGCTTGGAGCAGTTGCCGTCCGAAGAGGCCGCGCCGCCGCCCTTGGCACGTCTGCCGCGGATGCCGCCGCGGCCGCCGGCGCCGCCGGCACGGACCTCGTCGCCCGTCCCCCCGTACGAGCACCCGGGACAGTAGTACAGCCATCTCATCACGGCCGATATTCCCCGCGTCATAACGGGCGTAACACCGAGGTTTAGCGAGCGCATCACGTTTGACACGGCATAGTCGTCTGTCACGATCCCGAGGCCGGTCTGCATGCAAAGCGCTATGGCCGAGACGTCGGGCCCCGACAGGTTCGGCATGTCACCGGTCGCCTCGGCAGCGCGGCGCGCCTCGTCCATGCTCGCAGGGGCAGGCTTTTCAAGCGACAGGCGGCCCGACGCAATCAGTACGTCCAGCGCGCCGTGGCCGCTCTTGATGTGGGACACCTCGTCGTATACGTCCGGCGTCGTCACGTACGACGCGCCGGGCGCGGAGTCCCATCCCGCAAATGGCACGCCGGCATAAAACGCGCTTGCGTCAAGTACGACAGGCCGCCTAAAATCCAAGCTTGCTCATCTGCCTCAGGCCGCGCTTCTTAAGCCGTACGAAGACGGCGGGTTTCTTGTGCCGGCGTATGGTGATGACCTCGCCGTATCCGACGTCCTGTATCACCTGGGCATCCACCACCACCTTGCAGTCGTGCGATGATGTCACCGCCACCTTCTGGTCGGGCACCACAAGCGATGCGAGCCGGTACACCGGCGCCACGGGCGTCAGTATCAGCACGTCAAGGCTCTCGTGCAGTATGGGGCCGCCAAGGGAGAACGAGTGCCCCGTCGAGCCGCTCGGGGTGGCCACGATGAGCCCGTCCATCTTCTGCCGCACCGTGTCATTACGGAACTGGATCTCTATCTCCGAGGTTTTAGTCATGTTGGATCGGCTGATGTACACCTCGTTGAGGGCGGGGGGAAGATCGCGGCCGCCCACCGATGCGACGAGGCGGGTGCGCCTGTCAAGAAAGAACCTGCCCTTCCGGATCTGGTCTATCGCGCCCTCAACGTCGTCCATGGTGATCTCGGCCAGTATGCCTCGGTTGCCGCCCACGTTTACCGTCAGTATGGGGGTATTATTCTCGAGACTCCGGAACGCCCGCAGCGTGGTCCCGTCCCCGCCTAGCGTCACCACGAGGTCAAGGCGCACGCTCTGCAGGTCCTCCAGCGCCTCAACGCGCTGCGCCCCGTCCGTGTCAACGGGCGATATGGTATACACCACGGAACCCCCGGCCAGGAACATTCGGGCCACTCTGACGGCAGCCTCCTCGGACTCCCTTGATCCCACCTTGCTTACAATCGCGACGCGTCTAAGATTCAACTGCATCTCATACGGCACGATCGTCTTAAATCGTTTTTGCAGCGAGCCCGAATGCAGAGTACAGAGAGCAGGTCACCGCAGGATCAGGCGTGGGCAGCCTCGGATCACAGGCGTGCGGCGAGCCGGGACTGCGCTTTTCCGCGGGCGCCGACAATCGCGATGCGCTATCGACCGTCCAGAGAGAGGACGGCCGATGGCGGTCAGGGGCAGCGACCCCAAACGAATGGTGGTGGCGGAGGAGGAGGAGAAGAGGATGGAGAGGCGAGAAGGGTGCGCACAAGGGCTCCAGAGAACCAAGATTGCGCATACAAACTACTAAATAACGACGGCATGGGAGGGGCGGCATGGGAGATTACGCACGCCCCGAGGTTCTGGTCGACACGCAGTGGGTGCAGGACAACCAGCCCGGCGATAATCGGAGGCTTGTGGAGGTCGACTACGACCCGACCAACGCGTATGAAAAGGGGCACATAAGAGGTGCCACCCTGATATGGTGGAAGCGGGATATCAACGACCCCGTCACGCGCGACATCATAGGCAAAAAGGCATTCGAGTCGCTAATGTCAAGAAACGGCATAACGGCGGATTCCGAGGTCATACTGTACGGGGACTTTAACAATTGGTTTGCGGCGTTCGTGTTTTGGATCTTCAAGTATTACGGACACAGAAACGTAAGGATCATGAACGGCGGTCGGAAAAAGTGGGAGCTCGAGGGCCGGGCGTACACCGACGACGCGGAGCCCGAGGTACCGGCCACAGCATACACGGCACAGCCGCCTGACGAGGGGCTCAGGGCCTACCTTGCCGACGCGCGCAGGGCCTTGGACAGGGATGATACGGTAATGGTCGACGTCAGATCCCCGGCGGAATTTTCAGGACAGATCACCGCACCACCGGAATATCCGACAGAGAACGCGCAGCGCGGGGGGCACATACCCGGCGCAAACAGCATACCCTGGCTCACCGCCGTAAACGACGAGGACGGGACCTTCAAGAGCGCGGACGAGCTGAGGGCCAACTACGAGCCCAAAGGGGTGACTCCCGACAAGGACGTCATATGCTACTGCAGGATCGGCGAGAGGTCGTCGCACAGCTGGTTCGTCCTAAAGTACCTGCTAGGCTATCCGAGGGTGCGCAACTACGACGGATCGTGGACCGAGTGGGGCAACATGATCGGAAACCCCGTCGAAAAGTAACACGGGCGGCGCAATGGCGATCGACGACGGCAGTGACAGTGGCAAGCAAGACCACCACAGCCACAACGAATGGACACTCAGAACAGGATCGTTTTATACGATCACCGACGACGGCAGCGCATACGTGCTGCTTGACCGCACAAAGAGGGGCCTCGAACCCAAGGAGAGGTCAGTCGACGAGAAGACGGGCATAGAGGCAGACATGGGTGTCATATACGGCATGGACGGCGTCGGGCACAAAGTGCCCATCAGGTGGTATTACACCAAGGACGTGCACGACATCTCCGACGTGACCGGCCACGCCGACTCCATCGAGAAGCGGTATACGGAGCTCAGGGGGCTCACCTGCCCGGACGGCTAGAACTCTCACGATGAGATCTGCACGCCTGCCGAATTCCCGGCGGCGGCACGACCGACACGCTGCCATGGGTCTTGATCTGCCATTCCGCGCGGGCGCTTCGGGCGCAGTCAGGAAAACAGGCCGCCATTGACAAGATTTTTAAAGAAAAATGCCCGAGTTACATGTAGATCTAATGTCGCAACTTCTCAAGGACAGAGTATGGTCCATGGAGGCCCCCACTGCAAAGCGCGGCGTATACCCGCTGCACGGCTTCAAGCTCGGGCTCTACAGGATCCCAGTCAAGCTCGAGGAGCCCGGCGAGATATGGTCAGTGTACGAGGGGCTCAAAAAGGCCTTTGAGATGGACATGTACGCGGACAGGATATTTGCCACGTACCGCTGGAAGGAGAGCAGCCCGGACAACACGGAGGAGGCCGAGCTGTCCGTTACGGTGGAGATTGTAACGGGAGAGGTGGTGGACATAATATACCAGATATTTCCAATCGAGAGGTACGGCGACCAGAACTGGGTGGCAGACTATAGGAAGAAGGCGGACCACTTTGCAAAGATGATAATAGACACGATACTGCGCAACACGATCTTGGCCGACAAGCTCGTGTCGCACTATGCAAAGGCCGAGAAGATATCAGAGGTCATGGCAATACAAAAGCTCGAAGAGTTGACGCCCCTGGCCAAGATAGTCATGGGCGCAAAGCCAAAGCCCGTCGAGGCCTCCGAGGACGCCGAGGAGGAGGACGGAGACGACGTGATGGAGGTTCCCGACGGGGCAAAGCCGGGGCCCATAGACGTGGACTACAAGTCAAAGCTAAAGCAGTCCTCGTCATACCAGGCACCGGAGCACACCATAAAGACGTGGGGGCGCAAAGGCGCCAGCAACGCCATAATGGGGGTCTGGGGCGAGTTTGTGTCGGTAGACTATGACATCTGCGTCGCGGACGGCGGGTGCATAGAGGCCTGCCCCGTAAGCGTGTACGAATGGTTCGACACGCCGGGAAACCCCGCATCGGAGAAAAAACCCCTGATGTCAAAGGAGCCGGACTGCATATTCTGTCTTGCATGCGAGGGCGTATGCCCGCCGCAGGCAATCAAGATATTCGAACAAAAGTAAGGGCTGCAGCCCAGGGAGGCCGGCACGCCCTGGCGCATGCCGCTGCAACAAGACTGCAGAAAACGCTTGCAGACATAAATACCCAAGGACAGGCCCACACACCATGGAACTTTCCATGGTTCCCCTTGCAAAAATAGTGTTTGACATATTCATCATAGCGTCCGTCCTGATAACCGCGTACACCTGCAACTTTTACTACCTTGCATACCTCTCAAGGAGGCGCAAGGACAGGCCTGCCACCGTACAGGATGCCGGCGAGCCGTCCATAACCATACAGCTTCCCATATACAATGAGAAGTACGTGGCAAGGCGCCTGGTCGACGCGGTGTGCGCGCTCGACTATCCGCGAAGCAAGATGCGCATAATGGTGCTTGACGACTCGGACGACGACACGGTCGGTATAATGCGGGACGTCGTGTCCCACTACAGCAAGGAGGGGTTCAAGATAGAGCACATAAGGCGCGGCACGCGCGCCGGATACAAGGCCGGTGCCCTCAAGCATGCGATGAAGAGCACCGACACGGAGCTGGTGGCCATATTTGACGCAGACTTTATGCCGCCCGAGTGGTTCCTGAGGCGCGCCATACCGCACTTTGCAAAGTCCGACATAGGACTGGTCCAGTGCAGGTGGGGCCACGCAAACGAGAATTATTCGGCCATAACAAGGGCGCAGGCACTAAGCCTCGACTTTCACTTCCTGATAGAGCAAAAGGCAAAGAGCAACTCGAAGCTGTTCATGAACTTTAACGGCACGGCCGGGATCTGGAGGCGCGAGTGCATAGAGGACTCCGGTGGGTGGCACACGGCCACGCTGGTCGAGGATCTTGACCTGAGTTACAGGGCCCAGATGAAGAACTGGAGATGCGTCTTCCTGCCCCACATAGTGGTGGACGCGGAGCTCCCCATGCAGATGAACGCCGCAAAGCGCCAGCAGTACCGGTGGGCAAAGGGCTCCATACAGTGCGCCGTAAAGCTCCTGTCGGATATAGTGGCAAGCAGGCTGGTGGCAGCCGAGACCAAGATACAGGCGTTCGTGCAGCTGACGCGCCACGTCGTATTCCCGCTCATGCTCGTACAGTTCCTGGCGCTGCCCATACTGCTGGCAAGCCACGTGGACGTCTACATCATGAGCCTAGTGCCGGCCCTCACGATCGCGCTGTACCTGGCCATGGGTCCCGGCGCATACCTCATGATAATACGCGGCATGTACGACGGGCCGTCGTGGCTCTCAAGGGCCGCCACCATGCCGTTCCTGCTGATATACACCGCGGGCATATCAGTAAACAACACGGTGGCCGTGTTCGACGCCGTGCTGGGAAAGAAGAACGAGTTTCTGCGCACTCCCAAGTACGGCATGCTCAGGGACAAGGACGACTGGAAGGACAATGCGTACAACCTGCCGTTCTCACAGGTTACATTGCTAGAGATATTCTTCGGGGTATACGGCACGGTGGGCGTGTTTGTGGCCATCACGTCGGGCAACGCCGTGTTTGCCCCGATCATAGGCCTGCAGACGATTGGATTCTTTTACATAGCGTACATGAGCATAGCGCACACCAGGTTTAAAAGAAATAAATCAGCGGCGGCCCGCATACGCACGAGAAGAGAAAGGATGGCCGACAGGATATACAAGCTTGCAATAGGGGGCATAATCTCGATAATCGTCATAGGCGGCTTTATGGCATACCAAGGGTACAGCAACGACATCTACCCAATCGACCGCATGAGAGGAAACCTTGACGGGGCCATCGCGTCGTCGGACCCCGCCACCGTAAAGGCCCACCTGCAGGAGGCAAAGGCGGACATGCAGCTGGTCCTTGCAAACGGGCTCATCCCAGAAAAGAGGGACGCCAACGGCGTGCTGACGTCAAAGAACCCCGTGTGGCTGTTTGACATCGAGACCACCAACTTTGTGAGGATGGACGCCGACATCGGCGCCCTGATAGAGAGGGTGGACAAGGTAGCCACGTCGCCAAGGGACAGCGCCGCGTTCCACACCGGAATGCTCAACATAAACGAGTCAAGTCTGGCGCTGAAGGTGCACCTCACCGAGGCCACGCCGTTCATGTACATCAGCATTGCAAACATCCTACTCTCGGTGGTGTGGATCAGCGCGATAATCATAATATTTGTCGTGCTAAAGAAAAAGAGGGAGAGCCTCAAGGCCCAGGACGCGCGGGAAGGCGGAGTCTAGCGGCAGGGATCCGGCGCGAGTTGCCAGCAGGGAACCGCGCAGAGATGATGGTGCCAGCACAGACTACAGTTAGGTCCACGCGCATTCCAAGCGCCGCAGAGACGGGCGACAGTCACCGTATGCCGCGCCTTGCAAGATAGTCGGACACTATCTTCCTGGCGAGCTCGGCGGGCTCCATATCAGCCTCCCGGGAGAGCCGCGCCAGTCCCTTTGCCTGCGACTGCGAGACGCGGACAGACAGGTTTCTCCTCGCGCGAAAAGAGTTTGCAAGTTTTGACACCTCCGAGGGGCCTACGGAGCCTCCCAGTTTTTCAAGAGCCTCTATATACCGAGCCCGCCGGGCCGCGTCATATTTGGAGACCTTTTTGACGACCTCCACGGCCCTTTCCTGATTCGGCACCGCCTTGCATATGCGGACGGCATCGCGCCGGGACACGTACGATGGGACCAGCGTCTTTACAGAGTCGGGCACCCCGTCGAACCCGAGGTGTCCGCGCAGCGTGTCACGGGTTATTCCAAGCGCCCTGGCCGCATTGGCCTTGCCCATGTTGTTTACCAGAAACCTGCAGGAGGCGGCCATGTCCTTTGCAGACATGTTTTTACGGTGTAGGTTCTCTATCACAGAGACGGCCTTTGCGTCAGAGACGTCAGAGAACCGATCAGGATCAAGCAGCAGTACGGGTACAGTATCGTGCCCAAGCCGCCTGAGCGCCTCGAGTCGGCGCTGTCCGGCCAGCAGCTTGTACGTGCGGCCCTCGCGCATGACCGTAAGCGGGTGCTGCAATCCCTCCGACTTTATGGATTTGGCAAGCGAATCGATCTCGTCCGTATCAAGATCCCTGGCCTGGGCATCGGACCATATCGCAATCGAGTCAATGGGGACGGTTTTGAGCACATAGTTGGCCGCATTCGTGGACGTACCGGACCCCTTCACAGACGTATATGGCTATATGGTTATTGATAAGTATTTGGAAGGAACGGCGGCATCCTAGGCACAATACGTCCCATACGCTGACACGCTGACACGCCAGCCACCGGACTCTTCTGCGTCCGGAGCTTTTCCCCTCCCTCCCTCCCTCCCCTTTCCGCAGCCATCCCGGGGCGTCATTGCAAAAACGGACGACCTGTACGGCACGTCCGATCCAGATTGTGCCTGTGTGGAGACGGGCAGGTGTGCTGTGCCCGCACCATCTTGAAAGAATTTAATAGAGATCTGAGTCAGGCTCCAAATGTTGCAGTTGTAGTATAGTTTGGTTAGTATACGAGCTTGCCAAGTTCGCGACCCGGGTTCGAATCCCGGTAACTGCACCACTCATTCTGGCATTCCCGGCCTACTCACGCATCCCCGTTGCTGCTCCTCCTCTTCCGCCCCTCCCAAGTCCCTGTCGTATCAGATTCAGCGCGTGTGCGGCCCTCTCAGGGCGCGGCAGTTGTATGAGGACGATCGTCCCGTCGGTGGCGGACGCGTCCGCATGCTCCGACATGCCGACGGCGAGCATGCAAGTCTCTGCCAGCGCCTCGAAGAACGAGATATGCCGCCGAGCGTCGATGATAAAGCGTTCGCGGCCCGCTCCCGCACCGCGGGGAACGTCCAGCATAACCTCTACAAAGACGCGTCCGGCCATGTCATCGAAGATGTTGAGGTTGACATCCACCGAGACCGGGCGGCCACGGATGGCGTGCGCGATTCTGTCGTACCGCCCGGAGTCGTCAAGTGCTATGCACGGGACGGAACGTCCCTCATAGTCAGTCAGCCCGGCCCCGTCGTCATGCATGAATGGGAGCCAGTCGTCAGGGATGTCCTCGCGTCCATCCACGTCGCGGCCAGGGCCGGATCCGGTCATTGCGGCACCTGCGGCGTCAAGGCAGCACGCGTCCTCGCCGGCCTCGTCAAGGACGTCACCTTGGATCCTGCGCAGCACCGGCCTCATCAGACCCATGGCCCGGGTTGCCGTCACTGCCACGACCGCCGTCACCTTTCTCACCGTCGTCGGCGGCCTCACTGTCCAGTGCCGGAGGCGCCCCGGCAGAGGACTTGGCGTCGACAAGCTCCACATCGTCGTCGTCGTCGAAGTCCAGGTCGCGGTCGTCCTCGTCTCCACCCGTCATCGATATCACCTTGTCCCCCACCTTTACGATAAAGGGGGCCAGAAACGACGTGATTATGGATATCAGTCCGATAAGGGGAAATACGAACGCACTAATCGCCCCGATGTCCACGCCCACCTTTACTATAACGATGGAAAACTCTCCCCTCGGCGACGCAAGGACGAACGCGGAGCGGAGGGCCTTTTTGCGCTTCATGCGGAACAGCATGTTGCCGGCCATATTCGCCCCGAATTTCATCCCCATCGAGGCAAGTATCAGGGCCACTGCCAGAAATATGTAGTCGTTGAGCTGCGACACGTCCATCAGCGCCCCGACGGATATGAAGAATATCGCGACAAACATGTCCTTTATAGGGTTGGACAGCACGCGCGCAACCTCGGCAGACTTGGACTCGGCCACCAATACGCCGGCAAGAAACGCCCCTATCGCGACGGAGAGCCCCATGAGGTTTGCAAAGAGCGCATAACCAAAGCAGATTCCAAGCAGGCTCAGCAGCAGTATCTCCCTGTGCTCCATGGCCGCAACGCGGTCGATCAGGTGCGGGATTATCCTCGTCCCTATGAGCAGCGTCCCGGCAATCATGCCGGTGGCCACCATCACCACCACCACGATGGACTCGATGGATACGGAGCCCACGAGCGCCACGGACTGCAGCGACGATATCAGAATGACTGCAATCACATCCTCCACTATCAGTATGCCCAGGACCAGCACGGACGACTCCTCCTTGATGCGCCCCATCTCCTCGAATATCTTGACGATGATGGCGGTGCTCGATATGGAGAGCGCGGCCGCCAGAAAGAGGGCGTCCATGAATACCATCCCGAGCGCCGTCGCCACGTAGAATACGACTCCCATCGTGGATAGCAGCCCCAGCGAGCCTATCCCGACTGCAGAGCGCCCCATGCTCTTGATCTTTGCGTAGGGAAACTCTATGCCTATTACAAACAGCAGCAGAATCACGCCAATCTCGGCAAAGAGGTTCAGCGCGGTAATGTCTGCGACCAGTCCGACTATCTCGATGGTGCCCTCACCGTGACCGTCCGGGCCCGAGGCGGCGAGATCCGGCAGCAGCCAGGACCAGAACGGGGAGAGGGGCCCTATCAGCATGCCGGCGAACAGATATCCGATGATGAGTGGCTGCCGGATCTTGAAGAATGCAAGGGTGACTACGGCGCCGATGATCATTATAATGGCAAGGTCGGTCACAAAGTTGACGTGTGTAAGGTCCGGCGTGAGTTGGTCGACGGTGGCGCTCAGAAAGCCCGAGACTCTGTCTTCGCCACCCTCGCCGGCGCCGTTGAAGAGTGGGAAGCCCAGCATGTACAGAAGCGTGCCATGCATTCTTAAAAATGATCCCAAACTCAGTAGATGGAACTGAACCTAGAATACGCCGATTCCAGCAGGTACCGGATTAACGCATTGCCCAGTTGCCACACAATGCCCAAAGCGTCTGGATGACGTGATCAAATGCCGTCAGATCTATATTACGGCGTCCACGCCCGCCCGGATGTTGCCTAGACAAAAGGGCGGGCAGGTGCACCGCAAAGAGGCGGGCTCAAGGATCGTTAATATCTTGTCCGGCCTGCTGGCCGTGTCCGGCGTGTCGTTCCCGACGGGGCGCAAGACGTGGTACGGACTGCCGGAGTGGACGGCGATCCTGATCGAGATGTGCAACAAGCGCACGGCGGCCGAGGCCGCGGCCAAAAACCCCGGCGCCTCGAAAAGGATGCCCGCGGGGAGGTGGTTCCGGGACGCGATGCACGCGGTCTGTCCCAACAGGGCCGAGGCCTTCTGCGGCGAGATGCCGGGGCATACGGTCCGCCTTGCCAAAAAAGCCGGAATGCGCGGGGGCGGGGACGTGCTGGTTGCAACCGACAAGCACCTCATGCCGAGGTTTGACGCGGGCAGCATGTTGTTCCCGGTATTCGCGGCGCGAAAGAACGGCACCAACAGGTTCGAGGCGTGCGCCACGATGCAGGTCGTGGCGGGGCCGATAAACGCCGTACTGGACTGCATAAAATTCACCCGCGACATGGACAACGTGGATTTCGTGCGTCGATTTGTACACATTCTGGACAGGTATGGGATCCGCCCGCGCCTCATGCTGGTCGACCGCGAGTTCTTCGCGGTGGATATAATGCTGGCGCTGAACGGGCTGTACACCCTCAGGTCGAAATCAAAATGCGTGAAAATTGACCAAATGGTGTACAAA
>JAPPIP010000121.1:7678-14255 GCA_028820595.1 Nitrososphaerota archaeon | reverse complement strand
CAAAAAATTTCACGTGAATGGTAAAAATCTAGGCACGAGGTTAACACTTACGTTCGGCCATTTGCCCGGATAGCAGTTCTTTTTGCACCATACGTACTCGTCGACCCACCTCCAGCCCTGTCCGCGCAGCGCCTGTATCAGGTCCAGCACATACGTGTGGCGCTCCCCGTTTATTGCGCTTTCCTTGATGTTTAGCACGAACGAGCCGTCAGGCCTTAGGCACCTTTGAAATGACTTGGCCTTTGGCAGAAACCACTCCACGTATTTGTCAGGGTGTATGCCCCCATAGTTGCCCTTGCGCCTGTCTGTGTATGGAGGCGACGTGAATATCAGGCTTATTGTGCCCCTGCCGACCCTGCCGGATTTTATAATGCTTTCACAATCACCGTGCAGTATGCGCACGCCCGTTCTCTTGCTGCCGACGCCGGCACTAGCGGCGCGGTTACTTGCCGGGCCGCGCACGCCTGCCGCCGCCGCGCTTTTTTGCCGCTTGATCACAACTTGGCTTGACTGCCGTTCTTTTACTGCCATGCCCACAACGTTATCGAACCGGACGTTATTGTGTCTTTGGCTGGTGCCGGTCCCATATCACGAATTGGCGCCAGCGCTAGGATTCACAACGTATAATTGAATGGCGTCCGTAGCACGCCCATGGCGGAACTCAAGCTGTTTGGCTCCGGCGGCAGCATAGTCGCGGACCTGACTGAGGAGCAGGCAAAGGCGGCGGACCTGGGCGTCGGCAAACTGTTTCTGGCGCCAATCGGAAAGATAGAGCAGTCCAAGATGTCAGGGCACGCGTGCAACGGCTGCAAGAAGGAGTTTGACGGGCCGCCCAAGATAAGCCCGGAGAGCGGCAGCGAGGAGCCCGAGCAGGTCTCTGAGAACCTCATGCTCGTCGAGAGGGGGCAGTACCAGTGCGGAGAATGCGGCTCGGTAATCGGCGAATACAGGGTGTTTGAAAAGAAGGGCGGCGACGCCGGGCTTGCTGTACCGTCGGCCTGACGTGCAGGCAGAGGGACGATGAGTGGGAGGAGAGACGGCAGGATGCCAAAGACCTCGGAGCAGATGAAGCAGCTGGTGGAGGAGTACATCAAGATAACAAAGGTAAAGTACGAGGATCAGACCCAGGTCGTCAGGTCCAAAACCCAGACCATCGACTGGCAGTTCTATGTGGGCGACAACATCATAGTAAGCAAGAATGCGAACAGGGAAGACCGCATACACATCAACGTGAACATGAGGTTCACGCCGCAGGACACAAAGCTGCTGGTGCCAAGCAACCCCGCGTTTGCAAAGGCGGCAATCGAGATAAGCGGCATATGCACCGCCTGCGGCGTGGGACACCAGTGGGTTAACGCCGGAGGCGAGGTGGCGGGACTTGCGATATTCTCGCACGTCGACGAGCAGGTTCTCGACAGGGTGACGTTTCACAACGCGTGGGACAACGTGGCCAGGGTGTCAGGGCACATGCAGAAGATACTCCGCGCCAACCTGGGCAACCTCGCAAAAGGGACGGCGGCGCCAAGCGGCGGACCAGCAGAGTCTTCGATATACGGGTGAGCGGGGACACGCTGCAACATGGGCGTGCGTGGCCGCGCGCATGCTACATCACGTCCGGCGCCGAGATCCCCACGAGGCCCAGGGCCCTCGTGACGGCGAACCGGAACGAGCGGACCAGGTACAGGCGCGCGTCCTCCAAGCCCGGATCATCGAGCCCCAGCACCCGGCTGCGCTCGTAAAACGCGTTGAACGACACGGCCAAGTCGTGGCAGTACCTTGCAACGACCTTGGGCGAGAGGTTCCTTGCCGCGTCCTCCACTGCCATCTCAAAGGAGCCAATCGCCCTGATCAGCGCAACCTCGGCATCCTCCCCCCCGAGCAGCCCAAAATCGACCGCGTCGGGAGGCTCCCGCCCCGCCTTCTCAAGGATCCTCGACGCCCTTGCTCCCGCGTACTGTATGTAGGATGCCGTGTCCCCCTCCAGGCTCAGCGATCGCTCCATGTCAAACGCGATTACCTTGTCCAGGTCCTGCTTTATCATCTCATATCTTATCGTTCCAACAGAGATGTCGCGGGATATGCGCGCGACGTCAGGGTCGCCCATGTCCGGGTGGCGCTTGAGCGTCTCGGCTGCCGCCTTTTTGCGCAGCTCCTCGTACACGGAGTCCGCGTCCACATACAGTCCGCGTCGGCCTGACATGTGGGCCTGCCGCTTGTCCGTCTCCATCCCGAGCGCCCTTGCCGTGTCAGAGCTCAGCGTGACTGACTCGTAGGCCAGGTGCACGTACGCGGACCCGCTTGACTTGAAGCGCCCCATAAGATCCGAGACGATTCTCTGCAGCCCAGACTGCCGCGAGTCGATTACCGTAATTACGCGCTCACCGGCAAAGTTCATCGCGCCATCCGATCGGCCAAGGGCAGTCTGCCACAGGGTGGTGCCCCCGGGCTGCTCGACGTCGTACCTTACGTATCCGAACGGATCGTCGACCAGTCCCAGCTTCCACGCCGCGTACGGAATGTCCTTTGCTATGTACGTGGCAGTCCCGTTGCTTCTCACGATGACCTTGTCACGGTTCTCCTCAGGAGGACTCTCCTTCCGGATGGCGCGCGCGTTGCTGCTGCCGCTGCTGCCGCTGCTGCCGTCACTGATGCCAGTGTCCTCGCCCCGGCCAGCCCCGGCCCCGTGCGCGTCACGTATCACCCAGCATCCGTCGTTCTTGCCCCCACTGCGGTCAAGGTCAACCAGGTTCATGTCCTTGAGCTTGTCAAACACCGCGCCCCACATGCCAGACCGTATTATGTGCGACTCAAAATTGAGGCAGTCGTAGTATACGGAGAGGCGCCAGCACGTCTGCAGCTGGTCGGCAAGCACGCGGCGCGTTATCACTCCTGCGAGTTTGGCGGCCTCAGTCGAGCCGTCCTCAATCTCCCTCAGGGTGTCGCGCCTCAGCCCCTCAAGGGACGGGTCCGAGTCGTATCTCTGCGTGGTTTTCACGTAGATCTCGTCGCCGCAGTACTGCGCAAACGTCTTTCCGGGCGGCGGATCCATCGAGAACCCGAGGTGCCTGAACCCCACGACCACGTCGGCCACCTGCAGCCCCGAGTCGTCCACATAGTTGAGCACCTTGACCGCGTGCCCAGACTTTCGGAGTATCCTGGACACGGTGTCCCCGATTATGATGTTGCGGACGTGTCCTATGTGCAGGGCCTTGTTGGGGTTCACGCTGGTATGCTCTACCGTAACTGGGGTGCCGCCCCCAATCTCCGAGTCCCCGAACGTGTCCAGCCCGGCTCCGGACAGGATGATCTCAGAGAGCTGCGCCCAGTCGGCCTCAAAGTTGACGTGCCCGGACGGGTGCGGTACAGAGCGCACCACAAGCCCCCCGAGGGGGTTGCGCTCGTTGTACTTGGCAGATATGGCGCGCGCAATGTCTGAGGGGCTCATCTTGAGCCGTCCGGCAAGCAGAAAGGCGGCGTTTGAGCTTGCGTCGCCAAACCCGGGCCTTGAAAGCGAGACGTCAAAGGGCAGGGTGCGGGCATGATGGCCGCCGTCACTGGCCCCGTCAAGTTCGGCGCACGCGTCCTGTATGACGTCGTGCCGCAGGCGCTGCCGTATCTCCTCAAGCAGTGCTTTCATAGACGCGTGTGTCATGATAATGCCAGTCACCGCCGCCTTCCCGTCACCGAGAGTATTTCGGGTGCCAATTTGTCCAGGGCCTCTAGCACCCCGTCGCCGGCGCCCGACATCGTGGTCATTGTGGCCTTGGCCTTTACGCTGTCAGACGCGTTTGCAAGCGCTATGCTTGTGCCGGCCTCCCCGAACAGCGGGACGTCAGTGGCGCTGTCCCCTATGGCAATTACGTCGTCCCTTGACACGGACAGCATCTCCGCCACGCGCCTGAACCCCGTCCCCTTGTCGACCCCCGGCGAGTTGATGTGGTACGCGTACTGGCTGTCAGAAAGCCTCGCGCTCATGCCGCGACGTTCAAGCACCCCTGCCGCCCTGTCCACCTCAAACGTGCGCTCCAGCACCACCTCCGTCATGCGGGGGAATACCGGCTTTCGGTGCGCGCTCGGAATCTCCTGCCGTATGGCGTCAAAGGCCGCCTCGCATTCGGCCCTGTCGCCCACCAGTATGTGGCTGTCGGGCCCGTCAGTTATGCAGCCGCCGTTCTCCCCCACGGCAATGTTGGTGGTGCCTCCAAAGACTGACAGCACGAACCCCTCCACCGACGAGCGGCCGGTCACGAATACCACGGTGTGCCCGCACTCCTCCAGGCGCCTCAGGGCCGACAGGGCGCCTAGGTGTATGCGTCCGCCTCCGTTCTCGGTTATGGTGCCGTCAATGTCCACCGCAAACACCTTACGGCCCCGTGCGGCCTCCTTTTTGCCCATTTAACCATACCGTCGTGGCGCGCAAATAAGATGTTTGCCCGCGGCGGGACGACAGGCAGCAAAAACCGCGCCGGCGTCTGCGAGAGGGCGGCACGCACGCGTGGCCGCGTCACTGGATGAGGCGCGTCAAGAAGGCCGAGAGGCCGCAGGGCGCCCGCCGGCCCCCCAGAGAATCCAATAGTTTTATTTTAACAGGGTGGGACGGCGCCCTCATGGGCATTCCCGAAAAGATAAAGGCCATACAGGACGAGATGGCAAGGACCCAGATCAACAAGGCCACGGAGCACCACATAGGCCTGTTAAAGGCCAAGATTGCAAAGCTAAAGCGGGAGCAGGAAGAGAACACGATAAAAAAGTCGGGCGCAAAGTCGGACGGCTTTGACGTCAGGCGTACGGGGGACGCGACCGTGGTGTTCATAGGCCTGCCAAGCGTCGGGAAGTCCACGCTGCTAAACAAGCTGACGGATGCAAAGTCAACCGTCGGCGCGTTCCAGTTTACCACGCTGACGGTTGTGCCTGGAATGATGGAGTACAGGGGCGCAAGGATCCAAGTGCTCGATCTTCCCGGAATCATAAAGGGGGCATCGTCTGGCAAGGGCCTTGGGAAGAGAATACTTTCAGTCGCAAGGACCGCGGACCTCGTGCTGCTTATCCTTGACGTCTTCCAGCCGCACCACGAGGACGTACTGATAAACGAGCTCGGAAACATAGGCATACGGCTCAACCAGCTCCCCCCAAACATAACAATAGAGAAGGCGTCGATGGGCGGCATTGCGGTTGCGCAACAGGTCAAGCTCACCAAGATCACCGAGGGGCACCTCAAGGACATACTGCACCTGTACGGGGTGGTCAGCGCCAGGGTTGTTACACGCGAGGACGTGACGTCCGAGCAGCTAGCGGACCACATGGCAGGCAACGTGTCGTACTCCAAGGCAATTACGGTGCTCAACAAGATTGACCTGGTGGACTCGGAGTTCCTGCAGGATCTGCGCCAGAGGAGGTCAGGCGAGTCGAGGACGCAGGCCGTCGAGGTCTCTGCAAACGCCGAGGTCAACATAGACGCCCTCAAGCAGCAGATATACGAGAAGCTGAGGTTCATCAGGATATACATGCGCCCGAAGGGCGGGCCCACGGACTACGACGAGCCGCTTATCGCAAGGGAGGGGGACAGCGTCGAGGACGTCTGCAACAAGATTCACCGCAGGATGCGCAGGGAATTCAGGTACGGGATGATCTGGGGAAAGAGTGTCAAGTTCGGAGGCCAGAGGGTCGGACTCGGGCACATACTGCAGGACGAAGACGTGCTGACGATAATAAAGACAAGGGGCGCATAGCAAATTGTGCGCGCCGCCGCGCATGCAAGCGGAACCACACAACGCCGGCCGGCCCTGAAAGACAGACGAACCGTGCGCCGCGCGCACATGGCAGGGACGAGTCGAATCCGCGGGTGCAAATCCACCGCGGGTGCAAAAAACCCAAAAACGTCCCGAAACAGCAGTTTTTGCAACAAAATAATTTCACAGAAAGGATCGCACATAACAGCGCATCCGGTATGTCATGCAATGCCATTGCATGATGGCGCGCTGCAAGTCATGCACAGGCTAGGATCGCAAAAATGCAAAGGCGCAAAAAAGTGCGGCGGCGGAATGCCACGGAGTCATGCGGGCGGACGCGCCTCCAAAAATACGCCCGTTTATTCGTAGAATTGGCACAAATATGGCCAGGGGCGGATATTACAGGGGACGCGTGACACGGTACAGGCCCGGTCCGCACCGCGCGTGCAGGAAACACGATCGTGTTTGGATAAAGCCTTTGCATTTTGGAAAATACCTATCCGCGTGCATGTGTTTTGCGATCGTAAAAAACGTAGTTTCTACAAAAAATAGCTCTATTTTTTACGATCGATTTGTATAATTTTTTTAATATTAACCATTGAAAAATAGCCATAATTTCGATAAAAGCATGGCAAGACCAAAAGCTACAAAGCGCAAGCCGGGCAGACCAGCCAAGAAGGCGACCGTTGCAAAGCGCAAGCCGGGCAGACCAGCCAAGAAGGCTACTGCTGCAAAGAAGGCGACCGTTGCAAAGCGCAAGCCGGGCAGACCAGCCAAGAAGGCTACTGCTGCAAAGAAGGCGACCGTTGCAAAGCGCAAGCCGGGCAGACCAGCCAAGAAGGCGACCG
>JAPPIP010000121.1:0-7578 GCA_028820595.1 Nitrososphaerota archaeon | reverse complement strand
GCACTCCGGTAAGCCCCTTTGCCCCGGCAGGGCCCTGGGGGCCCTGTGGGCCCTTGTCGCCGGGGGAGCCGGCCTGTCCTGACGGGCCTGGCTCTCCTACCGGGCCCGGCGGGCCCTGGGGGCCCTTGTCGCCGGGGGAGCCCACTGGACCAGTCGTCCCCTTTTCACCCGGGGGGCCTATGGTTCCTGTGATGCCCTTGTCTCCGGACGGGCCGGAGGGTCCCTTCTCGCCCTTGTCCCCGACAGAACCGCGCGGTCCCACGGGGCCCTTGTCTCCGGACGGGCCCGTAATGCCACGCTCCCCCTTGTCTCCGACGGGGCCCTTGAGTCCCACGGGGCCCTTGTCTCCGGGCGGGCCCGTAATGCCCTTGTCGCCCTTGTCTCCGGGCGGGCCCGTAATGCCCTTGTCGCCCTTGTCGCCCTTGTCGCCAGCTACGCCCTTGTCTCCTATAACGCCCCTTTCGCCCGTGAGGCCCTTGTCGCCCTTGTCGCCCTGCGGGCCTGCGGGGCCTTTGTCGCCCTTGGATCCCTTGTCGCCGGTAATGCCCTTGTCGCCCGCGGGGCCCTTGTCGCCGACGGGGCCCTTGTCGCCCGCGGGGCCCTTGTCGCCGACGGGGCCCTTGTCGCCGACGGGGCCCTTGTCGCCGACGGGGCCCGTGGGCCCAGTGGCGCCGCGTCTTCCCACGGGACCGGGCATGCCGGCCGGACCCTGAGGCCCCGAAGGGCCCATGCGCCCGGCAGACGCAGCTGTGGCAGAGTCAGGGATAGTAGAAGGAGGGGCGGTGCCAGCAGTCGCGCGGGTCGGAGAGTCCCAAGGCGGCGGGGCGGGCCGAGGTGGTTGCGGTGGGCGGACGGGGCGCGGTCCGGATTGCGCGCCGGAAGGATCCCTCTCCTTTTTTCCAAGGGTGCCCGGCAAGTCGGCGGAGGGGTCAGCGGCTACCCTCTGGCCGCCGTCTGCCGAATGCCCTGCTGCTGCTCTTGGCGACCCCGGGGCGGGAGGTGGGGGCGGAACCGGCCTCTTTTTGGCAGGAGTGTCAGCCGCCTTCTTTGTGTCTTTGTCCGCCTTTGCGGCTCTCTGGGAAGACTCCAGCGGCACGTCAAATACGGAGTTTGCCGAGGAGAATATGTCAGATACTACAACCCACACCGTCGTGGAATTCTTGAGCGAGTCCGGAATCGGGTTTCCCTCCGAACCCAGCGTCTCTGAAAATTTGCCGTCCTCTACGCGCAGGTGAAAATGGTCGCTCCACAAGCTGTCAAACTTGTTGCGCCTGACGTCCTCCTCAGAAGGCTTTGATTTTGATATTGATATCTTGACCTCGTACACGCCAGGCTTTACAAACGGAGCCTTGCCGCTAACCTTGAGGCCGGGCTTTAGTGACACAAGAGTCGTATGCGCAGCAAGTATTTTAGATTAACCGATCGGGTTTGCAGTAGCGGTGGGCACGGCCGGCAAGGCATGCCGGCAGGGATGCCGCCGGCGCGGCACGCATGCGCACGTGAGGTGCAGGCACGGTGTGCGGTAGTCGCGCGCTCCATCCTTCCTATGCTGCTGGCACCGCCGCCGTTCCTTCTCCCCCCTCCACCCACCCGCGACGCGTGGGATGGTTTTTAACTAGAAATAACCCATACGGTGCGATGAAGAGCCAGTTTCGGAGAGGCGGGGGACAGAAAAAATCAGCAGGCTCCGACGAGTCCGTAACGGAAGGCGGCAACGACGCCAAAAGTGACGACCCCGGGCGCGGCGGCGCAGACATCGAGCTTGCAGAAGAGCAGTCCGGGATCCCCAAGGAGAGGAGCCTGGTAGACGTAGATTACAACCGCAAGAAGCTCTACAAAAAGGGCATCAACCTGATGGCGGACCAAAAGCTCGAGGATGCGGTAATGACCTTCGAGCAGGCGCTCAGGATAGATCCGAACAGCGTCGAGACGATGCTAAAGCTCGGGTACGCAAAGTTCCACCTGGACGAGCACAGCGAGGCGCTTGCAGTATATGACAAGATACTTGACATCGACGTTACGAACCCGGAGGCCTGGAACCTCAAGGGGCTGGTGCACTACGAGCAGAAGAACTACGCAAAGGCGCTCGACTCGGTCGAAAAGGCCATCGAGTCGGATCCCACGTACGGCATGGCGTGGTACAACAAGGGGTGCTACCTCTCGCTCCTCAACCAGGTCCCGGAGTCGCTTGAGGCCCTCAAGCGCTCAATCGAGATCGACGTCAAGAACGCGAGAAAGTCCGTCAGGGACAAGGACTTTGTCAACGTAAGGATAGAGGAGGGGTTCAAGCGCATACAGGAGGTTGTCGTTCTAGAGTCCATAAAGCAGGGATACCACACGATCGGGGCCATCGTGTGGACCACGTTCCTGGACAAGGCCGACGCGGAGACGGCGCTCAGAAAGCTCCTCGAGAAGGGGCTCATACTGCAGAACGAAAAGCGCGAGGGTCTCAGCCGCATACCGATCTACGACCTTGCCCCCAGCGTGGCCGAAAAGATAGGCAAGGAGAAGCGCGGCCTGTTCGGCATAACCAGAAGGACGCTGCCGCAGCCCATCAAGAACATGAAGGAGCTGATACAGGCCATACGGTCCGCAAAGGAGACCATATCGGAGGGCGACGCCGAAAAGTCCATCGCGGTGTTTGACAAGTTTACCGACCCCGACAAGTTCGGAGTGCAGATGATAGAGAGCTTCTTTGACGAGCACAGGGAGATCAGGCTGTGGAAGATCCGGCTCAAGGACAGGGGCGACGACTACATATCAGAGAACAGGCAGAGGATGCTGGACCTGTTTGACAACATAGAGGCCGCCCTGACAAAGAGAATACGCCGCGAGCTGGCGTGAGTGCCAGGCGGCATGCAGATGGCGGCGGCGGCGTCCATCCGGTCACTCGGCCGACAGATCCCAGTAGTTTGCATCGGCCTGGGTGGCAGTGGGCTTTTGGAGGCTCTTCCACTCCTTAAACGACCTCACATACAGCCTGATGTTCGAGAGTCCTGCAGACTTCATGGCATAGTATGCTAGCCCCGAGAGCGTCCCCACGCTTCCACAGTACGTGATGATCTCAGAACCGTCGCCAATCCCGCGGTTTGCAAGCAGGCGCCTCATGTCCTCGCGCCCCCGGAGTATGCGGTCGGGGCCCGCAAGCGTCCTGTAAGGCAGGCTGACGGCGCCAGGTATGTGCTGCTCCAAAAAGTTCAGCCTCTCTCTGTTGTCGACCAGGACCACGTCGTCGCCGCGATCCGCGACGGCCTTCTCCAGGTACTCGTGGGTAGCAAGTATGCCGGGTTCGGGGGCGGCCGAGTGCTCCCGCGGCGTGACCGGCGGCGCCGCGTCGTCAGTCTCCATCCCCATGGAGCGCCACTGAGCATACGTGGTGTCAAGCAGCGTGACGTCGGCGTGCCCGATGTACTCCAGCGTCCACGCAATCCTCGACGCGAGGGCCCCGAACGAGTCGTCATATACGACGACCCGCGTCTCGTCTCCAATTCCAAGCGAGCCGGCGATCCCGGCGACCCTGTCGGGGCCGTCGTCGGACAAGAGATCTGCAAGCGGCAGGTTTACCGCGGTCGGGATGTGGGAGCGCTTGTAGTCCTCCGGTCTGCGGGCGTCTACCACGACGGCACTCCGGTCCCTGATCTCGCCGCGCAGCACGTCCGCGTCCGTCGTGACCGCAGGCGCGGGGCCGGCGCCGGCGACGTCGCTACCGCTCAAGCCGCACACTCGCCCTTGCCGGTCTTTGTGTGGTAGCTGGTGTCGCTGCCATAGTCCAGGTAAAAGTCGGGATCGTCGTCCTTTGCAGGCGGGGCCAGCAGCGGCTGCAGCTCCGCCTTGATGTCCTTTATCGACGACACGCCCGAGTCCTCCGCGTCGGACACCACCCTGTGGATCCAGGACTTGAGGGTGTCGCCGGGCCTGCGGTTTGCCCTGAACACCTCGATTATCCTCAGTATCACGGGAATGACCCTCTTTGCAGGCACCCGGGTGCAGGTCTGGCCCAGCATGGTCAGCCCGTCCGAGCGCCCGCCGAGCAGCATCTGGTAGTTGGCGTACATGTCCTTGCCGACCCGCGCGCCGCCGCCAAAGAATCCTATCGTGGCAATGCCGTGCTGCCCGCAGGAGTTGGGGCAGCCGCTTATCTTTATCGTAGAGTCTGCAAGGTCGGGATCCTTGTCAAGCCCCAGCTCGAGGAACTTCCTCTGGATCTCCTTTGCAAGCCTGTGCGAGTTGGTCAGGGCCAGGTTGCACGACGTCGTGCCGGAGCACCCGATCGGGGCGGCCATCGTAAGCGCCCCGGACTTTGCAAGCCCCGCCCCCAAGAGCCCCGCGTACAGGGGGGCCAGGTCGTCAGAATGCACGAACCGCAGGGCCACGTTCTGCACGAACCCTATGCGGGCCACGCCCTCGCACGAGTACTTGCGCACAAGCTCCGCAAGCGAGTTCAGCTGGCCCGCCGTAATGTCGCCGGCCTCCAGCGTCACAAAGACCGTGTGGTACGGATCCTGCTTCTGCCTTATCGTGTTTGTCACAAGCCATCTCGAATAGCCGTCCGGGGCCGCCGCGCCGGGGCCCGACTCGTCGGATATCCTCAGTGGGCGCCGTATCTCCATAGGGGCAAAGTCCGGCTTTAGGCGCGTGACCACCGACTGCGTGGCGCGGACGATTGAGCGCTCCATCAGTATCAGGCTCTGGAACTTTTCCCACCCCATCTCGTCGACCAGGTAGCGCATGCGGTTCCTTGCCATGTTCTTGCGGTCCCCGAGCCTGTCAAATATTCGGATTGTGGCAATGGACGTGTACAGCAGATCGTCCTCGGGGGTGAACTCCTCAAGCTGGTGCCCCACAAAGGACCTGTTTCCGAGGCCCCCGCCCAGGAACACCTTAAAGCCGCGCTGCTCGCGCTGCTCGCGCTGCCCGCTCCCGTCGACGTCCGGGATCATGCGGGTCTGCGGGATCAGCCCCACGTCGACCATGCGGGCCATCCCGTGCTCCTCGCAGCAGGTAAAATTGAACTTGAACTTGCGCGGCAGATTCTGGCACAGGGGGTTGCGCAGGAAGAACCGGGCGACGGCGACCGCGTAGGGGGTGGAGTCAAACGGTTCTGACGGGCAGACGCCGGCAAGCGGGCTGCACATCACGTTGCGGACGGTGTTCCCGCAGGCCTCGCGCGACGTGAGTCCCACCCGGGCCAGTCCCCTGAATATCTCCGAGACGTCCTCCAGCACCACCCAGTGCAGCTGTATGTTTTCCCGGGTCGATATGTGCGCGCTGCCAATGGAGAACTGCTCGCTGAGCCGGGATATGGCCTCCAGCTGGTGTGGATACGCCACGCCGGCGGGAATCTTTATGCGCACCATTGCATAGTCCCCGGTCATCCGGGTCCCGTATGCGCCGTGCTGCAGCCTGAAGCGCCTAAAGCTGTCCGCGTCGTACCGTCCCTGCCGGTACAGCTTTACGGTGTCAGCAAAGTGATCCGCCTCTGAGCGCCTGGCCCAGTTCTCGCGCGGCTTGCGCTCCTCGGGCCGCGCCGACTCCAGCCGCGGCTTTTGGCCGGGCGCGGGCGCGGACGTGGATGCAGAATCATGCTTGGAGGCACGCGGCGTTTGAGACACGTAACAGTTTTGCAGGGACGGATTATAAATTTGATGAGGTTTCCGGACTCGATTCCGGAACGGCCGGACGCGAGCGGCGAGTCGTAGCTCGCCTTCGGACATCGCGGGCAGAAGCGCGCTAATAATTCTGCCCAGATACTTTTGGCAAGGTATTAATTGTAAAGCCGGGGCAGCACACGCATGCAGGAGGCCGCCGTCGTTGCAGAGGTGCAGCCCAAGATCTTCGCAGACGTAAGCGAGGTCGAGATCACAAGGGCTATCGCAAACGAGTTCCACGACGTCCTGATAGACAGGGCCGACTCGGACGTCATTATAATAGGGGCGGGGCCCTCGGGGCTGACGGCCGGCAGGGACCTCTCAAACATGGGGTTCAAGGTTTTGATAATAGAGCAGAACAACTATCTTGGAGGCGGGTACTGGCTGGGGGGCTACATGATGAACCCCGTTACGGTCAGGGAGCCGGCCCAGAAGATATGGGACGAGCTCGGAGTTCCGTACAAAAAAGCAGGGGAGGGCCTGTACATAACGCCCGGCCCGCACGCGGTCTCAAAGCTGATAGCAGGGGCCTGTGACGCGGGCGTCAAGTTCCTCAACCTGACAAAGTTTGACGACCTCGTAATGAAGAACGGAAGGGTCTCTGGCATCGTCGTAAACTGGATGCCCGTCTCGGCGCTGCCGCGCAACATAACGTGCGTCGACCCAGTCGCGTTCGAGGCGAGAATGATAATCGACGCGTCAGGGCACGACTCTGTGGCGGTGAAGAGGCTGGTCGACAGGGGCCTCGTCACATGGAAGGGCATGAATCCGATGTACGTCAACGAGGGCGAGGAGAGCGTCGTTGAAAAGACGGGGGAGGTCTATCCGGGACTGGTCGCCGCCGGCATGTCCGTGACTGAAACGCACGGGCTCCCGCGCATGGGGCCCACATTTGGCTCCATGCTGTTTTCAGGAAAGAGGGCGGCGGAGATTACGGCCGCAAAGATAAAGGAGCTGGAAAGATAGCAGGATGCCGGAGGGCGCGAGGCAGATCCCGCGGCTCCGGTTTGAGGAATCGGCGGAGGTGTAGATGACAATGAGGGCGTCAAGGATTGCAATCAGCTGCGAGCCTCAGGTATCAGCAGAGATCAACGCGCGGGGGCTGCCAGAGTTCGTACGTGGCATGTTTCCGGCGGTGCGGGTGGAACTGAGGCAGGACTGGTCATTTGCGGAGGGCGACAGGGCCAAGGCCCTGATATGCGGTGCGGAGGGCGCGCACCGCGCAGGGCGTGTGACGGGAGGGCCAGTCGCGGCTGCAGGCGATGGTGACAATGGCAATGGCGGCGACGGCCCGGACGGCGGCTTCCCGGCCATGTACGACGGGTTTGCCCTGTGCGATGCCGCGTCCGAGACGATTGGAGCGAGGCCCGGGCCGACACACACGGATCCCGCCACACTGCATGTCGTATTTACGGGAGTTCTTGCGTGCACGTTTGACGAGGGGGACCAAAGGTATCATGCAAGGACGCTTGTCGGGGCCAATCCGTTCCTGGTGTCAATGCAGGGGATCGTCGAGGGCCCTGCAAGGCCTAGGGGGTACTATACGGAGCGCCTTGCGGGACTGTACGCCGCGGCCATGGCCGGCGGCCGTGCGCGGGGCGCAGGCGGCGTACCGGCCAAGGATGCCGGAAAATATGATTATGTGACACGCGGCGACTGCCGCATGCCGGACATTGCAAGAGGGTACCTGTTGCAGGCAATCGCGTACTTTGAGACGGGGGAGGCGTTCTGCCAGGACGACGCGTGCCGCATGTATAATGCACACTGGCAGAGCGAGCTGATACGCACCCAGGTGTCAAGCCCGCGGCTATGCGCTAGGCACCGGAGAATGGTCGACGAGATGAAGGCGTGACTAGGCGTACGGTTGCCGCTGCCGCGCCGCGGGGGGGGGGGGGGGGGGGGGGGGGGGGGGGGGGGGGGGGGGGGGGGG
>JAPPIP010000090.1 GCA_028820595.1 Nitrososphaerota archaeon | reverse complement strand
AATGATCTTTAAGCTTTTCGCGATCTCGACGGTGAAAGGGTGGACAGCGCCATCGGCGCCAAATCACATAATTACGGGTACATCTCGAGCCAAGTCATGAGCAAGCGATCAATGCCGGTCTGCTTTACAAAGGACCAGTACAGTGCGATCGAGGAATACGCAAGGAGGCACGGAATGCTCAATGCAGGCCAGGCCCTCGAAAAGATCCTAGACGGCCGCGCCTAGGATCCAGCAGCCATTCCTCGACTGCGTGTACGCGTCATACGACAAATCGCCCGTCCAGTACGGGCAATGGCGATCCAATCAAGCCCGTACAGCAGCCAGTGCGCACGCAGGAGGCCGGATGGGGGGGGGCCGAGGCCAAAATAACTCACATTGAAATTTATAGAATCCAGCACGCGACACGGCATGGGAATCCTGTTTGGCAGAAAGCCCACGTACTGCGCCGTATGCAAGGTACAGCTCAAGCACAGGCACAAGCCGAAACGCGAGTGGGGCATCAAGGGGCGCCTGTGCGGCAACTGCCACTATGAAAAGTCAGTAGAGTACTACGAGGGCAAGGTGCGCCAGCCGTGCACCGTGTGCGGCACCACCAGGCAGATCAACGACCTCTGGGAGCCCAGATGGCAGTGGGACATGGACGGGCTGCTGTGCAAAAAGTGCTTTGACAAAAAGGAGGAAGACCACAAGAGGAAGAAGGGCCACTGCGCCATCTGCAACGCGGAGCTGGGCTTCCTAAGGCACAACCCAAAGGGCGGCTGGAAGATAGACGGCCAGCTGTGCCGCGACTGCTGGGACGAAAAGGCAGGATACGGAAAGCGGAGGCAGTGACGTCACGCGCGGTGTTCGGACCGGGAGACAGGCGGCATGATCGGCGACGTTTTCAAGATAAAGAAAGGCGGGAGGAAAAAGAAGAGGTGCGACGCATGTAACAGAACGTTTGCGTCAGACGCGGACCTCATGAACCACAAGCAGGTATTCCACGGCAAGGACCTCAAGTACGACTGCCGCAAGTGCGGCAAATACTTTGCAAGCATGGAGGAAATGAGAACCCACCTGCAGCGCGAGCACAAATACGAGGGGGGCAGATAGCAGCACATTCTGCACGGACGGCGTGCACCGCGTTCAATCTGGGCGCAGCAACGGGCAGAGAGAGGAGTGGGCGGGGAGAACAACGCAGGACGCGCCGGCCGATCAGATGGCTCGGATCGACTTTACTACCGGGGGGCGCACCTTTGTAAACACCTTGAACCCGCAGATGCACTTTATCTCGGGAAGCCGGGATATCTCGGTGCCGGACGTGACGGTCCCGCACCTCAGGCACGAGTAGTGGACGTCAAAGCGCTCCACGGCAGGATCGTCCGCGACGGCCAGTACGTCGTCGCTGTCATTGTCATCATCCGGCGCCTTTCTGGCAAACACTGCAGATTCTCCGGCGTTAAGGGTCATAATCAACACACCTTGTTTCAGTCATAATTTAAGAATTCCCAGTCATCCCGTAAGCGAGAGCTCTATGTACACGTCGTCGGGTATCTTGAGCCTCATAAGCTGGCGGATGGCCTTGTCGTCTGCGTTGATGTTGATGATTCGCCGGTGCATCTTCATCTCCCACTTCTCATAGGTCTCGGTGCCGTTGCCGCACGGCGACTTGCGGGTCGCGACGTGGAGCCGCTTTACAGGGAGCGGGGTGGGCCCCTTTACCTTTACGCCGGTCTTTTTTATGCTCATTATCTCGTCGCAGACCCCGTCCAGTTTTGGGAGGCTGGTGGAGGTAAGCTTTACACGGGCAGTCTGCGTCATAGCAACCAACAGCCACGCAAGTCTAGGGCTTGTATTCCTCTGTAATTTCTTTTACAATCCCCGCCGCAATGGTGGCGCCCATGTCCCTGAGAGCGAACCGTCCCATCTCGGGAAAGTCCTGAAACGTCTCGATGCACGTGGGCCTGACGGGTCTGATCTTTACGATTGCAGAGTCGCCGACCTTGAGGAACTTTGGGTTCTCCTCCTCCACGGCGCCCGTTGCAGGGTTTATCTTTTGAAGAAACTCCGTCACGGTTGCGGCGACCTGGGACGTGTGCGCGTGCATGACCGGAGTATACCCAGGCGCAATCGCAGTTGGGTGATGTATGACGATAATCTGCGCCTTGAACTCTTTTGCGACCATCGGAGGCGCGTCGGGCGTGCCAAGGACGTCGCCCCGCTTGATGTCCTTCTTCTCTATGCCCCTGAGGTTGAAGCCGATGTTGTCGCCGGACTCGGCAGACGGCATCTCGGTGTGGTGCGTCTCGATGGACTTTATCTCGCCCGTGGCGCCCGCAGGCATGACGATGATCTTGTCATTGGTCTTCATGGTGCCGGTCTCGACCCTTCCGACTGGAACCGTGCCGACCCCGGTGATGGTGTAAACGTCCTGGATGGGCACGCGCAGCGGCTTTCCGACCGGCTTTTCTGGCACGGCAAAGTCGTCAAACGCCTCCAGCAGGGTCTTGCCCGTATACCACGGCATGTTCTCGGACTTTTTCACCAGGTTGTCGCCCTTCCATCCCGACACGGGTATGAACGGGACCGAATCCAACTTGTAGCCTACAGAACGGACTAGCTTTTCGCCCTTTTCCTTGGCCGCCTTGTATGCGTCCTCCGAATAGCTGCTGTCATCCATCTTGTTGATTGCAACGATGAGCTGGTTTACGCCAAGCGTCTTTAGCAGGAACGCGTGCTCCCTGGCCTGCCCGCCTGCCGCGACCGCGGTGTCAGTCTCGCCTTCCTTGGCGGAGAGCACCAGGATGGCGGCGTCGGCCTCCGACGCGCCCGTGATCATGTTCTTGATAAAGTCCCGGTGTCCCGGGGCGTCAATCAGGGTGAAAAAGTACTTTGTCGACTCGAATTTTTGAAATGCAAGATCAATCGTAATGCCGCGCTCCCGCTCATCCTTTATGTTGTCCATGACCCAGGCATACTTGAATGTGTCACCCTTGCCGGTCTTTTCAGACTCAGTCGCATGGGCCGCTATGGTCCTCTCGTCAACCACCCCCAGGTCCATCAGAAAGTGTCCCATCGTAGTGGACTTGCCGTTGTCGATGTGCCCTGTCACTATCATGTTCAGGTGGGGCTTGTCTGCCATATTGGGAGTCCTCTTGGGGGGTATTTATTACTGTTATGAAAAAAACCGCGATTTCCAAGGCGGATTTTAGAAGATGCGGCATCATAAAAAATTTCATTTCATGCGGAGTGCAGTTACATGTTATGGAAGCACATACCAAATATGCCAAAAAATCACACCATAACACCGCATATCTTGGAGATCGTCAAAGGGGATCACGGTGTTGGGTGGCGGCGGCGGTGGCGGCGGCGGACAGGCTCCGCACACCGCGATCGCATGAGGGCGGGCGGGCGGCGGACAGGATATAGGATGCAACCAGTGGTGGCGGCGCCCACGTACAGAATGATGCGCGTGAAAGAAAGCCGGCAAAGACCTGCCCGGCGGCACTAGCCGTTTCCACTAAAAGCACATAAATCAAAGGCACGTACAGCAGCCTCGTGAAGGTTACGGTATCGGCCATAAAGGCCGACGTGGGCGGAGTCGGCGGGCACACGAGGCCCAGCGACGGGCTGATTGCGGCAGTAAGGGGCGTGGTGCAGTCCTCAAGTGACATGCTCCTTGACCACTACATCGGATACTGCGGCGACGACGTCCACATTGTAATGTCCCACACGCACGGGACCGACAGCGAGAGGATACACAAGCTTGCATGGGACGCGTTCATGGCAGGCACGGAGGTCGCAAGGGCCGAGGGGCTCTACGGCGCGGGCCAGGACCTGCTGAAGGACTCGTTTTCCGGTAACGTAAAAGGCATGGGTCCCGGCGTGGCCGAGATGGAGTTTGAAGAGAGGCCCAACGAGGCGTTTACAGTATTTGCGGCGGACAAGACCGAGCCGGGGGCGTTCAACTACCCCATATACAGGATGTTTGTGGACGCGCTCAGCAACACCGGACTCATAGTCAACAAGAGCCTGGCAAGGGGCGTCGTGATAAACGTGATGGACGTGGAGGGGGGCAGGATTGCCGAGCTTGAGATGTGGCAGGACAAGCCGCTCCTGGAGGCGGCCCTGATGTACCCCGGCAGGTACGTGGTGGACTCCGTGTACACAAAGGACGGCGAGCCGATACTCTCGGCATCCACCGACCGGCTGCACAACATAGCCGGCACGTATGTCGGCAAGGACGATCCCATCTGCATGGTAAGGACGCAGAAGATGTTCCCCGCCACAGAAGAGGTCGGCAGCGTATTCAACAACCCGCACTACGTGGCCGGGAACACGCGCGGCAGCCACAACATGCCGCTGATGCCGGTAAGGCTCAACTCGGCGGCCACGATCAACTTTTGCATTCCAATTGTAGAGGCCCTGGTGTTCAGCATGCACGAAGGGAGGCTGACGGGGCCGTTTGACGGGTTCTCCACGCCGGACTGGGATCTTATCAGGGAGCGCGCCACGGCAAAGGCGCTCGAGATGAGGAGCCAGGGCTTTATACACCCGGCCACGCTGGTCCCCTCCGAGCTTGAATACGCCGAGGGCTACAAGGCAGTCATCAGCTCGCTGGACGAGAAGATGGTTCCAATGGACAGCGCGGCGGCCGGTGCAGGCAGGGCCGGCGATGACGGCAACGGAACCAGGTACGAGGATCCAGACTAGAGGCGGCAGGGCAGGCGCGCGTCACCCGGCGGCATCCGCTCCGGCACGCGCCAGATCCGGCTCATGAACCACGCAGATCGGCGGCCCCTGCGCCGCGCCACCCATTTTCGAGCCAGATGCCGGAATTCGGCGGGCAGATCGGCAGAAAAGGCGGGAAATAGTTAAATCAAAACGGCACAAAGGCCATCTGATGAGCAAGGTCGGCTGGATCTTCGAGTGGAGGACGTACCTTGCCACCGCACTGGCCGTGATCTCATTCTCAAACTTTATGGCAGTACTGTTCGGGCAAACCATACCCGGAGTGGTCGTCGACTTTTTCAGGGTGGCAGGCGAGTACGTGGTGCTCGGCGCCGTCTTCGTGTTCGCCATGGCCTGGCTCCTAAAGGCAAAGCCACACAACCGCCCAAAGGCGTACCGCATAGTGGTCTTTGATGTGTACGGCAAGCAGGTGGTCGTCGACGGGATACGCGCCGAGTTCAAGACGCACGACGTGGCATGGAGCTACATGAAGCAGTACAAGGCGGCATACCCGCTGCACAACTTTGCGCTCGTCTCCGACATGACGCCGGGGCCTAACAAGCCCACCATACTCAGGTACATCTGACTGTTTTTATTCGGCCCCGCCGCAAAAAGGCAGTGGAGTTTTCCGTTCTTGCAGACGCGTTTGAGAAGATGGAATCCACCACAAAACGTAACGAGCTCACCCAGATACTGATAGCGCTGTTCGAGCAGACGCCGCAGGACGTGGTGGCAAGGGCCGTGTACCTCCTGCAGGGAAAGATCAGGCCGGACTTTGAGGGCGTCGAGCTCGGAGTGGCAGAGAAGCTCGCCATAAAGGCCCTCTCAAAGTCCTCCGGCGTCCCCGCGAAGAGGATAGAGGAACAGTACCGCAAGGACGGCGACCTGGGCCGCGCGTCAGTCGACATAATGGGGCAGAAGACGCAGACCACGTTCTTCGCGCAGGACATTACGGTAGAGAGGGTGTACGACACCCTCTTCAGGATTGCAGGGCTCGAGGGGGCACGTTCGCAGGGCATGAAGTCGAGGTACATATCAAGCCTGCTGAACGACGCGTGCCCGGCAGAGGCCGGATACATAATGAAGATACTGCTCGGGACTCTGCGGTTTGGCATAGCCGAGAACACGATAATGGACGCGCTGGCCGCCGCGTTCACTGGGGACAAGGCAAACCGCGGCGCGGTCGAGCGCGCATACAACGTGTCAAGCGACCTCGGGGCCGTCGCCGAGGCCATCGCCGCGGACGGGCTGGACGGGGCGGGCAGGTTCAAGGCCGAGCCGTTCCGCCCCATACGGCCCATGCTCGCCGAGCGCGTCAAGAGCGAGGAGGACGCCATATCAAAGATGGGCGCTGGGCTCGCCGCCGAGTACAAGCTTGACGGCGAGCGGGTGCAGGTGCACATGTCAGGCAAGAGGGTCGAGATGTTCTCGCGGAGGCTCGAGAACATCACCGCCCACTATCCGGACGTCGCCGAGAGGCTGCCGCAGGACGTGTCCGCAGGCGAGGCCATACTGGAGGCCGAGGCGGTTGCGATAAACGAGAAGACCGGAGAGTTCCTGCCGTTCCAGGAGCTCATGCACCGCAGGAGAAAGCACAAGATCGAAAAGGCCGTGTCCGAGTACCCGGTTACGGTCAACTTTTTCGACATACTGTATCTGGACGGCAAGAGCTGCTTGGAGGTCCCGTATGCAAAGAGGCGCGCCATGCTGGAGGACGCCATAACGGAGGGGGAGCACACGAGGTGCGTCGCGATGGCCACGATAACCAGCGCGCAGGAGATGTCGGAGTTTATGGAGAGCGCAATAAACGCCGGGAGCGAGGGTTTGATGCTAAAGATGCCGGACGCCACATACCAGGCGGGGGCGCGCGGAAGCAACTGGCTAAAGCTCAAAAAAGAATACAGGAGCGAGCTCGGCGACAGCCTCGACCTGGTGGTGGTCGGTGGATTTTTTGGCAAAGGTAGGAGGACGGGCATATACGGCACGCTCCTGCTCGCAGCGTACGACGACCAGCTCGACACGTTCCCCAGCGTATGCAAGGTGGGCACCGGATTCACCGACGAGGAGCTTGACAGGCTCTACCAGATACTGCACCCCAAGGTTACGATAAGGAGAAACCCGCGCATAGACAGCGCGATGGAGGCCGAAGTGTGGTTTGAGCCCGAGCTTGTGATAGAGACGGTGGCATCGGAGATAACGCTCAGCCCCGTCCACAGGGCCGCGTGGGATGCGGTAAGGAAGGATGCGGGGCTCGCGCTCAGGTTTCCAAAGTATACGGGCCGTACAAGGGACGAAAAGCACCCAGAGAGCGCGACTACGACGCGCGAGATAGTCTCCATGTACAGGAGCCAGAAAAAGACCATGCACGCGGAGTGACGAGACGGGCGCGCCCCACGGCGGTTCCCAACCGCAGGGCCGAGGCATTATGCGGGCCGAATGATCCGCACCGTCGCGCGGCGCACGTGCAAGCAGGCCTACGCCGCCGACGCAGTGTAAGCGTCGCCGCAAACGGGGCCGCCCCGGAAGAGGCTGCGGCCGCAACCATACACAACTTAAATTACAGAATCGCCTTTTACTCTCTGTTATGTATAGTGGCGAGTTGGAGGTACAGGCAAAGCGCAAGGCGATTGCCGTGCTCCAAGACGAGATTAACCGCATACTCAACGCATCGAGGGAACTCGCCACCCTGCCGGACCTGATGATGAAGAGGGACAAGCAGGGAATCAAGTCCGCGCTAGAGCAGATATCGTCCATCGAAGAGGACGTCGAGAACCTGCGCCGGAAGATAACAAGGGAGGTCGCCGACGTCGGGGGCCTGATAATGAACAGGGAGAACCTGCTCAACACCGCGTACACGATGGACGAGATTGCAGGATACATCACCGGCATATCGTTCAAGCTCTCAAACGTAAAGCCGACCACCCTGAGAAACGCGAAGATCGACAAGGACATCACGGATCTAATCGACCTGGTAGTCGACGAGGTGTACAAGCTCAACGAGATAATACGGAGCCTGACCACAAACACAGCAAACGCGATAGAGCTTGCGCAGGAGACCCAGACCATAGAGAGGGAGATCGACGTAAAGTACAGGCAGGCCACGATGAAGCTGCTGACGGAGATAACCAACACGAAGGAGATGATGCTGATGAAGGACGTGATAGAGGGGATAGAGGAGATGGCCGACAAGTGCCAGAGGGTCTCAGACTCGTTCATACTGCTTGCCCTCAGCCTCTGAGCCCGCGCATGTATTTTGGGACAGGGCATGGCGACCGGACTGATCACGCCGCGTCAGGAAACAGGGAGAGTGCAACCCATATACGCAGGCAATGCGCACGCCACGCATGGCAAAGAGAAGGGCCATACCCTGCGAGCTTGTCGAGAACCGCGTGATGGTGTGGGACAGGGACGACGCCAAGACGGTGTTCTCCATGGGATATTATGGCAAACCCGTAGGCATGCCAAAGCCGAAGATAGAGGAGATAGACGTGCCGCTCGTGCTGGACCTCATAGAGAGCCTCTACCTGCTCGAAAACGACGTAATCAAGGTAACGATGGCGCGGCGCCGCGTGTCGGCGCAGCAGATGGCGCAGATGTGCCGCGGCCAGTACCACGAGTTTGACAAAAAGTACATCGTATACAAAAAGTTCAGGGATCTCGGATATATCGTCAGCTCCGGCATAAAGTTCGGGTGCGACTTTGCGGTGTATGAGAACGGGCCCGGGATCGACCACGCGCCGTACATGGTGCACGTATACAGCAGGGCGGATCCCGTGACGTCCACGGGGGTGGTGCTGGCAGGCCGGCTTGCATCGACTGTCAGAAAGCAGTTCATACTGGCGATACCGAGGAGCAGCAAGAACGTGGACTTTGTGTCACTGGACTGGTGGAAGGCATGACTCCCTGACGTGCCCGGCTATACGGTCGTAAACCTCAAACATGTCACGGCCGATGCCAAACGAAGCCCCGTCCCTCCACCTCCCGTGTATGCGTATGTTCTCGCCGGTCTGCTCGACGAATATGGCCGCGTCCCATGCGGACTGTTTCGCGATCATCTCGTTGAGCTCCGCATCCTGATTGAGGCGCACCAGCAGCGGATGGCTCGGCCCCTCCCAGCTGACCGACTCGACCTTTTTTGCGGCAAAATGCCCGCGGGTCTCAAGCCTTGTCCTTGCAAAGACGTCGGCGCCCTTGCGCGCCCTCTCGTTATAATCCGGTATGCCCACCAGAAAGTGGGCCTGGTACCTGTCGAGCGCCCCCCACGGCGCGACGTTCGGATCCTGCATCCCCGCTCATCGCCTACCCTTCGATATTGCCATCACTCGGTAATCACCGCTGCCGCCATTATCGTCACCATCATTTGTCACTGCCATTAGATGCCAAATCATCCCTTCTGTACGATGTGCACCGCGTCCATATTGCACCCCTTCAGCACGGCGCACCCGCGGTTCGTCACCATGCGCGGCGTGCTTGCCGCATACCTAGAGTAGTAGTCGCCGGACTCCGCAGGTGTGGTACCCACGCCGCAGGCCTCCGCCTCGACGCCGATTCCGGCGAGCATGCCGGCAAACTTTTCGGGCCAAGTCATCGCCTCAAACGTATCAGGCTCGTCGTCGTGCATAGTGAAGCTGCCGCGCCCCCACAAATAAATATTGGCAGGCAGCACGCGTCAGGCCCCGGGCAGACCCGTCTCACGCGCAGCGGCGTGCCCCGCGCATGGGACGTCCCAAGGCAGCCCCGCGCGTTCGCGGCGCTCGGCGCGCGAGGACGAGTGCAGGCAGCCCCGCCAATCAATCAATCAAAATAAATATCAAAGCGAAACCGAACAGCCATGGGTTTTGCAGGCAAGACCGCCCTGATCACGGGCAGCGGCACCGGAATAGGCCTTGCAATAGCGAAAAAGTTTGCCGGGCACGGGGCAAACGTGATCATACTGGGAAGGCGGAAGGAGCCGCTGGAGTCCGCGGCGGCGGAGCTCAGGGACATCGCGCGGCAGCAGGGGCACGCGGATGCCAAGGTTATGATATTTCCCGGGGTGGACGTGGCCGACGAGGCGGGCGTCAGCTCCATGTTCGACAGGCTGGCCGCAGACGGCATGACGGTAGACTATATGATAAACAACGCGGGGGTGTCGGGGCCTGTCACCTGCTTTGCGAACGCGTCGATAAAGGACTTTGAGAGCACCGTAAACATACACCTGACCGGGACGTTCTGGGGCTCAGTCCAGGCGCTCAGGGTGATGGGGCGGGGCGGCAAGATAGTCACGATATCGACCTTCTTCACGGAGGAGAGGCCGCTCGAGCAGCGGCCCTACAGGTTCAGGAGCCCGTACACCGCATCCCAGGGTGCAAAGAACAGGCTCGCGGAGATGATGTCATGGGAGCTTGCCGGGACGGGCATCGCGTCCATTGCAACAAACCCGGGGCCCGTCCACTCGGACAGGATATACAAGACTGTATACCCAAAGGCGGCGGCCGAGTTCATGAGGGTGAGCGGGTACGAGTCCATGAGCCCCGCGGAGGTGGAGAGGTACGCGTCCGAGAGGCTGCTGCCGCTGCTAGGCGAGGACGAGGGGACGGTATCGGCCGGAGTTGCGTCGGCCGCAAGGGCGATGTCGCATGAAAAGGGCATGGCAGAGGAGGAGGCCTCCAAGATCCTCACGGGCCTGCTAGAGAAGATACAGTACATTGCCGAAAAGGTGCAGAAGAACACGTCGCGGATGATTGCAAACCAAGAGTTTCTGTCGCAGGACCAGGTCGCAGAGTCGGTGCTGAACCTGTGCGGCGACGAGATGTCGGCAATACTCGACGGCAAGGTCGTGCCAGGCGACAGGGTCTTTTATCCGGTGAAGCCGCACGTTGCAGGCGCGCTCCCCGCGCCAAAGGCAAGGCCGGACCTGTCAGGCGGAAAAGGAATCATCGTAATCACGGCCGATCCCACAGACATGGCAGACGTACGGCACATAGAGCACATGGCGTCCCACATACAGGACGACTGCGGGGGGGACGTGGTGTGCTTTGTGTCAGACGCGGCGCCCGCGGAAGCCGCGGAGCGCATCGCCAAGAAGATGCACTCGCACGTGATAAACCTGGCCGACCCCGAAGAGGTCTCCAGGTGGCTTGGGACCGCCCAGCAGAAGAGGGGAAAGATACTGGGGGCCGTACACTACACGGGCAGCGTCCCGGCAGTCGAGAAGCTGATCAAGATTACGCGCAAGGAGTGGGACGGGCTCGTCTCAAAGTTTGTCATCAGGCCCGCCGTATCGGCGCAGGGCGTGCTGGGCGCGTTCGTGCCCGGAGGCGGGGAGGACCCTAGGCGGTTCAAGGGCACGGACGGCACGATCATGATCGTGGGGCCCCGGCTGCCATCCGGCAAGAAGACCACGGGCATGCAGAGGGCGCAGGCAGAGGTGTTCAGGGGGGCGCTTCGGCCGTTCGTCACCACGGTCAACCAGGAGCTCAGCGACGTGCTGGGATCCAGAATCAGGGTGTTCGCGGCCCTGCCAGGCTCCGTGACGGGGGCGGAGCCTGACCCGCAGAGGGTTGCAGACATGTTTGACACGGTCATCACGCCCGCCGCCGACGCCGACGCCGACGGCAGCGGGGTGGCAGAAAAAAGCTCACCGGCAGCATCCCTGTCCACGGTCATATTCTGCACAGACGAGGCGCGCTGACCGGACATGCAACCCACTGTCGCCACCACCGGTCGCGGATAGAAAATGAAGAGATTCGACGAGTTTCGCACGGGCGACAGGCTGCAGTCCGAGTTTGCCATAGCCGAGAAGGATCTTGACAAATACATCGAGTTTGCACGCGTAAAGAACGCGTTCTTGGAGGAGGGCAGCGGAGCCGGCGGGCGCGTCGTACCCGGCAGGGCTCTCCTCTCCAGGATCGAGGGCGAGTTCTCAAGGCTCGAGGAGGTATACGGCAACCACATCATACTGGCCGGCTACGACGGTGATCCGGACTGGGACGGCCGCAGCACGAGGTTTCTCGCCCCGGTTTACACGGGGGACACGCTGAGGGTGACCTATGTCATATCTGGCGTGGAGGACGTAAGCGACGAGTACGGCAGGATCTCAGTGGACTACGAGGCAGCAGGCGAGGGGGGAAGGCTCGTGCTGCTCTCGAGGTGCAACATCTACAGGGTGAGGAAGAACCCGCCGCCGGCAGCAGGTCACGGCACGACCGGCTCGGGGGTCTCGAGCGTCGAGTCATAGAACATCTTTGCAGACGCCGCAAGTATCACGCCGAATGTCAGCAGCCGGAGGTTGCGCTCCTTTGCCTCTATCGACAGCCGCGCCCCGGTTATTCCCCCGGCAAAGGCGCCAATCGCCATAAACGAGGCCTGCAGGAGATCGGGATTGCCCAGGAACCCGTGCACCGTAATGCCCGAGAGTGACGCGAACAGCAGTATCATCTGCGACGTCGGGGCAGCCCTCTTTATCGACATTCCAAGGCCCGCGACCATCAGCGGGACGAATATTATGCCCCCGCCTATGCCAAAAAAGGACGAGGCCATGCCGGCAAAAAAGCTCATCCCGGCCAGGAACACGATCATCATCCCCGGAAACGAGTACAGCGGGTTCTTGCCGCCGGACGTACCCTTCCCCGAGTCCTTTGTAAGCCTCGGCTTTAGCAGCAGGTACGCGGCCGATACGACGAGCACCAGCCCGAACAGGAACTGAAAGTTGTGGTGCGCCACGTCTGACGTCACCCACGCCCCCGCCACCGTGCCCGGAAGCGACAGCAGCCCGAGCTTGAGGCCCAGGGCGTACTCGATGCGCTTCTGCCGGGAGTACGAGATTGTCGAGGCGACCGCGTTGCTGAACGTGGCAAGCAGGCTGTTGCTGGCCGCCAGCGTGTGCGGGAATCCGAGGAATACCATTACCGGTACCGTAATTATCCCGCCGCCCAGCCCGGTCATGGAGCCAAGCAGTCCCGATGCAAACCCGAGCGGGATGAGCCAGAGGTGCTCGATCATGCCGTGCCAAGACGGCCAACTGTTATTAGTTTTGTCGGGTGCGGTTACGCGGCTGCGCCCCCTTTTGGCATTCCCGCCCACCTTAATCGTCCCGGCCCAAGGCCGAGTGTTCGCGCATGCGCTCCGCAGCCGCGCGCGGACGCGGTATCAGGGCAGTCCGGACTGACAGACGGACGCGCCCGCAGGGTTCCTCACAATGCTGCCCGAAGGGTTGCAGTCATTTTCCACATAACGGGACCCTGCGCGTCCAGAAGCCAGATGTCGCGCCCGGTTTGCGCGGTGCGGCGCCCGGGCCCGCGAACGGCGCCTGCCGCGCCAGAGTGGGCGGCATCATAGGGAGCCGGCATCCAGCAGTCACGTCGGCCGCCACCAAGCTGCCAGAGGCTGGGTCAGTCTGCACGAAGTCCCAAAAAGGATCCAGGTGCTGGTGCCAATTCGCGATATAGATACCGGCACCTCAGACACAATCATTTTACCGCACATGTTTCTGTGCGCAGTCCATGTTTATCTCTAGGATGCGATGCCATCGCACGCCGCCGTCGCTGTCTATGGCCTTGGAAGTTTTGAGGAATTCAATCAGCCTTTCGCATGCCTTTCTCCTTGCGTCAAAAAGTCCGTTGCTCGAATGCTTTCCTATTATGTCTAGCACCGCGTCAGATGTGCCGGCCCATCCCGATATCTCCTCCCAAAAGTCACGCCCCACCACTTTTTGATGCGTTCCTTTGTCGGTAATGCCGCTGGGCCCGTAACAGCTTCCCACTATGCACCTTATTTTTACGCTCTTGTCACCCTGCCGCAAGATGCGGGCTGCCTTTTCAAACGCCCTCTCTTGAGCGGCATGTTGGGAAGAATTTCCCCAGCTTATTCCGGATTTTATCTGCACGATTGTCCTTTCGTTGCCGGAGTCGTACTCCAAGTCCATCTCTTCTGCCGCAGACTTTCTGCCGCCTTTGGAGTGCTTGCAGACGCAGAGTGCGATATCCTCAAGCACCTTGCCGAACTTGGTTTGCGCGCTTTTAACCAGATATGCATCTATTACCATCTGGGCAAGCGTGTCTGCGTCCGATGGCGCGGTTCTTATGTACAGCAAAAACGGATTCGCCCTCGACATGAGCCTCCTTGGAGGCACTTCCAATCCTTCTTGCAGCTTGATGCTGAAATTCGCTACCGCGGTGTTGATGTCCGCCTCAGCCTTGGGCCACCACTCAGGCTCCACTCAGCCTCTCCCTCATAAGATCACAGTATTCGCGCATCGTGTCGATTCCCATGCAGCGGCGCTTTAGGTTTCTGGCGGCCACCAATGTGGTGCCAGAGCCCGCAAACGGGTCCAAGACACAGTCACCTTCGTCCGTAAAGAGGCGTATGAACCAGTCTGGAAGTGTGACGGGGAACGCGGCGGGATGTCCCTTGTAGCCACATTCGGTTGACATGTGCAGTACGTTACTCGGGTACGCCATTTCACGCCCGGCCCAGTTTTCTATGCGCTTTCCAAACCCGCTGCCGTTTCGCGACGTGTCGCGTATACGGTCAGTCTCCGACATATTCTTGAGCCTCGTATGCTTCCAGTCGCCCATCGGGATCATGACTGCCTCTTGGCGCATCTTGAATCTGTTGTTTAGCGTGAAGTGAAGCAATCTTTCCCACGAGTCCCTGAACCTGTTCGGCCGTAAGTGTTAACCTGATTTGGGCCGTCTAGACGTACCTTGCAATCTCTTGCAGAT
>JAPPIP010000103.1 GCA_028820595.1 Nitrososphaerota archaeon | reverse complement strand
CCCCCCCCCCCCCCCCCCCCCCCCCCCCCCCCCCCCCCCCCCCCCCCCCTGGACGGTTGTCCTCACGCGTTGCGAATCTTTTATATGTAAAATTACGGGTGTTGCCGCATGGCCAACCCCCGGGCGTATCTTGCTGAAGCCATTGCAACGTACGGACTTGTCTTTTTTGGACCGCTCTCCGTAATATTGGCAATCGCGTCGTTTGGCGAGGAGCTGACCACCCAGTCCGTCCTCTTCATATCGCTCGGGCACGGCGGCGCAATCGCGCTCATGATATACGCGTTCGGGCACGTTTCCGGGGCCCACATCAACCCCGCGGTCACCATACCGATGATGATTACAAAGAAGATCGGCGTCAGCGACGGCATTGCGTATATAGCGTCGCAGCTGGTGGGGGCCGTGGCCGCGGCCGCTACGCTAAAGGCCATACTTCCGGAGCTGGGCGCAAAGGTTAACTTTGGCACGCAGGGGGGACCCAGCGACCTCATAAACAACAGCGTCGGGTCCGGCTTTGCAATAGAGGCAATCCTGACGTTCTTCTTGGTTACGGTCATATTCATGACGGCCGTCCACAAGAGGGCATCGCCGGGATGGCACGGCTTTGCAATAGGCGGGATGGTCTTCCTGATCCACCTGATCGCGGTGCCGCTGACGGGCGCGTCCGTAAACCCTGCAAGGACGTTTGGGCCAGCGCTCATATCCGGCTTTTGGGAGTTTCACTGGCTGTACTGGGCCGCGCCTATCTTGGGCGGCATCATAGCGGGCCTGATAATGAACTACGTATTCGTCAAAAAGGCCGACGCAGAGGCGGCCGAGGCCTGAAAACCTTTAAAAAAATTTGGCACGCCATGGCCCCATGGTCAAGGGCGTCGGCAGCAGATACGATACGGAGGCAGGATCCGTTGCCGGGATGCTTGCCGCGCAGTGCTCGGAGATGAAGAAGGCTGTAGAGTCTGCAGAGGGGTGGAACAACGGGAGGCGGCCGGAACGCGACGGCCTGGATGATCTCATAAAGGTGTACTATGCCGTGTCAAACGTCATGACGCTCGCAGGGACGCTAAAGGATGCGGCCCGTGGTGACGGCCTGTCCGGGTTGGTATCCGACGCCGAGTCCTTTGTCTCCAAGCGCTTTGACAACATGCTGCACAGGGATGCAAAGCGCGTGATAAACAGCATGATACAGGATGTCATGGGCGAACTGGCGTCCTCCTCGCAGTCGTCGTCATTGCAGGGCGAGGCCCCGCCCGCAAACGGGGCCGCCGAGCCCGAAAAGTACGCCCGGCTCAGAAAGCTCATGAGCGTGCGCGAGTTTGTGGGGCAGTACGATGAAATGGTGCGCGATCGCGCCGGCCCCTGATGGTGACACCTGCGGTGGCGATGGTAATGGCAATAACGTCGGCAACGGCAACCATGCTGGCAACGGCGCTGCCCCCTCTGGCGAAGACACATGCCACATCTCGGACGGATCCGATGCGGGCCCGTGACTGCGTAAAGGGTGACGGCCTTGGATGAACCCGCCCTGGAATCTACGGCGCCCTCCGGTCCCGTCGATACGCTTGCCAAGACCGTCTGCTGCATAAAGCGGGACTTGGCATCGTCACGACCCGCCGCCCAGATTGCAGAGCCGGTACCGGCCGTGCCTTCAGACGAATTCCAGATACCCGGGGATGATCTTCAACTGCTGCACAGGTTCGCGTCTGAGAATCCGATCTACCGCGACTCGCATGAGTCCGTACTGCACGGCATACGGTGCATTGTATACGAGGGCGATGCCAACAAATACTGGCTTGGGAGCATACTGCACGAGGCGAGCCGCGCGCCGTTTTCGCCCACGTGGATCGCGTCCGCATACGTGCTGGCGCGGCTAGTCAAGGGCCTTGGATACAGGCAGGTCATAGACGTGGGTTCCGGGGATGGGCGGATTGCATTCTGCGCGTCCGTGCTTGGCATGGACGCCCATGGCATCGAGATAGACGCGGAGCTGGCGCGACTACAGGAGCAGCTCTCACGCCTGTCCAGCTTTGGGGCCCACTGCGCCGACGCGACAGAGTTTGACTATGCGATGATGGACTCCGGCCTTCCTGCAGTGGTCTTTGTGGGAGGCCTTGCGCAGATGGGCGGCGATGTTATGGCGTCTGGAATAATGGACAGGCTTGCAGCAGCCGGGCGCAAGATGCCGGGGTGGGTGTTTGCCGGAACAATGTCCCCCAAGTATGCCCCCGACCCGGAGGGGATGCACGGGTGGGGGAGGACTATGAGGCGCGCCGGACTGCGACATGCCGGAACCGCGGCACTGCCGTCTGCCTGGACGTTTAACCATGCAGACGACACGCAGTATGTTTTTGCCTCGAAGCCGTAACGGCGGAGCTTGGGATTATCGTGGCCGGCTCCAGCATGGTATCGTCGGGACTGCCTGTCCGGCGCGCGTCATTTGCGTATTGGCCGAGCCCCTGTTATTGATCTGGGCGAATTCACTTCGTTGAGTTTAGCCCCGCCTTCTCGGCTTGGGAACGGGGCCCGGTACCGGCGTGCGCCGCGACAACAGCTTCTATCTGTGCCCGCACGCCTGATCAGCAATTTACATTAAGCGCGTCTTATGGCCCCATAGCGGACTCGTTGCATAGCATGGATAGTGCGAACGCTTGCGGAGCGTTAGGTCGCCGGTTCGAATCCGGTCGGGTCCGCTCATACTGTCTGCTCGGACCCTGTTTTGCTTGCCTCTATTATGATCCTGCCGTCTGGCAGCGCGGCTATGAACCGCCAGCCGTCTGACAGGTACCGTTCTATGTTGTCGCATGCAATAACACGTTGTTTGCCACGCCGTTGTTGTTGAACTGGCCCATCTTGCCGGTGCTCATCATGTTCTGAAACACCTCTTGCATCAGGCCAAATTCCTCTGGTGTTGCGTCCTGTATCATGTCCTGCATGTCCTGTTTCTGCTCTAGCATGGGGTCTGTGCCTGCAAGCTCGAGGTCCAGTAGTTCCTCTGATCGCTTGAACGCCTCACGCATCTCCTGTAGCAGTATCTCTGGCAATATGCCCTTGTTGGTCGTGTACTTTGACTCCATGGATCCCTTGTGCCCCATGAAGAACACCCGGAAGTCGTGGGCAATCTTGCCGCGCGACTCTGCCACTAGCAGCTCGGTGTCAAAGTATGCGCGTAGCACGTAGGGTCTCCACGAGAATCTCGGCCTGAACGTGTTGCGCACCTCCCTGCTTATGTGAGCAGTGGGCAAGAACATCTTGTTGCTGTTGTTCTTGCGGTCAATGTTGTGCATGTAGTCTGCTGCGATTACGGGCGCGTCCCCGTGCAGGGACTGCCCGTGTGCCAGCCTGTCGTTGAGATAACTCAGTAGTCTCTTTGCTCCTGACGTGGTCAGGAACGTAAAGTACTGGTGCCTCGTCTTTGACAGGCTTGCGCGCACAACAATCTGACACGGTGCCCTTGCCAGCCTTGCCACTCCCTGGTGAATCACCACGTCTGGAAGGTCGCGCATCCTCAACCCGTCAGTGCCGTCGTGGTTTCCAAGCACCTCGGGGCGCAGTCCTGACTTTGCCATCAGTGATATGATGGCATCAGATCTCAGGCTTGCCCTGTCGATGATCTCCGTCATCTCTTGCGCGTTTGGAACTCTTTCGTTCTCTATCGTGGGCGTGCTGTCTGGATTGCTGACTTTGAGCTTGCGCGTTATTCTGACGTCAAAGTGCCCAAGCCATGACTTTATTGCCCTTACATAGTCTGCAATGTATCCTGGAGAGTGCTTGTTCTCCTCCATCATCGTGATGTGGTCCTCTAGCAGGTTGGTTGCAGTCCTCAGATCTTTCATGCCCAAGTCTGCTAGCTCCATTGGTGTCATCCCGTGAATCTCACAGAACTTGCCTAGGCGCCGCAGCCTGACATCGGCCGTGATCGGCGAGCCCCTTGCAAGGTTGTCGTACCATCTCTTGATCTCCGGGTTGTCCAGCATTCGCTTCTTTCTTGATGTCTCTGGTTTGGCAGTTGTTCTTGTTGATGTCTGTCTGTTTCCCATATCGGTCCGCCTCTCGGCGACTTCATCGTTTCTGTATGCTGTGCGATCTATTTCTCTTTTGGGGTACATCATGCTTGCCATCTTGTGTATTCTTAGAATACACACAGACTTATTTAAGGGTTTGTACGCTAAGAATACACGGGTATGGGAGTAGTGACAAGGACGAACCACGGGACAGAGTACCTCTACTTTTTGGTGGGCAAGTCACAGTTGTTCTTGGGCAAAAAGACTGATCTTGAAGGGTTGAACCGGCAGAACCTTGAGCGGGGAATGCGCACGGCAGATGCCACGTTTGACAAAACGTTTGCAAAGTATCTTGAGAGCGTTCATGAGCATGCGAGGTACCTTCCGCCTGAAAGGCGAGCAGAGTATGTAAAAAAGAGGTTCCATGATCTTGGTGCTGTGCTGGCTGAATTTGGCAACAAAAAATAACCTGTATGGTATTTAATCTGATCTCATTCAAAAACTGGTTCTTTGCTTGATCCGGACGGCTTGAACAAAAAGAGCGTGCTCAAAGCCTTGTCTGCATGGTACTTTTATCATCTAGGGTTTGCTGCCCTAGGGCCGGACGGAGATCGTCTTCATCGTGAGTGTTGGAAGGTTCCATGCCCTCAAATTCTACAGGAAGGCCAGCCACAATCTCGTCGGATTTAATTCCCACGTAGACGAGACGCTCAATTATGCTTCTGACCTCTTTGCCTGGCATGCCTTCAAGGGGATAGTTTGTTATGCCGGATTCTTTGTGCGTGGTAAACTTGTACCTGTCTGCAAACCACTGTATGGGTGTGCGGCCGTTTACCTTGTATTTACACTGCGGCAGGTTGTCGTAGATCTTGATGCCGTCAAGAAAGATCGTGGACAGGTCATCCACCGTCTTTGGGCCGTGTGACTTGGGATTGGGTTTTTTGCCAAAGTTTATCTTTTGAGGCGCGTCTGGTATGGATTCGAGCGGCTTGCCCAAATCGTACTTGGGACCAGTGTCAAAGTTCAGGTGCAACTCGGCCAGCTTTCTACCTGCGGCCTCGAATGCGCGAAAATCGGGCGCCATTGGGCTGTTTGGTAATCCTCTTGTTAAAAACATCTGATATTTTTTACGATATTCGTTATGGTGTAAAACACCATATATATAATAAAACACATCTTCCTTAGTAATAGTATTATCACTATATGCAATATGGTATTGATTTAGTGCCCAATCTGTAATATTATACCTCATTTTATCACCTTCATTGGGAACACTTGAACATGTTCTAATAATCCCCGATCTGGTATTTGATCTGTTATTAATATTGAGAATTCTCCTTTTATTTTGTCTGGAATTAATATGCACAGATTTGAGTTGCTGTGTGTGTGTGTGTGTGTGTGTGTCATTATTTGTTTTGGTTCTAAGCGGAAAACATTGATGATTTGTAATCACTTGTCTTTCGGGTATTAAATCAGCAATAATTGTTGAAAATTTTCCTTTGGTTTTATCCGTAGTCATAATTACAATATTTTTATCATTTTGAAAAAACTTTGCAACATATGGCACTTGAACAAATGTAGTGTCGTAATAAAGATATTGTTTAAAAAATGGTCGGAATATGGATGTTATAATTCGTGTTTTGCTAAATTTTAAAGGTTTGGTAAGCTTTTTGAGCATTTTTGAAAGATCCGGGTTCCAAGCGGCTTGCTTTGGGTCTATTTTAAAATTATCTGGATCTTGCAAGTTGCAATAATCTATATGTCGATTCATGTTTTTTGTTAATTCTTCTGGAGATGAATTATATGTCCAAGCGTCTCTTTGAGTCTGTAATCCACTTGTGTATGTCCCAAACATAACTTTTGTTTTAGTTTTTTTACCCTCTTTATTTCCAATTGCAATTAGTTTTTTCCAATCTTTATCTTTTACACCCCTTGGATTTATCCAGTCACTGTACATGTCAGGAGTTATTTTTTGCCAGTTTATATTTTCGATAGATACAAGATTCTTAATATGTTGTCTCTTTTGATCTCCACTGTATTCACTCTCAGGTAACTTGTAATAATGTATGTCGTGCTGTTGTTTGTTTGGATTTTTGACAAGTACAGTTATAGCCACGCCGACTGTTGTTCCACCTTCTGAGTCTCCCGGATATTCAAACACGCTGCGTCCGTGCCCTGGTGCTCCTTTCTGGCTAAGCAAGTCCAAACAGTACACATCAGTAAACTCTTCTTTAAGACACGATCGTATTCCTGCTTCTGCATTGCCTGTTATGTATGCCGATGGTGTGATCATGCCAATTATGCCTGAGTCTCCTATGCGATCAGAGGCCCATCGAAGGGCTTTAACATATGAATTTTTAATAGCTCGCTTTTGATGTATATTTTCTGGAATTTTTTCACCATATGTACTGTCAATTCTATTTTCTAAATCTGCGTGCGACACGTTCTTGTTGTCTTCGTTTGCTGTTTTTTGTCCCCCCGAGTAGGGTGGATTCGTCATTATGACGTCTATGCTGTCCATGCCCTGCTTTCTCTTTCTTTCGCGCGCCTCCTCGAAATTGGAGTCGGTAAGCTGTGTTTGCTTTTGCCTGAACCTCGCGTCAAGTCTGTACTGTGGATGCTGGTCAAACGTGTCCATCAGAGCGACATCCTCAAACTGGGCCTGCCTCCCCCTGCCGCTGCCGTTTTTCATCTTCTGGTATGACGACGATATGTTTGCCATCGCCACGTAATATGCGGGAAGCATGATCTCGCTTGCGTATATGTCGTTTTTGTACTTGGCATGCATCTGCCCGCCGGATATCATGCCGGACTCAAGCAGCCTGGATATGAATATGCCGGTCCCCGTAAACGGGTCGTGCACCTTGACGCACCTGTCGTCAAAGGACTTGCCAAACTCCGTTTTTAGCACGTGCTGCACGGAATTTATGATAAAGTCCACGATCTCGGTTGGCGTGTATACGATGCCGTGCTTGTCTGCGGCCTTGCGGTCGGCTCCCCTGAAAAACGAGTCGTATATGATGCGGATAAACTCTTGCTTTGCCTCCGGCTCCCTGAACTGCTCTATGTCATGCTTGATCTTGAGGTAGTACTTTTCCAGGCTCCTGAGCTGGTTGCGCACGCCTAACTTGTCAAGAACGGTGTTCAGCGCGGCCGCAACGGGGTTTCGATATTGTGGGAACAGCTCCGTAAACACCCTGTCCATCACCGCGTGCTGGGCCAGCGCCTTTATCGCGTCCTGTTGCGTCATGGCGCTTCCCACGACAACCTGTAGGTTCTTGTGAAGCGCGTCGATTATTTTGGCCGTCTCGGGCTGTTTTTTTACCCTCTGCCTTATCATCTCCTCGATCACCACTGACTGCTCGCCGAGTTCCTCTCCGACCCTCTTGTAGTAGGACGCGTCCCCCAGCTCTAGCAGTACGGTCTTTATCTCCTCTAGCAACTCATCGCTTATGTCGCCCTCGATCGTATTGGCGATCCATTCGCGGAGCTGGGGCGTGAGCTCCTGCTGGTCCGCCGGTTTGCGCTTTTTGCTTGCGGATGTCATTACCAGCATCTGGTTGTTCAGGATGTTTCTGAGACAGTCGTCGTGCGCCAGTATGGCCTGCAGGATTTCGTTGATCTGCTCGTATTTCTTGTTGCGGTCAAGCGCGTGTTTTGGGTTGTCGCCCTCCAGCACGGGGATGGGTATTATCACATAGCCGCAGTCCTTGCCTGACTGCTTGCGCATTACGCGGCCTATGCTCTGTATGATGTCTATTGGTGACTTTTTGGGATCCATGAACGCGACCGCGTCAAGCGCAGGCACGTCGACGCCCTCCTGCAAGCACCTTGCATTTGAGAGCACCCTGATCTCCTTTGGATCCGTATCGCTGTCACGCAGCCAGTCTATGCGCATGCCCCTGTTTCTGGAGTTCGTGGCCCCATCGACATGCCGCGTCTTCGTAATGATGCCGTCAAGGTCCGGATCAGTGGACATCAGTCTCTTGGATACGTTGTCAAAACTCAGGGCCTTTTTGGTGGTTTTGTCAAGCTTGAGTGGCTTTCCATCCTTGTCCATGTTGAGCCCATGGGCCGCAAATATCTTGGACTTTTTTATCAGGTTGTGGAACACCATGACGCGCTGTAGCGGCCTCGGCGGACTGCCATCGCCGTCGGGATACGTGACCGCCTTGCACACGCCGCCCAGCTTGGCAAGATAGTCCATGTCTATGTCGCCATAATCGTTTGCCGCATCCCTGTCGTCGTCCCGGCCTGACTCTATGAACCTACCGTACAGATCCCCCTTGTTGACCTCGCGCATGATGATCTTGTACTTTGACAACAGTTTTCGCGATACGGCGTCTGAGAATTCCAGCTTGTAGAACTCGTCCCCGTATACGTGCGGCTTGTCCATTGAATACACCTGCAGGGGCTCTTGCTGTGTCCCGTTCTTCTTTTTTCTGTTGCTGCCGTTGACACTGGCGGTCCGCTTGTACACCCTAGGGGTGGCAGTCATGTACAGCCTCTTTTTGGCAGGAACGCCGGGCTTTCCGGGGGACGGGTTGTGGTGAGCCAGCAGATAGTACGACTCGTTTACCCTCTCGAGCCCAGTTGTTTTGTGGGCCTCGTCAAACAGCACAAGGTCAAACGCTCCGTCCTTGTCATGCTTCAAGAGGGCCTCTGACGCAACTTCGACTGAGTTATACGTGGAGAAGACGACGTTCATGCTTTTGCGTTCAAGACTCTCGTACTCCCTTTGCAGGGTCTTTACATCGGTTGACGGCGTGATTGGTATTTCGGTAATTGAGCCCTGCTCATCATTGCCGGCGGTATGATCAGAGCACACCGCAATGTACCTGTGTGGGACGGATCTGTTGTCTGCCCACTCCCTCATGGTCTGCGGTATGAGCGAGATTGAAGGTACCAGATACAGCACAAGCCCGCCCACACCTGCCATCTTTTCTGCAATGTGAAGCGAAGTCAGAGTCTTGCCGGTCCCGCACGCCATTATGAGCTGCCCGCGGTCCGCATCCTTGAATTTTGATATGGTCTTGGCGACTGCCTCTTTTTGGTGGGGCCACAGGTCGCGTGATCCGGGTGCTGTTCTCTTGCCTCTTGAGGTCGCACTCCAGTCAAACCGGCTCGCCCGCAGATCCGCCCTTGTTATAATTCTGACTTTTGCCTCGTCGCACTTTTTTTGCGTGTGCGTGGTGAGCGCATCGCCTGTGAACACCAGCATGAGCTTGTCGATGTTTTTGGCCTTTGCGGTGGTGAACATCGTACTGATGTCCTTTAGGTCCAGTACGGCGTCGTCTGCCCAGCACTTGCACTGGATGCCAACCAGATCGCCCTTGGAATCCCTGGCTATGATGTCGATCCCGGTGTCGGGCTCCTGATACCAGTCGTACCACCGCTTTACCTTTGCAAATTGTGGGCCGTATATGCTGTCGTGCTTGAGGTACTCTACAATCATCTTTTCAAAGTCTGTGCCCAACTGTGTGGTTTTCTTGGCGTTCTCTCTTGCCGCATCCCCTCCTTTGTCTGTGATGCCCGCCCTTGCACGTATGCTGGCAAGAGCCTGATCAAACGTCGTCCAGTCGGTTCTTTTCATTGTGCTTTGCACCGCCTATTCTGCGCCTCCGGGCATTTGTTTTGATTTTGCAGGGCCGGATCCTTGGTTGCTGCGTGGCAACCGAGTGTGTCTGTATGAAAAAAAAACGGTACCTGAGTGCGTCCACAGCGTTCTTCTTACTAGGAACCGTAACATTAGTATGGAACCGTACATGTAAAAACCTTGCGGAGATCGCCTAGCCCGGTATGGCGCTCTTCTTATGAAAGAGTGCGTCCACAGCGTGCGTGGGTTCGAATCCCACTCTCCGCGCCCTGTATGGGTGATGATGATTGCTCTCAAACTGGCTACCCTGGCCATGCGGTGTGTCAATCTGTATTATCTGTTGGGAAAAAGGTGGGATGGGATACTGTAAGCGTCCCAGTTCGCTTGCGCCGTCCTGCCAGGGTCCGCGCACACTGCCTGCTCGGACCCGGTCGGGTCCGCTTCCACTCCGGGTTTGGATCCTGTGAACTGCGATGACGCGCCCGTCAGGCAGCGAGGTTACAAATTGAGTCCCGTGCAAGCATCGCGTCTATTGCCTCGCAGGATGTGGCTAGTTGTCTAGCGCTGCTGCTGTTGCTAGACCTGTCATATTGTTGGCGCCCTGCATGACGCGGAGCGCCTCTAGCATCAGGTCCATCTGCTCTGACGTCACTTTGTGTACCGTGTGGTGCATCTCCTCTTTCTGCTCCAGTACGGGATCTTTGTCCGTCATCGTGTTTTCGAGGTCGAGTAACTCTTCATATCTTGCAAAGGATTCTCGCATCTCCAGCAGCAGAACCTCTGGCAGCATACCCTTGTTTGTGGTGTATTTTGACCCCATCGATCCTTTGCGCCCTGTAAAGAACATTCGAAAGTCGTGTGCAATCTTGCCTTTGGACTCTGCTACCAGCAGCTCGGTATCAAAGTAGGCGCGCAGGATGCACGGCCTCCACGAAAAGCGGGGGTGAAACACCACCCGTATCTCCTTGCCGATGTGCTGCGGGGGCAGGAACGCCTTGCCGCTGTCTGCACCTCTGTCGGTCTTGTATCTGTGGCCCAGCGCAATCATTGCAAGTTGCTTGCTCAGGCGCGCCCTGCACGCCCCGCCTCCGGCAGGGTGCCGCATGCGGCAAGAGGGTTCCGATCAGGGCGGCGCCAGCGACGACGGGGCGCGCGGTTGCAGTGTGGTGGGCATGTGGATTGCACGGGCGCCGGAACGCAACGCGGCCGCGACGTCGCGGACCAGCCGGATCGTGCCGGCTCCCTGTTCCCGCATCTCCACACTGCGGTTGCGCCGCGGGTACCCATCTAGGACCGCAAGCGTGATCCGGAACGGCAGTTCATACAGATAAGCGGCTGCGCGCAAGGCCTCGTATGGCGAGTTAAAATAAAAAAAGTGGTTGGACTACGCTCTTGCAGTCACACAGATCTCTGTGGCGCATTCACACGCTGTCGAATCGCAACCGCACTCGGTTTTTGGCGCGCAGTTACATTCGCTGTTGGCCGCGATTTGCTCGGCACATGAGTCTACCATGCATGTACATGCATTTGGTATATTTTAAAAGTTTTGGACTCTGGCTCTTGCGAATTCGGAATCTGTCAAACGACAGAACTGCATTATTGCACGTACATTATGACACTATGTATTGGCATATTATTGTGGCAATTGATGTATGCGCCAATATTAGTAATAATAATGGAGTTGATCATAGGTATCAATTAATAATAATGGGACTAATCATAGTATCAATTAATAATAATGGGACTAATCATAGTATCAATTAATAATAATGGGATTAATCGTGTATGCCGATTAATAAACGCAAAGATATAAAATATGAAGCGAAAGTATCCGTCAGCATGATAAGTGAAGGTGACACAGTACCGTCCTTTGAACTCCCGGATTCTCCAGGGACACTCAAAAGCTCCAAGGATTTTGCAGGCAAGAAGCACGTGATCTATTTTTACCCAAAGGACTTTACGCCGGGCTGCACCATCCAGGCCGACGAGTTTGGAAGTCTGTATGATGAATACCGGCGCCGCGACATAGAGGTTGTCGGGATCAGTCCCGACAGCGTCGAGTCGCATGAAAATTTCCGTAAAAGGAAGAACATCCAGTACGTGCTGATGGCAGACACGCAGCGTAAGGTGGCAAAGATGTTCGGAGTGTGGGGCCTGAAAAAGGTCGGGGACAAAGAGCGCGAGGGGGTGATAAGGAGCTCGTTCCTCGTAGGAGAGGACGGGATCATATTCAAAGCATATACCAAGGTAAAGCCGACGGGACATGCAAGCCAGATCCTAGACGACTTTGACGGCGCCGCCTCTTCTTGATTAAAACAGGAAGAATGGTGGCATTCCGGCTTTCTGAAGTGATCCTGAGCGCGAAATGAGTATATCCGCGGTCCGTTTTGCCTGTGACACGCGTACGAATGGGCTGCCTTGCCTGCTGCCATACCCTCAAGGTCGGGGAGCCCTTCGAACATTGCAAACGTATCGCGCACCTTTGTCGGCGTCAGAATACCATCACGCGTTTACCGACATGAGAAGTATTGTATCCGAATACTTCCATGCATCGGAGCTCAAGCTTGTCATGTGCGTGTACCATGACATGGGCCGTGCCAACATTCAAGAGCTTGGCCTTAGCTATGCGCCCCGGATGTTCTGCAGCCTAATAAAAAAAAGAAAGGTAGAAGAAAAGGCTTAGGAAGCCTTGTATTCGTTGCAGTCGCATGCGGGAGCACTGTCTGCTCCACATACGTCATCAGCGGAGCCGTGCGTGCACGCTCCTGTTTCGTATGCCGCTGCCTCGTGGTGGTGCGACTCGGTATGCCCACAGTCACCGCAGTCGTCAGTGTTGTCGCCCTTGGTAAAGGTAGAGCACTCACACTCGCTTGCGGTGGTTTGCCCGCAGTTGTCACTGCTAGAGCCATGTGTGCACGCGCCGTCGGCCATCGAACCGGCGTGGTGATGAGCTTCACTGTGTCCGCACTCACACACGTCGGCCGTTGCTGCCATAGTTGACATGGCCTTTGGCGTGCGCATGGCCTTAAAAATATACTTGCCGCGTTCTGGTTTTTGTATTATACAATAGTTAATTTTTAATTAATTGTTATTCATATGTGGCTGTTTTATATCAACGTCCTAAAAGTTGGAAGCGCGCGTTGCGCCCTGAATCTTTTCCCGCGGCAGCCCGGGCGGTGGCCCTGCCCCGCAGGCCGTGCCGTCGGCGTCTGCGCCCGGCGCGGCCGGTTTGTCTGGGCGTGCGACTTTTGTATCAAAAACATACAAGGCCGGGCGGTTGCCGGAGTGACTGCGCAGTGGTTTGAACAAGGATCCGGAAATGCCGCAGGCGTATCTGCGATCCAAAGCTCGTGCGTATCGCGACGCTTCCCTGTTGGCGTATTTGAATATGCGCTGATTTGGCTGCAAACTCGGCCAGCTGCACGTATCCACTCGCAGCGCGGCCCTCCCTGTTGTAATTGATGAACGCGCCAGACATCGCCCGCTAGGCCTCCCATGACGATTCCGGATCCAATGGCCAGACGCGCTCCGCCATGAACCTTTCGTGTAGAGATCCAAGCGTCCGTTCCATTGCGACGTCTTGCACTTGGCGTGCCGGCGCGCAAGCCGGATGCCTTGGCGGCCGCGCCGGACCGCCTGTAGGCGTACTGGTTTCTGTGGCGGCCTGAAGCGTCCGCAATTCTCTACGGTTGGCTTCGCGGTGACGTTGCACTTGGCACGCGGCGCGCCGCTCGCGCATGGGCGCGCCTTGCATCGTTGTCGGTGGTAGGCCCCCGCCCCTCCGATCCATTGTTGTATGGAATAGGTTGTGCCACTCCCACGATAGGTGGCATAGCTGCTACTGCTGCAACAATTGCGGCCGTCTCCGTCGCCGCGTCCGCGTCACTGCTCGGCGTTGTTCTGGCGCACAAGGTCCGCAATGTACGACTCGTACTCGGACATCTCCTGCCTGAACGAGCCGTACGCCCATTCCTGCTGCGTCGAGTGGCAGTCATGCCTTGTCATCTCCTCCTCTATTGCAGATATCCTCACCTCAAACTCTGCCAGGCGCCCCGCATCCGCTGGATCGGCCGCGTCAAGCCCGTCGCGGGCTATCTGGACGAGTATGTCGGCGCCCTCCCTCACCAGGCCCCTGCACTTCTCTATGGCCTCTTTGTCCAGGGACCTGCCCTGGCCGCCCTCTGAGATCGACATAAACGCGTAAAGCGAGGCCGCTATTGCGGCGGTGATTGCGATTCCTCCGATTATCTTTTTATCCACGCTGTCCATCATGCGATCCTCTGGGCAGACCATGTCTCGCCTACCCAGACGCCGGCCACCTCTATGCGGCCGCCGCCATTGCCGCCACCGCCATTGCCGCCACCGCCATTGCCGCCTGCGCCCCCCGCCAGGCCGTGCTCCCCTTTCCACGCTCCTATGACGCTTACCGCTGATCTGATGTGGCTCTTGTGCTCCTCCTCTGAGACCGGGTTTCCGGCGCAGTCGTGGTGTCCGGACACGACTATGAGCCTCGATCCGTGCTTCTCGACTGAAATGCGCGCCATCTGTATTATCTTCCCGAGGTCGTCGTTGCGGGCCACCCTGCCGTCCACCCCGGGCGCCGTTATGGTGTCCACGTAGTCCACCCCGTAGTTCTTCCTTATCCAGTCGTTTAGGACCGTCTGTATCCGGCCGTCCATGCAGCTGATGGACGTTGCAAACCTTCCGCCTGCCATGGGGCCCGTACGGCGCTTCCAAATAAAATCATTCTTGTGGCGTTCCGTACGTGACGTGCGCAACCGTTCAGCCCCCCCCCCCCCAAGATAGGCACAGGCGGGGGGAGGGGAGAAGATGCAGCCAGCCA
>JAPPIP010000133.1 GCA_028820595.1 Nitrososphaerota archaeon | reverse complement strand
TCGCGCCCGCAGGAAGGGAAGAGGGAAGGGGCCCGGACTAAAAACAGGTGCGGAAAAAGGATGCAAAAGACTGCAAAGAAGGGCCTAGGCGGCTCCGGCAATCGGAACCGGCGGCGCCGCTGTCGGAACCACCTTGAATATAGACACCAGATAGTCGCCCTCAAAGATGTGCGTCGTGTGCCCCGTCTCGAGGTCCACTGACAACACCCTGAACTGGTACTCGTAGGAACCGTCCTCGTTAACGTCGACCTGCGCCATGTGCACGGGCTCGCCGTCCTGGTAGAACTGCATGATTACGGGATAGTCCGCCACATGCTCAGAGGCCTGGCCTGTCACAAACCCCCACGGGAGCGCGTTGTCAGAAGGCACGCTGAGTACCACGTCGGTCTTTTGTATGCTGATCTCATCGTTGATCGGCGTGGTTGTCACGCCCTGATGATACGGGTGCGCCATGGCGTCGCCCGTAGTCACAGACACGGCGCCGACTGCGGCAATGGAAGCCACAATTGCAAATAGCATAATGCTTCTGCCCATGCCGGTAGGTTGAAAGCCCCACTTAAATAACTTGTTCAGAATGTCCGGGCGGCCCGCCGCGCAGTGCACGCGCCGCGTCCGTACCACGTGACGCGCCAAGCATGCGCGCCGCGCGCAGGAACCCGTCCTCCAAGTGCGGGTGTCAGAACAGTACCGCGCATGCGCTCGGGAGTCAGGGAAGCTCCTCTTCAACGTCAGAGCATGCCTTGTGGACCCACTTGTCCTCGGAGTTCTTTGTTATCTCCTTGCCTACCTTTATGGCGTCATTGCACGCCGGGCACGTACTTGCAAACCTTGCCTTCATGACAACAGTCCGAACATGCAGCTTTAAAGGATGTCGATGCTCCGAATCGGGTTGCAGGCACACGGCGCGTCCGCGGCCTACTCTTCGACTTCCATGCCCCAGGACTTTACCAGGGCCTTTTGGAACTTTTCGGCCTGCTTTTCGTCAAGCGCGAACCCGCAGTTCTTGTGCGTGGGTACGACTACCAGGCCGTCCAGCTTGAACTCGACCTCAAAGAGGTGCACCTTTGAGCATTCGCACATACGATCGGGTGGCATGGCACTGCTATATTTGCCTATACAAAGACGACGCCATGCCTTTTCTTCGCCCTGCCGGCCTTGTCCGGCAGACGGGCAAAAAAGGTTTAACTAATCGACTGAACAAAATGAGTTAGTTTGGAGGTTTGCAATATGGCCGGCGCGGCAGTCAGGGGACCGGCTGCCGCGACGTATGCCGTCATGGCGGCCGCATCAGTGCTGTTCGTAGTGTCGGCGGGCGCGGGCGGCCTTGTACCTGAGGCCTACGCCCAGTTCCAGACGGGCGGCGTGGACAAGGAGGGCACGTGGCATGCAGGCGAGGGCCTCAAGCACGGGGACTATTTCTCATACTCGATGTGCCACGTGGACTACAAGGAGTGCGCCAAGTTCAGACTCGAGTTGTGGATAGAGGGTGACATACAGGTCGGCAGCGAGACAAAATGGCTCGCGCAGGTAGTCGTATACGACGGAAACCGCATAACAAAGGGAAACATGGAGCTGGGCAAGATCGCGCCAGAGCCCACCGGCGGTACGGAAGAACTGGGGGTGTACCGCGGCGCGTTCAAGTCCTCCGTGGTGTGGCTGTCCGCATTCGCGACTGCAGACAGCGACCAGGGCGGCAAGGGACCAAAGGCATTCAGCGACACCTCGTGGGGCAAGATAGGCAACATAGGGGGCGAGCAGGTGCTGCCCTTGGCAGTAGAGGAGGCGAGGGCCGCCGGAGAGACGTGGGAGACGGTACGCATAGGGTGGAAGACCGGCGGCGCGTCAAGCAACGTCTGGATAGTCGACGAGTTTCCGTTCCCGATAAAGGCAAAGACGTACACGCACGTGTCGGAGGGAATCCCCCCCACCGAATACGAGTTCATACTGCTGGAGTACAAGGAGGGCGTGACGGAGGACCCGTTTGCAGACGTAATACCGACGTCGGATCTCATGGAGGCGCAGGGGTGCGAGACGGGCTTTGACAAGGATACAGTGGTCAAGAAGTCCACGGTGGGCGCAATGTACCAGATACACGTGGCGTACGGCCCCGAGGATCCAAAGCAGGGGTGCAGCATGGAGTGGCTGATAAAGTTCATCAGCAAGTACGACGTGACCGAGTTCCTAAACCAGGTGCAGTTTGACGTACTGATACTAGACGAGAACCAGACGCCCATAAGATCGCTTGCCGCAGAGGACGGAAGGCAGTTCCTGTACACGGCGTCGGGGCAGTACCTGATAGAGATTCCCATAGACGAAAAGCCCGGCACGACAGACTACGTGATATGGGTGTACGGCAAGGCGCCGGAGCATACAATCCCGACCGATCCGCCGGACTATGTGGAGATTCCAATTGTGATATATGAGAACTCAATGATGGACGTCCGGGATCCCGGCGGCATGGATGCGGGCGGCGGCGACCAGCCGGGGGCAGCGGAGATACCCGGCTGGATAAAGACCAACGCGGGGTGGTGGGCAGAAGGCCTCATAGACGACGGCTCGTTTGTCCAGGGGGTACAGTACCTAATCAAGCAGGGGATAATAGAGATACCGGCCACCGAATCCGGCGGCGGCGGTGGCGACACGGCGGCGGCAGCGGAGATACCCGGCTGGATAAAGACCAACGCGGGGTGGTGGGCAGAAGGCCTCATAGACGACGGCTCGTTTGTCCAGGGGATACAGTACCTCATACAGAACGGGATAATGACGGTGTCCTGACCGGCGGGCGGACGCGACGACGACGACGACGATATGAGGAGGCTGGACGGACATGCTATACCCCAAGAGAAAGATGAGAAAGATGATTGCCGACGGGGAGTACCGCGAGGCCGTCGCTCTTGGCAGGCAGCTGGAACCCAAGTACGAGAAGGATCACGACTTTATGTTCATCATGGGGAGCGCGTACTTTATCGTGGAGGACGCGAAGAGCGCCATAACGTACTTTGAAAAGGCCCTGGATCTCAAGGCCGACGACGCGGAGGCGCTAAAGCTAAAGACGAACGCCCACCTGTCGCTGGGCCAAAAGGAGGAGGCCCTGACGATGATCAGCCGCATCCTGGAGGCAGACCCCGACGACGCGGAGGCGCAGGCGCTGCTCGACGAGCTGCAGGGCGTATAGCGGGCTCCGCCGGCGGGCGGCGCCCTTAGGCCTTGACCGCGTACACCTCGTCAAGCAGCCAGTCGCACAGGGCCGTCACGCGCTCGTCGAACACGGTCCACACGTGCAGCGAGTGGGGCAGGATGTCTATCTTCCACCCCTCCGTATACACCCGCACGCCCTCCTTGTCCTCGTACATGTACGCGTCCTGTATCTTTACAGAGTCCCCGAATATCTCGCGGGCCCTCGACTTTATCACGTCCCGGTCTATCGGGAACCGCTTGCGCTCGTAGTCTATTATCATGCTGAGGTCGCGCCTGCCGTACATGTCATACTCGTTTATTCGCCCCTCCTTTGGAAAGTTCACCACCAGGTTCATGTCGTACTTGCGTCCCACCCCCTTTCCGATCTCCACTATGCGCGCGTACCCCAGCGCGGGGTTGCGCCTCAGCAGCAGCATTATCTGGGCCAGATCGCGCTTTAGCTGGCCCTGCAGATCGGCGGTAATCTGCGAGAATGCAGCCATCACACGGGGCCGGCGGCCTCGGTTGATATACCTACCTAGCGGCGGCGTGCGCGCAATTGGTTTTTTTACACCCGTGCCCAACCCACGCCATGGCAATGCCGGCGGACTACAGCGACGACAACAGCGGCGCCGGCGCCGCCATGTACGCGGAGGGCGAGTCGGAGAGGACCGACGACGTCAACGAGTACAGGCGCATCTGCATAGACTTTGTCAGGGACATACAGCACGACTACGAGAGCTGGGTCGACTACTACAAGCTGCCCGAGGACGAGGACGCCCGCAGGCGCGAGGGGATACGGGCCGCCGTCGAGAGGAGCTGCGAGTGGATAGCAAAGGTGGCCCAGACCATCAAGTCAGTCGACATTGCAATGAACGACGGCCTGCAGAAGATGGCAGAGGCGACGGCCGGCAGGCCCCTTGAGATCGGTGTCTTTGTAAACAGGATGTCCGGATACACGGAGGCAAGGGCGGGGCCCATAGAGGTGGTCGCAAAGGGGGCCGCCAGGCAGGGCAGGAGGATCAAGATCGGGTTCCACTTCAAAGACGACAGGTTCAGGACGGAGTCCACGTGCGGCGCGTACCTCTCAGACGAGGGTCTGCTGCCGACGGACGCCGGCGAGATGCTTGACGCGCGCCTGACCCTGCACGCAGAGGGCGCCCAGCGCAGGGACCTCATCTCGTTTACGGTAACGTTTGCAGAGGTGGACCCGGACGGGGTCGAGATCGAGAAGAGGGGCCTGACCACCATAGTGCACATCGTGTGAGTCCGTCGCGCAAGTCAGTCCAGATAGCCCACGAGCGCGCCCGTCCCGGCCAGCCTGACGAACCCGAGCCGCTCAAGCGAGTCCGTGTCGCTGGCGACCATCGCGCCGTCGGATATGGTGTACAGGACGTCCTCTATGTAGAACGTCCTGGCCGATCCGTCCGCGTAGGGAAGCGGGTCCGCCGACACGGCCGAGTGCGAGACAGTTCCGCGTATTCCGATGCCGTCCTCCGCGTCCATCTCTAGGACGTAGAATCCCGACCAGTAGTCCCTGTAATAGTCGTCATACTCGATCACGTTCTCGGACTCGGACGGGTGCAGCGTGTCGCCAAGATCCCCGTAGGGGCCCTTGACGGGCATCGACAGTATGTCACGCGCACCGTCAAAGAAGAAGGCCTTGTGGCTCGACAGCGCGTCAGAATACGTCTCCGAGCCCCCTATTATCAGGTCGTCTGAGACGGACGGGTTAGAGACGTCCGAGACGTCGAACAGTGCTATCTTGAGCCCCAGCTGCCTGACCCACCTGTCGTCTTCAAGCGTGGTGTCGCGGCCCACCCCGATCACGTGATTTTCATCGTACGGGTGCAGGTAGTTTGAGAATCCCGGAATCTTGAGCTCGCCGAGTATGCGCGGCGTGTCGCCGGATATGTCAATGACAAAGAACGGATCCACCTGCTGGAACGTTACAAGGTACAGCCGATCCCCCATGAACCTGGCCGAGTATATGCTCTCGTCGGGCGCCACGCCCTCAAGCGAGCCGACCTCCTCCAGGTTGTGGTCAAGCGCATAGACCCCGTTTGACCTGCTAAATCCGCCGTACTCCGTATAGTATTCGGTCGTGGTGGCCACCCGGAGCCGGTCGCCGCCGCCGCTCTCCCCGAGGGAGAACTGGTTGAGGAGCCTGCCGGGCACGGCGCCGCGCGCCACGTACTCGATGCCGCCCTCCCCGCCTATCGAGACCTTGTGGATCACCGTCTTGGTGCGGTCCCTCTCAAGCGCCGAGTCGTACGATATCAGCGCGTCCTGTATGCGCTCAAAGAGCCTGTCGCGCTCGCCGGCCCCAAGCCCGTTGTAGTAGTCTCCAAGTATCCCGGCAATTACCTGCCACTGGCCGCGCGAACCCTCAAGCCGCCCGGCCTCCTGCGCGTCGAGTATGTCGCGCTGTACCTCGGCCGGCAGCAGCGGGACGATCGCCTCAAAGAAGCGCTCCTTGGCGGCCTGCTCGTAGTTGTAACCCGGGGGCACGCTCTGCAGGTACGTCAGGTAAAAGTACGAGTGAGTCACATAGTACGTGCCCGTGTTGCCCATCAGGAACGTCTCAGACGAGATGGATCCGCCGCCGCCGCCGGAGAGGTCTATCTCGGCGAGGGTCGTGAACGTCGAGAGGTTCCACTCGTCGTCAAAGTAAAAGACCCGGGGCGCGACCTCCTCCGAGTCCCGCAGGATTATGGGAAAGTCCGGGCGGTCATGGTCCACGTGGCTCGTGGCCACCACGTAGACGCTGTCGCCTATCATGCGGGCGTCCTCGAACCACCCGTCTATCGAGTACTTGGTGCGGATCTCGGGCGCCGAGCGGTCCGATACGTCCAGTACGACCGCGTGCGTGACGGGCTTGTACGACCGCCGCGGCTCAAAGTCGTACTCTGGTATCACGAGATCGTCGCTCTGCGAGGTGTAGAACACCACCAGGTCGTCCCCGTTGAGGAACATGTCGCGGATGTGGTCCGGATCAATGTCAAGGGCCACCTTTGCAACGACGCCCATGTCGCTGGCAGGCCACACGTCAACGATCGTAAGCATGTTGCGCGCCGCCACGTATGCGTACTGGCCGTCGTTCTTGACATAATCCGGCTCGTCGACGCCCTCGACCTGCACGTTTGTAGTCGAATAGTCGGTGCCGCCCACCCCTCCATCGGCCGTCTCCGCGGCATCATCGAACATCATCGCGGGCTCCGATGCCCCCATCATGACATCGGATCTTGCAAGCATCATCATGTCAGAGCCCATGCCGGCCTGCCACCAGCCCTCGGACCGATCCTGCAGGGACGCCGAGTTTATCAGGTCGACAAGCTGCTCCCTTGTGGTTATCTCCAGGGCCCCCTCGGTCCCATGTGCCGGAGAGAGGGGGATTGGATCCGCGGCCACCACCGGCGCGTCGACGTCTGCAGGTACCGGCGGCTCTGCTGACGTGCCGTTGTCCAAGCGTATATCGGCAGGCGGCGGTTCAACTACAGGCATCGGAACAGGATCGGCAGGGGCAAGCACAAGGGCGGCCCCGATTCCAATTGCGGCGATACCTATGATGACGGCCAGAATCACATTGTTCATTATTGTATAATCCCCGTCCTCAGGTAAAAATCCTACAGGTACTGCTTCCAGTTCGTGATACGGGCGCGAATTGGAAGCAGTACTCTGGATCCAAGTACAGAAATACAGTTACGGCCGAAACAGCCCATGCGCCTCACGTACAAGCATGCAACCTTCGGGCTGGCCGCGGCCATGGTCATCGTAACATTCCCGCAGTGGTCTGCACCGGACTTTATGCCCGGAGACGACAGGCCGGCCGCCACGGACATGCCGGAATGGTGGGACACGCACCATGACGAGCAGGAGAACAAAACGGTTCGCGAATACAACGCCATGTTTGACGACTGCACCCTGCGGCTGGAGAGGGATCTGGGCGAATCGAAGGAGGTATCGGAGCGGGTCACAATGGACTGTGCCGAGGCGTGGAACTACGGCGAGGGATACTACAAGGGCGAGCCGGTCAGCCCCGAAATGGTACCGCCGAGCTTTGATGCGGCGTGGGCCGAGCTGAGGCAGTGCAGTACGTTTGTCCATCATAGAAGCTCTCCCGAATACGACTGGCACGACGCGTACGCCACCGTTAGCGTGTTCATGTACTGCAATACCTGACGGGACGGAAGCGGGCAGGGTCGCACGCCCCGCGTATCACGAACTGGAAGCAGTGCCATCCTATAGAATGGATTTAAAGGTGAGGATTTGGTTTCTTGCCACGAATCTGCGCGCGGTTGCCGCAGCATCATCCGGCCGCAGCAGAATCACCATCACGGCATCCGTCAAGTGACACCTCTATTGCCACCCTGCGCTCCGCTGCCCTCTCCTGCCCGGGATACTTTAGCTCCGAGATGATCCGCAGCAGGCCCTCGTCGGATACCACACGCGCCACGCCGCGCGCGCTCTGCTCCCCGCGGATCACCACCACGTCGGGATTGGCAGCCGCGTTGAGGTACCAGTCCCCGTCCGGCCGGTGCCTTGAAAAGTAGAGCCTGCCCGAATGTGACACGGCCCTGAGCGGGACGGCGTGCTCGCTGCCGGTCCGGCGGCCCCTCGTCACAAGAACGGCCCCGAATGCCGTCCCGTCCGGCGGCCCCGGTACCGCGGCACTGCCTGCCGGTTCCGGCGGCCCGGTCGCGTAAACGGCGGGATCCGAGGGCATGCCGCGGGTTCCAAGTCAAGTAATTTAACGCCATTGGTGGAATTTGACAATGCTCGCGTTGATAAGCAAACTTTGCCACCAGACGTCATGTCAGTAAGACTTGAGGACGTGCCTGCGGGCATGATGACTGCCGACACGTTCAAGGGCAAAAAGGTCATCGACAGAGAGGGCGTGGAGTATGGCAAGGTAAGGCACATACACATCAACCCGGAGACGCTGGTGGTCTCAGGAGTGACCATACACGAGGGGTTTGGCAAGGACTACTACCTGACCAGCGACTACATAGACGAGTTCTCAGAGAAGACGCTGCACCTGAGCAGGCCGCCCATAAGGACCGGGGCCACCGTCATCGACGGGGACCGCCACAAGCTGGGCAAGATAAAGAGGCTCCACAAGAACCCCGACACCGACGAGGTGGAGTCCATAGAGATCACAGACGGCCTGACAAACACCAAGATCGTCTCAAAGTCAGAGATATGGGGGATCGGCGAGAGGGTGATCCTCAAGATGACCAAAAAAGAGTTCAAACGGATGGAATAGCGACCAGGCTGCCGCCGTGTTTTCTTTCCCACATGCGGCGCGCCATCCAGTATTTTCGTCCCGGCGTCAGATGACCGGCGCGCGCGGCACGGCCTGCGCGCTGCGGGCGTGCCGGCCGACCTTTTTTTTTTGGTTTTTGCCCGGAGCGGGCGCGTCGGGGATATCGGCCGCCTCGGGGTGTTAAGGCAAGCGCCGAGGCGGCAGTAGTAGTAGCGGTGGTAGCGGGACGCCCGCTCAAATCTGCCAAGTTATAATTGGGCCCCGCCCCGCCCACGCGTACGATGGATGCCATAGAGACCAGACACCTGACAAAGTCGTTTGGCCGCACGACCGCGGTCGACGACGTATCATTCAGCGTCAAGAGCGGGGAGATATTCGGATTCCTGGGCCCCAACGGCGCCGGAAAGAGCACCACCATGATGATCCTCACCACCCTGCTCAAGCCCACCTCAGGCGAGGCCTTTGTGGGGGGCGCCGACGTCTCAAGGGAGCCCAAGAGCGTCAGGCAGAAGATAGGGTACGTCCAGCAGGACATTGCAGTAGACGAGTACATGACCGGCCGGGAGAACCTCCAGCTGCACGCAAGGCTCAGCCACATGCCGGGCAGGATGGTAGAGTCGCGCATAGACGAGATGCTCGGCCTGGTGGAGCTGGACCAAAAGCAGCACGAGCAGGTGGTGGGCTACTCCGGCGGCATGCGCAAGAGGCTGGACATAGCAGGAGGACTGCTCCACATGCCAGACGTGCTGTTTTTGGACGAGCCGACAGTCGGACTCGACATACAGACGCGCAGGAAGATATGGGACTACATCAGGAGGATACACTCAGAGTACGGCGTGACCGTCTTCCTGACCACCCACTACATGGAGGAGGCAGACAGCCTTTGTGACAGAGTCGGCATAATAGACGGGGGCAGGATAGTGGCCATAGACAGCCCTGCGCGCATGAAGGAGGAGCTCGGCAGCGAGATGATCTCCATAGAGGTGCCGCGAGCGGACTCGGACAGGATGCTGCAGGGGCTGCGGGGCATGGCCGGAATGCTGTCTGACATAAGGTGCGACTACGATTCGGGGGCCATAACGATGGTGTCGTCAAACGGGACGGGGGCAGTCCCCAAGATATTCGGGGCCGCGTCCGGATGCGGCGTCGCGATAAACGCAATCAGCGTGACGCGGCCCACGCTTGACGACGTGTTCCTGCACCATACCGGGCACGAGATCAGGGACGAGGAGGATTCCGGGTTCAGTCGCGGGCTGGAGCTTGCCAGGAAGAAGAGGAGGAGGGGAGGGAGTGGGGCGTCATGACAACTGACGCGCCCTTCCGCGCGTCGGCCGCGTACGACGCGTACACGATATTCTGGCGCGAGATAAAGAGGTACAAAAAGTCAAAGAGCGGGGTATTCATCAGGATCATCCAGCCGGCCATATGGATAGTGGTAGTGGGCAACACGTTTGCCGGGACCCAGCCGCTCATAGAGTCAGTCGGGTTCGACGGCCAGTACATAGAGTTCATGGCGCCCGGCGTGATAGTGCTGACGGCGATATTCACCAGCATATTCGGCGGGGTCAACACCCTGTGGGACAGGCGGTACGGGTTCATGAACAAGGTGCTCACCACGCCCATCTCGCGCTCCTCGATCGCCCTGGGCAAGGTGGCGGCAATCTCCCTGATAGCAGCGCTGCAGGCCAGCCTCATACTCGGGATCGCGCTTGCGATAGGGGTCACGTTTTCAGACCCGCTGATGATCGCCCCCATAATGGGCATCGTCATACTGTTCTCCCTGGGATTCGCCGGGATATCCGTGACGGTGGCGGCCACTGCAAAGTCGCAGGAGACCTTCTGGGGGCTGATAAACATGCTCGGCATGCCGCTGTTCATGCTCAGCCCCGCCCTCTTCCCGCTCGAGCTGATGCCGGAGTGGCTCGCCACGCTTGCAAAGTTCAACCCCGTCACGTACGCGGTGCTCATCATAAGGGAGATGATGACGGGGGTCCCGGAGGGCGGCATCGCGATGCTGGCCGGGCTCGGCATAATATCGGCCTTTGTCGCGTGCACGATGGTGGTCGCGGGCTACGTGTTTACAAGGGACGTCAACAAGCCGTTCTGACTGTCGGGCGGCAGCCCACCGCAGGTACTGACAAAAATTTGACAAAATGGAGAACCTTTGCTAACACGGCGCCTTATTGTCGGATTCGGCCACCCTGCGCCATGACGGGCGGCAGGAAGGACATGCGCACTGCAGCATACGCCGTTGCCGCGGCATGCATGGCCGCGGCGGTGGCGGCGGCCATGGCGGCCGTCGACAGCCCGGCGCAGTACGGATCCGGCACTGCCGCTGCCCATGCGGCCCTCAGCGACGGGTGGCGCACGCACCTGTACGAGTGGGGCTCGCACGGGATAGGCGGGGAGGGCCTCTTTGCGCACCCGCAGTTCATAGCGGTGGACGGGCAGGGCAGCGTGTACGTCACTGACCTTGGCAACAAGCGCGTGCAAAAGTTCGACTCGCAGGGCGGGTTCCTCGCGGAGTGGGGAAGCCAGGGGAGCGCCGACGGGCAGTTCAGGTATCCGTCCGGAATCGCGACTGACGGCGCCTACATATACGTGGCCGACAGGGACCTGAACCGCGTGCAAAAGTTCGACGCAAACGGCAACTACATAGCCCAGTGGGGAAGCGGCGGCGATGCGGAGGGCAGGATGCACATGCCGACCGGGATGGCAGTCGGCGCCGACGGATACGTGTACGTGGTGGACACGGGCAACCAACGCGTGCAAAAGTTCACGTCAGACGGCGAGTTTCTTCTCTCCTTTGGCGGCTCCGGCACGGAGCCGGGCAGGTTCGTGATGCCGCATTCCGTAGACGTGGCAGGGGACGGCAGCCTGTACGTATCGGACAGGGGCGCCGGCAGGATAGACCACTATACTGCAAACGGGACGTACGTTGCATCGCACGTGTTTGACGCGTCGGGCACGTTCCGGTTCATGCCCGAGAGCATAAAGCTGGGCGGCAACGGCACGATACACGTCATAAACGCCCACTCGCAAAACGTGATGCGCCTCAACCTGAGCACCAGCTCAGAGCCGCTTGACGTGTTCGAGCGGATGGGGCTGATCTACTCGGACATTGTATTCCCCGCCGACATAGAGCTGGGGATAGACGGCCAGCTGTACGTGGTGGACTCTCTTGGCCACTCGATACATGCATTCAAGACGCCGCAGTATGTACCGCCCCAGGGGCAGGCGGCGGACAGCGATGCATCATCGCAAACGCCGCAGCAGCAGGGACAGCAGCAGGAGGACAGAATCCCGCCAACCATTGTAGCCCCGCAGGACATAACCGTCAACGCGACCGGAATGCTGACCCCCGTGGACACGGGCGCGGCGGGGGCCCATGACGAGGGCGGCATAGCAGAGATGCGCTCAAACGCCCCGGACGCGTTCCGGGTCGGGGTCACGACCATAACGTGGACCGCGATTGACGGCTACGGGAACCGCGCAGAGGCCCACCAGTACGTGAACGTCACGGCGTGCGGCATTCAGGGCACGGCATACAACCACATAATCGGCGACCCAGACAACAACATAATCAACGGGACGGACGGGCCGGATCTCATATTCGGCCAGGAGGGCAGGGACATAGTGTACGGCGGGGGCGGGGGCGACTGCATATTCGGCGGGGCCGGCGACGACGTCATACTGGGAGGTCCAGGCGACGACCACATGATGGGGGGTGGCGGCGATGACATACTCAGGGGCGGCGGGGGCAGCGACGTCATAAGCGGCGGGACGGGCGCAAACGTACTTGACGGCGGCGGCGACGGGCCGGACGGCGCGCAGGACGCCTGCCACGACACAGGCGGGATGGACCTCGTGATCGGCTGCGCGGTGCAGTGACCGCGCGACTGCCTGCCCCAACCGGCCATACGGCTGCGCGGCAGCACCGGACCGTCTGCAGCGCGCACTTGGCCGGGATGACGCGGAGGCCGTCCGGATACGCGCCAGATTGCCGCCAACCGGGTTTGTCGCACGCATCAAGATCCAATCGGTTTTGGCGCCCGACTGCCTACCGGCGCTGTCGTGAGGCATGTCCGGAGGCAATTAGGCCCGAATACAACGGTTTGGCAGAGTACCGTCTAATGTTACGTTAATTAGCATCCCCAGCAAACCATCAACATGCAAAAAAATGTCTACGGCGCAGACGGCATGCAGCACAAAAGGACGATGTCCATAGCAATAGAGCATTTCGGGCCAATTCTAAGGGGAAAGATAGAACTCAAGCCACTCACGCTGTTCGTTGGACCCAACGGATGCGGCAAGTCGCATGCCGCCACACTCTTGTACACCATAAGCAGATTAGAGCAAGACTATGAGCGGGCACGGTTTTTTGGAAGAGGAATTCCAATTTCCGAGCAGATCAAAAAAGAGGCAACATCATTAGAGAAGAAACGCCAAAACAGAAAGAACAAGATCATCCGGACAGAAATCCTGAGCAAGCTTGCAAATCCAGAGACCGATTTGAAACGCATGTTCAGAGATAATTTTGGCGTGCCCAACAAGGAACTGATACAAAAGGGACAATCCCGCGCGTCACTGCGCATTAAGACTCGCAAACACGACAATATCCAAATCGATCTCACGGCAAGCAAGATAGGCGTTCAAGGAGTGAGCCCGCCTAGCATCAAGGTGCTGTTTGACAATCAGGGCGAGGGAAGGCCTGATGCACGTGAGGATGACGGGCTCGGCGCGGCAGCGCCTATCCGCGTACCTCCCCAGGGCGGTTTGTTTGAAATCTACGACGCGCTAATACGGCGCATAATCAGAAGTCACGACGAAGGCTACAACGTATACTATTTTCCAGCCGAAAGGGCGGGCCTAATGTTAGCATACAAGCCGCTTACGGATTATTATATCGGCCACCCCGGCACAAGGCGTTACAGTGCAGGCATGCCTGCAGTGGCAACGGACTACCTTCGGTTCTTAAATTCGCTGCCAAGCGAACAAGGCGCCTTTGCTTCGATCGCCAACGATGCGGAAAAGACAATACTGCGCGGAGAGGTCACAGCAAACGGCCAACACTCAAGAGCCGACATATACTTTCAAGAATCACAAAATAAATTCCCGCTGCGCATGGCGGCCTCATCAGTCAAGGACTTGGCCGCGTTTTTCCTGTACCTCAAATTTGTTGCGGAGAAAAACGATTTGGTGGTGTTGGAAGAGCCGGAAACAAACCTCCATCCCAAAAACCAAATCGAATTAGCCAAGTTCATTGCGCGGCTGATCAACTGCGGACTGTACATAGTACTCACCACTCACAGCCCATATTTCTTGGAACAGCTAAGCCACTGCATCATGTCCGGACAGGCACACCGAACCGACTCCAACGACGTGCTGCCTGCCGAAGAGAGTCTGTCGCCAGACATGGTGGCCGCATACAAGTTTGAATCCATCAAGAAGCACTACAAAATCACACGCATGGGCATAACCAGCGAAGGAATTCCACAGGATGAATTTTTGAGCATAGACGACGGGATGTACCTAGAGCTTTCAAGATTGCGCCAAGCAAACGGGGAATAGTCATGCCCCACGTGCGCCGACAATTCAAGTCCAGAGTGGGCAAATGCGCAGAAACGGGGCACGGAGATCCTAATCGCAGATGCAGCGTACGCATACCGAAGCAGTCCAGAATATACTGCGGCGAGGATCTGCGCGATGAAATAATGGGACGCAGGCCGAAGGCCAAGGGGAAGGCCTGTGACTGCATCGTGTACATAGAAGGCGGCGAAAAGGTGTCACTAGTGGAAATGAAAAGCCAAGTAAGGGGGGATTTTGTGAGTCAGTTTGAGGGAGGATTAAAGATACTAAAGCACATACTGATTGCCGACACGTTTTCTTTACAGGCAGTACTGGCCACAAGATCGCCGCCCTCCAACCACTCTGAATACAGAATGCTCAAGAGGTCATTGGCCGGAGTCAATCGTCGCGTCGGAATAGAACGCATAGGTTGTGACGAAAGCCTGCCAGAGTGTTACATACCA
>JAPPIP010000020.1 GCA_028820595.1 Nitrososphaerota archaeon | reverse complement strand
CCCCCCCCCCCCCCCCCCCCCCGCCCCCCCCCCCCCCCCCCCCCCCCCCCCCCGGGGGCCGCGCCCGCGGCCAGACTGATTGCATCGGTTGCCGCCGGATAGGCGGTGACAGCTGCCGCATCCGCACCGTCGCGCCCCCGGGTTTGCGGCCCGCCGGTGATCAACATATAGATGGACTGTCCGCGTACCTTGTCATGGCAGGAAAGAGGCTGGTCATAGCAAAGTTTGGCGGCAGCGCGCTCGGCCCCGACGGCGTGCACATACCAAGGATAGTCGAGCGCATAAAGGAGCTGAAGCGGGACGCGGACACCAAGGTGGTCGCGGTGTTCTCGGCCCCCCTCACCGCCAACCAGGACGGCACCGTACGCTCGCTGACTGACATCGTGCTAGAGCAGGGCAGAAACGCCGAGTCGGGGGCAGAATACTCGCTTGATACAGTCACGGACGCGTACGCCGCGCTGATGCGCAGCAACCTGCGCGGGGCCACGGCCGAGACTGCAGACGCGTGCGGCAGCATCGCCGAAGAGGGCCTTGCAAGGACCCGGGAGGCGCTAGAGGAGGCGCGCACGGAGAGGAGGTTCGAGGGCGAGGTCAGGTCAAGGGCGCTCGCGTTCTCCGGCGAGGTCCTAATGTCGCACATAATGAAGCACATACTGGAGCACAACGGAATCAGGTCGGACTCAGTCGAGCTGGACGACTGGCCCATCATCACCGACGGCAACATCGAGTCGTCGAACTTTCTTGCCGAGGAGTCAAGGAAGCGCCTGGGGCCCATGGAGGCGATGCTCGAGGCAAACGACGCGGTCTCGATCGGCGGCTTTATCGGCCGCACCACGGACGGCACGATCACCACGTACGAGCGCGGCGGCACCGACCGCACGGCGGCCGACGTCGCCATACTGTTCCACAAGGAATACGACGCCAGCATCGACTTTGAAAAGGACAGCTCCGTGGTCTCCGCGGACCCCAAGATAGTGAAGGACGACCTCAGCGAGGTGCCCCAGCTGTCGTACAACGAGGCCAGGCTCGCGGGGATGTTCGGGATGAAGATACTCGACCCGATCGCGATCAAGGAGATAGTGGAGAACGGGGCGGACGTCCCCATCATCATAACGAACCTGAGCCGCCCCGAAAAGACCACCACCATCACGAGGGCGCTGGATCCCGACGGGTCCTCGAGCCCGATCAAGATGGTCACGGGCAAGTCGAACTGCGCCATATTCAGGATAGAAAAGGCCGCGATGGAGAGGCTGCTCACGTCGCTTGAAAACGACAAGAGGTACAGCGAGTTTGTCATACTGTCCCCATATACGAAGGACGGGACCGAGTTCGGGCGCATGCTGTTCCTGGACGCCGACTACATCAGGCGCAATGAGAAATACTTTATGGCGTTCGACTCGCTTGCCACCATAACGTACAACCGCGGGGTAGTCACTCTGATCGGCGACGAGATGTGGCGCGCGCAGCAGGTCGCGTCAAGGGCCAGCGCGTGCGTCGGCTCGGCGGGGCTCAACATACTGAACATGGACGCGCAGGAGGAGACGTCCAGGATAATCATCGTAATAGAGGACGCGGCAGACAACGTCGCAAGGGCCATCGCGTCGATACACGGCGAGATAGTGGCCGCGGGCTAGCGCGCAGCCGGCCGCAGCAGAATTAGTATTGGCGTTAACGGTTTCCCGTTACCGCCATCAAGGGTTTGTTCTTGGGCCTGTATCATGATTCAGCCCGGGCGTTACCCTTAACACGCTTGACATATGTTGTACGTCTGAGTATTTATGGCTGATCTATATAGATCGGGTCTGGATCTAGCTCCTCTCAGCCACGTACCAGATTATGATGCCTGCGCCTATTATGGCGTACCACTTGAAGTTGGAGCGGTGCGTGAACACGCTGGGCGAGCCCATCTCGCTGCCGCTCTGCGCCACGCGGATGCGGCGCATCTCAAAGGCCTGGCCCACTAGCCCCGTCACAAGCAGCGCGATTGCGACAAACCCCAGCGTCCAGTCCACGCATTCCGTGCGCGTACGTAAGATTTCTAGCTTGGGGTTCAGCGGAGACCAAGACTGAGGTTGTAACACCGCCAGATCGGCATGGTGTCGCCCCAGGTGCCGCCCGCGCACGGTGCCGCCATCCGGTGGCCCCCGCAACGTGGCGTGCATTCTTTAAATTAGCATGCATTTTGGCCCCGCTATGAAAGAGTCCGGCAAGATATGGATGAACGGAAAGCTGGTGCCGTTTGCGAATGCAAAGGTGCACGTCCTGACGCACGCGCTGCACTACTCGACGTCGGTGTTCGAGGGGATCAGGTGCTATAGCACGCCGGAGGGCCCCGCCATATTCAGGCTGGACGACCACGTGGACAGGATGTTCCGCTCCGCAAAGATGTACTCGATGAAGATAAGGTATACCAAGGGCCAGATTGCAGGCGCCATAGTCGACACGGTGCGCGCATGCAGGCTCAAGGAGTGCTATATCAGGCCCCTGGCATACTACGGGTACGGCGAGATGGGGCTCACCCCCACAAAGAACAGTGTGGACGTCTCCATATCCTGCTGGCCCTGGAAGATGGGCGAGTCGAAGGCAGGCAAGTTCTCGGGGGCAAGGTGCATGGTGTCGAGCTGGATCAGGATCGACCCGAGGGCGCAGCCCGTGCAGGCAAAGGCGGCCGCCAACTATTCCAACGCCGCGCTCGCAAGGGTCGAGGCGCTGGAGAACGGCTACGACGAGGCCATCATGCTCAACGGCGACGGGAGGGTCGCGGAGGGCAGCGCGGAGAACATCTTCATATGCACGGACGGGCGCATACTGACGCCCCCGCTCTCGACCGGGTGCCTCAGCGGGATCACCAGGGACAGCGTCATAAAGATAGCCGCGGCCGACGGCATCGACATATCAGAGTACGACCTGTACAGGGCCGACCTGTACACGGCCGACGAGATATTCATGACGGGCACGGCCGCCGAGGTAAAGTCCGTCACGCAGGTCGACCGCACTAAGATAGGGAGCGGCAGGATGGGCCGCGTCACAAAGGCGCTGCAAAAGTCGTTCGTGGGCGCCGCCATGGGCAAGGACAAGAGGTTCAGGCAGTGGCTCACGTTCATCTGACTGCGCCAGCCCGAACTAGTTGAGGTTCACATCAAGGCACGGCGCCGCCCGTCCGGACCTCCCCCCGGCGCCAGAGATTAATGGTTTTTTAATCAGGCCGCGCCACACCATGCGTGGACTGCGCCGAGAATGACAGCGACGGGATGTGCTGGTTCTGCAAGAAAGGAAGGCACGCAGAGTGCATGGTGGAGATCCCGACGGCGGGCAGGTCAGGCGACGGCGGGCCCCACGACTGCACGTTTGACACGATAATGGCAAAGTGCCGCTGCAAGCACTGAGCGCGCGGGGCGACACGGCGGAGGGGGACTGCAAGAGGCATGGACGGATCACCGCGGCACCGCGGCAGGTATGACAAGAACTTTTGGGACGAGTACGCCAGATCAAACGAGTCAAGGTACGATGCGGGGTTTGCAGGCAGGGTGGCGTACACGGCCGACGAGCTGCGCTGCGCAAGCGTGCTCGAGGTGGGGTGCGGGACCGGCGTCGACCTCAGGCTGGTGCCAGACGGCGTGCACGTATTCGGGCTCGACCCCAACCACGTGGCAGTCGGGGCCGCGAGGGAGGGCGTGCGGTCCGGATGCTTTGCAAGGGGGATGATTACCGACATGCCGTTTGCAGACTCGTCGATAGACCTGGTGTTCACGCACAGGCTGCTGAACTATCTTGACGAGGATACGCTGGCAGGCGGGATGCGCGAGATGCACAGGGTGGCAAGAAAGCACGTGATGAGCTGCGAGTGGTCCGGCGCCGCGGAGGGCGCGATGGACGGACGCCGCACCCTGCGGAACATGGCAGAGAGGTGGGCGGGCATGGGCGCAGAGGTCATGGCAGACGCCCCCGTGTATGATGCGGCCACGGCGGCGATGGCGACAGAACACGGGACTGACCCGCCCGCAGAGACGGCCGAGACCAGAATGACGCTCGTGCGGGTCTCATAGGCGGCGGCGTTGCCTGCCTATAACCTTGGATGCCACCGACGCGGCGTCCGCGGCGGCCCCCACGTTGTGCGTCCTGATGATGTCGGCCCCCCGCATCACAGCGACCGCCTCCGCGGCGGCCGTCCCGTACGCGCGGTCCGCCACGTCCGAGCGCCCCGTGACTGCGCCCAGAAACGACTTGTTTGACACGGACACCACGACGGGCATCGTCCTTTTGGCCCTGATGGAGGCAAGGCCGTCCAGCACGGCCGCGTCCCGTGACACCCAGTCAGTCGATCCCATCCTAGTGTAAAGCGGGCCGTCGGCCCTCTTGCGAAAGAATCCTATCGACGGGTCTATTGCTATCCGCGACGCGGGAATGCCCGCCTTCGAGGCGATCTTGAGGCTTTCGGCAAGCAGGCGCCGCGCGTCGCGCACATAGTCCCGCGCCGGTGGCGCCACCCGCCTGCCGGGCCCGCCGTACGAGCACACCACGACAGACGCGCGGTGGCGCCGCGCCGTTCCGGCCATCCCCGCGTCATGCTTGAGCCCGGACACGTCGTTGACTATGGCGGCCCCCGCCTCCAGCGCCCTTTCTGCCACCGCGGCCCTGCACGTGTCGACGGATATGGGCAGGTTGCACCCGTCCTGTACGGCGCCCACCGCCCTGAGGACGCGGTCCGACTCCTCGCGCTCGGAGACCCCGGTCTCCAGGTATGGCGCGGTGGACATGCCGCCCACGTCCACGTAGTGGCCGCCCTCGTCCTCTATCGACTTTGCCCTGTCCCTGATGGCGCGCCTCGTGGTATACACGGACCCCCCGTAGAACGACTCCGGGCTGGCGTTCACCACACCCATTACGCGCACCGGGCTGCCGGGACCCGCGCGAATGCCCCCGATCACACTGGTCACAACGGTTTATCAACGCACGGCATAATTGAACCATGTGATGCTGTGATGGGCGACGCGGCGGCGGAAGCGAAGGAGGAGACGGAATCAACGGCGGCATGGCGTGACATGTACAACGCGATACTGGCCGACTTTGCGTATGACACTACAAGGGACGACAAGAGCGCCCGCACACTTGACCGCATACTGGATGAGGCGGGCGTGCCCGACGCATACCCCGCGCTGCGCAAACTGATCAAAGGAGAGACCGTGCTGGTGGCCGGCTCTGGGCCCTCCCTTGACGAGTCGCTTGATACCCTTGCAAGGCATGCAGATACGGCCGTCCTGATCGCCGCGGACACGGCCGCGAAGCCCCTCGTGGACCGCGGCATCATGCCGCACGTCATTGTAACCGACCTGGATGGCGACATCGAGTGCCATGCGGAGGCCTCCAGGCGGGGGGCCGTCATAATAGCGCACGCCCACGGGGACAACATGCACATGCTGCACCACGTCAGAAGGTTCCGCACATGCATGGGGACGACCCAGGCGGGCCCCGTCGGGCGCATCAGGAACCTGGGCGGGTTTACCGACGGGGACAGGGCCGTGTTTGCGGCCGACCACTTTGGCGCGAATCGGATCATCCTGTTTGGCATGGACCTCGACGGGGAGAAGGTGGGCAGGCACTCCAGAACCGCCGCGCCCGACCGCGCCACGAAGGCAAAAAAACTGCTAAAGGCAAGGGAGCTACTGGAGGTGTGGCTTGCCGGCCGGCCGAGGCAGGGCCGCCGCCTGTACACCGCATCCGGCTGCCGCATAGCGGGGTTCGAGGGCATCACACGCGGTGATGTGGACAGGCTTCTGGCGCCCGGCGCGGGGGGCCGCGGGGGGCCCGCGCGCCCGGAGGAGTGACGCTGAACGCGAGTGTTGCGGCAGGAGAGGAGGAAGGGGGAGGAACCACGCTGCGCGCCGCAGCGGCACTAGAATGAGTTTAATATCCGTCGGCCCCCTTTCATGCCATGAAGCTCTCCGAGGACGAGATGAAGGACGTCATATCCATACAGAAGAGAATTGCAGGAAAGATAGAGGCGCACCAAAAGGAGATCAAACTGCTTGAGCGCAATTACGAGATGCTTGAAAAGATCGTCACGGAATCCAGCTTTACGAGCGCGGCGGATCTGCTGGGCGATGGCAGCAGTGGCAGCGGCAGCGGCGCAAACACAGAGATTGGAAATGCAGGCGGCGCGGAGGCCGCAGATTCAGCGGCGGCGGCGGCGCAGCCGCACGAAGCGCCAAATGCGGAACCTGGGAGTGCCGCGCCGGGGCAGCCGTCCGGCAGCGGCACGGTCATCACCGACAGCGGCACGGGCAAGCCCCTGGCCGACGTGCAGCGGACGCAGGACCGCATCAGCATCACGATAGCAGAGGGGCTGCCGGGCCTGGCCGAGGACGTGCCCCCGTTCCGCTCGTTCTTCATAGACAGGATACTGGGAGGCATGCAGAAGGGCGACGCCGAAAGGGTGCGCGGCGGCTCGCTGCAGGAGCACGAGTCCATAAGCTACGAGGTAGACGCCGACCCCGGGACGGGGCGCCTCAGGCGCATACTGATCAAGAACTACGGGGACGAGCGGCGCGCAAGCGAGATCCTGAGCACGGCGGGATGGTCGTTTGCCAGGATGCTTGAGAAAGAGGAGGCCGCGGCCGCGGCGCAGCCGGGCAGATGATGCGCCGTGACTGACAGGATCACCGTGCTTGACTTTGGCTCCCAGTACAGCCACCTCATATGCAGGAGGATCAGGGACCTCTCGGTATACGCGGAGCTCGTCCCGTACGACATTACGGCAGAGGAGCTGGCCCGGCACGACCCGAAGGGGATAATACTGTCGGGGGGGCCCGCAAGCGTCAGCGACGGGGACGCGCCCATCCCGGAGGACGCCGTCTTCGAGTCCGGGCTGCCGATACTCGGCATATGCTACGGGCACCAGCTTATAGTGCACAGGTACGGCGGCCGCGTAAAGCGCGCGAACCGCGAGTACGGCTCCTCCACCCTCACAGTCGACGGCGGCGGCGCGGGCCTGCTAGGCGGCATCGGCGGCTCGGTCAGGGCCTGGATGAGCCACGGGGACGAGGCGGAGCAGGTCCCGCGGAACTTTGAGGTCATAGGCCACACGGAGAACTCCAGGGCCGCCGCGATCGCCTCAAGGGACGGGCCGCCCGTATACGGGATACAGTTCCACCCGGAGGTGGCGCACACGGAGCAGGGCTCGCGGATACTGGAGAACTTTGTCCTCAACGTATGCAAGGCAAGCCGGGACTGGACGATGTCAAGGTTCGTGGAGGAGGCAGTCGGCAAGATATCGGGCATCGAGGGGAACGTGCTGTGCGGCGTCAGCGGGGGCGTGGACTCGACCGTGGCCGCCGTCCTCATACACAGGGCCATAGGGGAGAGGCTAAAGTGCGTCTTCGTGGACAACGGGCTCCTGCGGGAGGGCGAGTCGCGGGAGATTACGGGCATATTCCGGGACAACTTTGGCATGAACTTTGAGGCCGTGGACGCGGCGCAAAAATTCCTTGGCAAGCTCAGGGGGGTGGCAGACCCGGAGGCAAAGCGCAAGATAGTGGGCGAGGAGTTTGTAAGGGTGTTCAGCGACTTTGCAGAGAGCCGCGGCCCGTTCAGGTGGCTTGCCCAGGGGACGCTGTACCCGGACGTGATTGAGAGCGGCGTCTCAAAGGGCCCCGCCTCCGTCATAAAGTCCCACCACAACGTCGGGGGCCTGCCCGAGTGGCTGGACCTGGAGGTCCTGGAGCCGCTCCGCGACCTGTACAAGGACGAGGTCAGGGAGGTGGCGCGCATACTCGGGGTGCCCCGGAGCATCTACATGCGGCACCCGTTTCCGGGGCCCGGGCTGGCGGTCCGCATAATGGGCGAGGTGACGCCAGAAAAGCTCAAAATTGCGCGCGTGGCAGGCAAGATAGTGGAGGACGAGCTGGGGCAGGCGGGGCTCTACTCGGAGGTCTGGCAGGCGTACGCGGCAGTCGGGGACGACAGGGCAGTCGGCGTGGTGGGGGACGGGCGGGTGTACGGCAACATCGTGATGATAAGGGTGGTGAGCTCCACTGACGCGATGACGGCGGACTGGACCAGGCTGCCGCACGACCTGCTGGAGAAGATGAGCAACCGCATAACAAACGAGATAGACAACGTGACCTGGGTCTCGTACGCGGTATCAAGCAAGCCGCCGGCGACCATAGAGCCGCAGTGACGGTTGTGGCGGTCCCAGTGCCGGCGGGAGGCAGCAGCTACCACACCACGTGCACCAGGTCCGACAGGTTGCGCCTGGGCTTGGGATACTTTGCCTGCCTCGGATACCCGACGCACAGCACCGAGGACGGGACCAGGTCGGTGCCCAGGGCGTCCATCACCTTTTGCTCGTCAAGCATGCCTATCCATATGGAGCTGAGCCCCAGGGCCTGGGCCGCGAGCTGCGAGTAACCCGCGGCCAGCGTGGCGTCCTGTATTGCAAACTTTCTGAGTATGTAGTCCGGAAAGTCGAACTTTACCCGCGCGGGGTTCTTGCAGAACACCAAAACGAGCGGGGCGTCCACGTACGGCTGGTTGTTGCACGCGGCCACCAGCCTCCGCTTTGTGTCCGGCCCGCGCACCAGGAATATCTCGAACCCCTGGTAGTTTCCCGCAGTCGGGGCCGTGTCGGCGGCAGCTATTATCCTGTCGACCTTTTCGGGCTCCACGGGGCGGTCTGCGAACTTTCGCGTGGAGCGGCGCGCGGCCATTACCGCAAACAGGTCCGTGTCGACCGGGACGGCGCCCCCCGGCGACGGCTTTTGCTGCAGTATGGAGTTCAGCAGCTGGTTTCTGACCGCGGGATCGGGCCTTGCCGCGTCGCCTGCATCCGCCGGTACCTGCGGCTTGTACCCGGCCGGGTATATCATGCCCCTCTTCTCGTTCTCCTCCTCAAACGTGTCGGCCATACGTGGGAGTGGAGTCCTTGCCTATTAAGCGTGAACGGCCGCCGCGCGGGCCGCTATCAGTGGGCCGCTATCAGTGGGCCGCTATCAGTGGGCCGCTATCAGTGGGCCGCTACCCGCCGGCCCATCGCGTGCAGTCAAAGCCCTCCTCCTTACGGGGCATCTCCAGCATTCCGCACTGCCTGCGCAGTACGTGGTCGGGCACCCTGGCCCTGCCCGTGCGCGCGCGGTTGCGCTCCAGCGCCAGGGCGACGTCCGTAAAGTATACGGCGGTGACCGTGGCCCCGTGCTGCCGCGCCATCAGTACGTAGGGCCAGCGTATCGCACTTGTGAGGTTCGTGTCGTCTATCACGACGTCCCCACCCGCTTTGAGCGCGTCGGCCATCTGCACGTACTCCCTCCTCCGGTTGCGGCTGCCCTGCTCCCTGCTGAGGGAGCTGCGGTATTTTCTGCCGGCCGGGTTGGAGGGCATTCCGTACGGTTGCCGCCCGAGGTTCAGCGGCTCCTCCCGCTCATACCTGTCCAGCAGCGCGGCCCTATCAGCGCCCGTAAGCTCCAAGTTGTTGACGTCAAGTGACACGTGGACGTGGCCGGACAGCCTCTCTCTGACATAGGTGGTCTTGCCGCTGCCCGGTACGCCGACCATCATCACCACCTCTTGCCGCTTCATGGGGGGCGTTGCCACCTGCAGGAGATATTGCTTGTGGCAATGCCGTTTTGGTTGCGCGGTGGGGCTGCTGCTGGGTGTGCGGATAGTGCCAGCGTCACACATCATATCAGGCAGGCGCCTATCACGCCTGCCGAGTCGCCCAGCCTGTTCCTCAGTATCGGCACGTCTGACGCCAGGCTGGAAAACACGTTTTTCCGGACGGACTCTGCGCCCGCGCCGTACCAGACGTCCATGTTTGAGAGGCCCCCTCCCATGACTATGGCGTCCGGGTCCAGTATGTCGACCACGTTTGCAAGGGCCAGGCCAAAGTTGTCGATTGCCTCCTCAAGCCACGCGCGCGCACCCTCCAGGCCGCGCGCGTCACCTGCGATATCACCGTCCGGCGTGACGTGCTCGGATATCTGCGGCATGCCCGCCGCGCGCCCCGTCATCTGGGCCCACCCGGACTCTAGCGCGGGCCCGCTCAGGTACGTCTCGACGCACCCGTTCCTGCCGCAGTAGCACCGGTTGCCCCCCGCATGAAGCGTGTGGTGCCCCCACTCCCCGGCAATGCCGCTTGCGCCGCGGTGTATCCTCTTGCCGATCACTATCCCGCCGCCGACGCCGGTTCCCATTATGACGCCAAACACCACGTCGTACCCGGAGCCGGCGCCCATCACCGACTCGGCAAGCGCAAAGCAGTTGGCGTCGTTCTCTATGGCAACGTCGTCGCGGCGCAGCGCCTCCCGTAAGTCGCGGCGCAGCGGCATGTCCCTGATGGACGGCGTGTTGCTGTTTGCGATGAGCATGTCGGGGCCGTACTCGGTGCCGGGCGTGCAGACGCCTATGCGGCCCACGGAGCCGAGGCCTCCGGGCAGCCCGTCGGCCGCGCGCTCGACCAGCGTCGTAATGGCCCCCACGATCCCGGCATAATCGCCCGGGGTCGGCACCCTCTCCCTCCTCGCTATGCGGGATTGCCCGTCAAGCAGCACCGCCTCGGTCTTCGTGCCGCCCAGATCCACGCCTATCCTGTACCGGCCCATGATGCCGTATGCAGAACGCGTATTATGATTTTTTCCATATGCGGTATGCGCGCGCATGTCGGGGCCGGCGATGCGAACATCCTCGTTTGGAAATATGGTTTTGTCCTGGCGCAGGTTGCGTCCAAGCAACGGGACTTGGGAATCGTATAGCGGCCGCTACATCGGGGGCGGTCCGCCGCCGGCTCCGCCCGGGGGCCCGGACACGGCGATAACGTCATCGATTCTCAGGATCATGCACGCCGCCTCAGTCGCGGACTTTATTATCTGCTCCTTTACTGCCGCGGGCTCCACGATGCTCTTCTTTAGCATGTCGGCAATCTCCGTGTTGCGCGCGTCGATGCCGGTCCACTTGCTGCCCTGTCCCTGGCGCGCCCTGAGGGTGGCCATGGTGTCTATCGGGTCCATCCCCGCGTTCTCCGAGATTGTAAGCGGTATCGACTCGAGGGCCTCTGCAAACTTTTTGACTGCAAGCTGCTCCCTCCCGTCAAAGCTGTCGGCCCACGTCTTCAGCTGGGCCGCCGCGTACGCCTCGGGCGCCCCGCCGCCTGCCACTATGGCGGGCTTTTCAATCACGTCCTTTGTCACCATCAAGGCGTCGTGTATGGAGCGGTCCACCTCGTCTACGACCCTCTGCGAGCCGCCGCGTATCAGCAGGGACACGGAGCGCGCGTCCTTGCACCCCTCTATGAAGACCCACTTGTCCGACTCGACCTTTTTCTGCTGCACCACGTCGGCCGCGCCCAGGTCCCCCGAGGACAGGTCGTCGATGTTGCTGATGACCCGCCCGCCCGACGCCTTTGCAAGCTTTGTCATGTCGCTCTCCTTTACGCGCCGGACGGCCATCATGCCGTGCTTTGCCAGGTAGTGCTGGGCTATATCGTCAATGCCCTTTTGGCAGATCACCACGCTGGCACCAGCCTGCTTTATCTTCTCAATCATCTCCTTTAGCATGCGGTTCTCCTCCTCCAGGAACATCTGCATCTGGGCCGGATCGGTTATCCTGATCTCGGAGCTCATCTCGGTCTTTTCAATCTCGAGCGCCGTGTCCACCAAGGCTATCTTTGCGCCCTCGACCTTTGAGGGCATTCCGCTGTGGACGATCTCCTTGTCAAGCACGATCCCCTTTACAATCTGGGTGTCGTGTATGGAGCCGCCGGCCTTTTTCTCCACCTTTATGTTGTCCAAGTCGACTGTAGTGCTGCCGTCCTTTGCCTTTGCGGCCACGCTCATCACGGCGTCGACCACAACGCCTGCAAGCTCCTCGCTGTCCTCGGATATCAGCTTGGACTCCATGCTTGTCTTTGCAACCTTTAGCAGCGCTGCCCTGTCGCCGGGGCTGATCTTCTCGGACACCTGGCCGTACACCTCCAATGTCTTCTCGGCCGCCTCCTGGAAGCCCTCCACGATGGTCGAGGAGTGGACGTCCTTTTTGAGCAGGTCCTCGGCGGCGGCCAGAAGCGCGCCCGCGAACACCACGGATGACGTGGTGCCGTCGCCCACCTCGTTGTCTACCGTCTTTGATATCTCAACTATCATCTTGGCGGCCGGATGCTGCACGTCTATCTCCTTTAGGATCGTGGCGCCGTCGTTTGTAATCGTGACGTCCCCGAGCGAGTCGACCAGCATCTTGTCCAGGCCCCTGGGGCCCAGGCTGCTCTTTACCAGGTCCGCGACCAGCTTTGCCGCCGTAATGTTGTTCTGCTGGGCGTCGCGGCCCTTTTGCTGCAGGGCGCTCTCCTTTAGGACGAGTACCGGTCCGTTTGGGCCCTGCTGTATCGATGCCATGCTTAGGATCCGGATGCAAGGAACCCCCTTTTTTAATATTACTTGGCGGCATTTTCCCTTGGGTAACTGTTAACGTCCTGCCTAAGTTTTCGATGGTTTTTCTCGTCAGATGCTCGATCCATGCCTGAAACTGACCAGTTTTTAAGAACCACGTTAACAGTTACTCCCTTGGAATGCCCGCCGCGCTACGCGTCGCCGTAGCGGAGGGGATCGATGCGCCTGCCCTCCGTGACGTGCACCATGCCGCCGGACGTCATCCTGACCAGGGGCAGCGCCAGAAACGGCAGAAATAGGGGCACCAGCACGGGCCTCTCAAACCGGCACCCCGCGTCGGACATCGCGCCGTTTACCTGCCCAAACTGCTCGAGTACGGTATCAAAGGGGGCGGTGGACACTATCCCCGCAAACTGCAGGGGCATGGACGCGACAATCCTGCCGTTGCGTGACACTGCCACCCCGCCGTTGTTCCCAGTCAGGTGGTTTGCGGCTGCCGCCATCTCCGCGTCGTCTGACCCTATGACGATCATGTCGTTCTCATGAAAGCTCCAGGTGCTTGCAAACGCCCCGACGTCCCCGCCGAGCCCCTCCAGGAACCCCACGGTGCGCCTGCCCCTGGTGCCTCCGCCGCCGCGTACGCGGTCAAAGGCGGCCACCTTCCACACGTCGGCCGCGTCCGGGTGCGGCACGACCCGCCCGTCGCCGTCACATACGACCGGGGCCGTGCCCAACCCCGTTATGATCTCAGTCTTCAGCACGATGGTGTTGGCAGACGTGGCGCGGCCGCGCGCGCGCACCGCAAAGTCCGACGCCGAGAGCCTGGGGGTCCTCACGGTGCGCCGTATCCATGCAGGCGTCCTCCTTGCGGGGACGTCCACGGCAAGGCGGCCCTTTGAGACAACCGTCCTGCCGCCGACCATCACGGTTTCTGGCCGGAACGACGAGTGGTCGCCCTTTCTCATCACGAGTATGTCCGCAAGCCTGCCCGGTGCGATGCCGCCCAGGTCGCGGCCCATCATATAGTAGTCGAACACGTTTCTTGTCGCCATTGTAACCGCGTCGACCGGGCGTATGCCGAGCCGGACTGCCTCCCTGACGCAGTGGTCTATGTGCCCGAACTTTCTGATTGCTGCAGGATCAAGCCCGTCGGAGCAGAACATCAGCCTCTCAAGGCAGGGCCCGTGGGATAGGACCTCCCTGACGATCCCCTCAAGGTCGCGGCGTATGGAGCCCTCGCGTATCATCACCCACATCCCGAGCCGCAGCCGCTCTATTGCCTGCTCAAAGTTTATCGGCTCGTGGCACGATATTATGCCCGACGCGACGTACGCGGCCAGCTTTCTTCCGGAGGCGCCCGCCGTGTGCCCGTTTATGATGCAGTGCTGCCGCGTCATGTCAGATATGGAGCGCATGGTCCTAGGGTCCCGCTCGGTCACCTTTGTCCACGAGAACACCTCGCCCATCCCGAGCACGTCCGGGTTGCGGCGCACGGCCGCCATCTGCCTTGCATGCATGGCGCCACTGCCGCGCCTGCTGAACCGGGGGTCTACTGGCAGGCCGCCCGGCACGGTCTGGAATATGCGGATTGGCAGGCCGCGCCCCGCGCGCAGAAACTCCTCAAAGCCCCTGTGCCCGGCCACGCTTACCACGTCTATGGGATCCGAGAACAGCGAGGTGACGCCGCACAGGAGCGCCTCCTTGGCAAACTCTGAGGGCATTACGAACTGGTCGATGTGGATGTGCGGGTCCGCGTATCCGGGCGCGACGCGCCTGCCGCCCAGATCGACTGTGGCGGTGCGGGGACCCCTGGTGTGGGACGCGTCATGTCCCACGTATGAGATGCGGTCGCCGTATATGGAGACCTGCATGTCGTGCAGGATCTCGCCGGTGTACACGGAGTATATTGAGCAGTTTTCAAGTATGGTGTCGGCCGGCTCGTCCCCCATGGCGGCCGCTATGACAAGGCTAGTGGCGTCTGCCGGGTCGCGCGGCGAGCGGGATGATGATGATGCACGGGATGATGATGATGCACGGGATGATGATGATGCGGCGGCGGCCATGCGTCACATGCGCGCCGCAGCTATTTATTTTCAATACGCGTGGCGCCGTCACGTCGTCGTCGCCATCGTCGCCACCGCCGCGTGCGGGGATTATATACATTAGTACACTAGGCGGCGCTGTCCAATTCAACATGATTTCGCCCAAATAATGTGAACACTATGAG
>JAPPIP010000107.1 GCA_028820595.1 Nitrososphaerota archaeon | reverse complement strand
CGTCTAGGGCGCCTCGTGCGGGTGAAATTCTAGGCAGGGTTATGACACTAACTAGGATACGACCTCCCTTTTTATCGTGGCTTTGCCGCGCTTGTAATCGGCCAGCCCCAGCTCTTTCAGGCGGGCCATCCTTTTTCTGATGGTGCTCTCCGATAAGCCGGTGGCACCTTTCATGCCATTCAGGTCATAAACCGGACTGGAGGGCAGCATTTGCGCAAACCCGATCGAGCTCATTGCTTTTTCAAGCATTGGCGTGCATTCATCCGTACTCATGGGGTAATTGTAGTGTGCAGCATATTTATAATTCGTGTAGAAGTAACCTTTTGTATATATACTAGCACATGAAACCGGCTGCCAGAACCATACAACAGCATGCGGCCTGCTGCACGACGAGTCCCTCCGGGCTAATCCCTGCTGGCCGCGGCATGCCACATGCCTAACATGCGCGGCAAGGCCCCGAAGTGGGCGGAGTTCGCAACGGCGCTTGGCAGGCTCCTGCTTGCTCCCGCGCCCAAGCCCGAGCCGCCGCCAGAACTGTCCGCGGGGCCCATTTGTGGCGCCTTTGCGCTAGTTGCCCATGATCAAAACTGTATATTGCCCACGGTCCTATACAGCGCATGAGCTGCGGGGCCGGCGCTTTCCTGCGCGGACGCGTGACCGGAACGTGCCGCCGTCGCCACATCGCGCCGCTTGTCGCCTCCATTGCAGTAGTTGCAGCGGCCATGTTGCATGACGGCGCTGCGTCGGCTTATGGGGGCGATTATTATTACGATTATGGGTCTGACCAGAGCGACGCGCCTGCCGACGACATGCCCCGACAGCTTGTGATGCTGTCAGGAGAGCTTGCCGCGTACGTGGACTCAAACGGCGTCTACACCATAACGGGCAACGTAAAGAACGGATACCTGTGGGATGCAAGGCCGCTGCTGTTCCTGCATGTCTCAGACGGGCCCCGCTCGTACGAGATAGAGGTGCCGTACGGCGCGATACCCTCTGGAGGTGAGCTCCCGTTCAAGGTAAAGGTGCCGGACGCGTCGCCGCACGCCGGGCTGGCCGGATACGACATGGCGCCCGCAGCCGGCGTCGCGCGTACGGCTACGCTTGACGTGCTGTACGACCATACCTTGGTGGTGCATCCCGGCGGGCACCTGTCCGGACTTGCGGTGAACTCCGGCAGCAGTACGCTGGAGGACCCGGTGCTGTGGGCCGTCGTCCACGGTGACGCCTCGGTGCTTGACGCGGCCCGCAGCGAGCCTCTCGGGTCAGTCGCGCCGGGGCAGATCGTGCCGTTTGAGATGCGCGCGGACCCCTCGATCTCCGGCGTCTCGTACTATAGCTGCTTTGCTCCCTCCTCGGACTCCGTGCACCCCCTGACGGCGCAGCGCGGTGACCAAAAGTACCTGATGCGGTACGAGTCGGGGGCCTGGCTTTACAGGCCCGTCTTTGCAGAGGACGGCCTCAGCGTCGAGATGCAGAGCACCAACAGCTACCCCTTTGAGACGTTTGCAACGGTGGAGATACCGCCCGTCACGCGCGACGAGTCGTTTGAGGTGTACAGGAACGGCGAGCCCATCAACCATACGCAGCGCGCAGACGACATGGGGCTGTGGCACGTCTCATTTGACGTGCGCGGCCACTCCCAGGACGTCTTTACGATACGCGGCTTTGAGCGGGGCGAGACGCTGCCTGCCCTGCTGGCCGACTACATACGGCAGGACATGTGGGCGTGGGCGTCCGGAGCCGCCCCGGACAGTGCGGTGTACACCTCGCTGCTGCTGCTGTCAGAGCACTCGCTGCTGCCGGAACCCCTGCCCCCGGACGAGCAGGCGGGGCCGTCCATGCCAGGCTGGATTGCAATCCTGCTCATGTGGTGGGAATCCGACGATGTCAGCGACGACGACGCTATGGCGGCCCTGTCGCATCTGATCGAGGCCGGTCTGATCAGGCCCGGCTGACGACCTGCGCGAGCCTCCGTCCGGTATTCCCTGCGCGGCACTGCTGCCCCCGGGCGCGTGCAAACAGACTAAATATCCCACGCCCCGGTTCATCGGCATGAAACGGGTCTTTGTAAACGGGTACGGCTCGATAGGAAGCAGGCTGGCGTCGTTCCTGCTAGACGACCCGGAACTGGAGGTCACCGGGGTGGGCAAGCAGTCTCCGGACTCCAAGGTGGCAGAGGCCGCCTCAAAGGGCATCGACGTATACGTGCCCGAATCCAAGCTGCCGGACTTTGAGGGATGCGGCGGCGTGAGGGGCACCATAAAATCGGCCCTTGCAAAGTCCGACATCGTGATAGACGCGTCGCCGGGCGGGTGCGGGTACGCAAACAAGACGCACCTCTACGAGCCGGGCGGCATACCTGCAATATACCAGGGTGGCGAGTCGGTCGAGGGGCCCGAGGCCGTGTCGGACCTGCTGTTCAACTCCCGGACCAATTACGACAGGGCGATAAACGCGAAGCACGCCATGCAGGGGAGCTGCAACGTGACCGGGATGGGGCGCATGCTGATGCCCCTGCGCAATGCGTACGGGGACGGCATAAGCCGCATCGACGTGACGCTGATCCGGAGGTGGGCCGACATCGAGCAGGCGGACAAGGAGGTTCCCGACACGATAGAGATGACCGAGGCGCCGCACCACGGCCGCGACGTCAGGGCGGCGTTTGGGGCAGGCGGAGGCAGCGGAAAGGCCGACCTGCCGTCCCGGCTGCACGTCAGGGCCGTAAAGGTGCCCACGCGACAGATGCACCTGCACATAATGGACGTACGCTTCTCCCGCGAGGTGGCCGAGTCGGGCGCCGTGCCGGACGCGGCAGAACTGCACAGGCTTCTGGGGCGGGAGCCCGGGATCGCCATACTGCGCGGGGCGAAGGGCACGGCCGAGATACGCGAGTGCGCGAGGAAGATGGGATTCAGCTTTGTGGATACAAACCTCGTGCACGTGCACGCGAACATGACGGAGGTGCACGGCGACACCATACAGATGATGTACTCGGACGACCAGACCGGCATCGTGATCCCGGAGAACCACATGCTGCTGCAGGCCATGGCGATGGGCCGGCCCTACGAGGAGGCCGCGGCCCACACGGAGAGGGTGTTCCACATGGCAGAAAAGAAGCGCATCCTGCAGGAGACGTTTGCATAGCCGCGCGGATCGGGAGAGCGGGGCGCATCATGGGCCGCCGCTACCGCTTTTCGACGCGGTACTGCCTGCCACCGCCGCGATCCTCTCTATCCGGACCTTTTGCGGGACGTTCTTTGAGGTCTTCTCGACTACGATGCGCAGCCCCCCCACCTCCACCTTGTCGCCGGCCTGCGGTATGTCCTGCAGCTTCTCGTGCAGCAGCCCACTGAGCGACGCATAGTCGTCGCCCTCGGGTACATTTGCCCCGAGCACCTCGTTTACCACGTCGATCTCAATGTCCCCGTCAGCGATTATGGTGTCCCCGTCGACGCGCGTATACTTTGCGCGCCGCGCGGCATCCGTCTCATCCTCTATCTCGCCGACGATCTCCTCGAGCAGGTCCTCAAGAGTCACCAGCCCCTCCACGCCGCCGTGCTCGTCCACCACTATGGCCATGTGCGTCTGCCGCCCCTGCATCTCGCGCAAAAGGGCGCTTATCGTCTTCTCCTGCGACGCGAACACGGCCTCGCGCGATATCTTGTCGAGCCTGGCCATCTTGTTGTCGCGCTCCAGCTCCCCTAGCACGTCCCTGACGTGGATGAAGCCAACGATGTCGTCCGCGGAGTCGCCATATATCGGTATTCTGGAGTGGCCGCTGCGGTTGATCTCCGGAAGCGCCTCAAAAAGCATCATCTTTGCGTTTAGCGCGAACATCTTCGTGCGCGGCGTCATCACAGCGCGTATCACCGTGTCATCAAAGCTCAGGGCCCCGTGGAGCATGTCTACCTCCTCCTTCTCCAGTGCCTTCTCCTTGCGGCCCTGCTCTATGACGCCCCGTATCTCCTCCTCGGTTATGGGAGGGGGGGAGTAGCTGCTGCCCGTCAGGCGCACCATGCGCTTCGTTATCATCTCAAAAAACTTTACCACGGGATACAGCGCGTAGCTGAACCCGAGCAGGACGGGCGCGTACCTGAGCGCTATCTTGGCCGCGTTCGCGTTGCAGTATGTCTTTGGCGTGATCTCGCCGAATATCAGTATGAGGAAGGTCATCACCCCGATGGCGATCCCGAGCCCCTCGTTTCCAAACAGCCTGATTGCGACGCTGGTGGCAAGGGCCGAGGCCCCCACGTTGACCAGGTTGTTTCCAAGGTTGACGCTTGACATCATCCATCCCGGGTTGGACTTTAGCCGGTGCAGCGCCCTTGAGCCCTTCTTGCCCTCCGAGAGCATCTGCTCCACGGCAGACATGCGGACGCCCACCAGGGCTACCTCGAGCCCGCTGAAGAACCCGGACAGCCCCAGGAGCGTGGCGAGCGCGGCGGCCTCGACCCAGATGTCTACCATGCGGTGGCGCCTCCCCGGACTGCTGCGGATCCCGCTGCAGTGCGCTTCTGCAACGGCGCGCGCATGCCGCATGGAGCGGCGCGGGGCAAGGCCCGTGCTTCGGCTCTGTAAATCATGACGGAGGCGTCAGGGTGAACTATGGCGGTGTCCATCTATTGCCCCAACACCATCGTACCTGTTGCCGCCGCCCCAGGTGCCGCCGCACCCGTACCTGACACGCCCTTATCATCTTTCATAACTGTCACAACAATCTATCCCGTCCGGATATGCCGGTATCGCGCGCATGCGCCATTCTTTGTGCTGCTCCAAGACTCCGGCGTACGCAAGCCGTCGGAAGGCTACAAGTTAGTCTGCTGCCAGTGCGTTGCGCTGCGTGCGGCATTCCCAAGATCAACTTGTAACGGCATCGGATTCATATATTGATTGCGCTACGGCGGGGGTCTGCCGAATTCAAATCCACAAGCATAGACACCCCCTTCAAGAATGAATTTGCAGGAGCTGCCAGGCAACCCCGAGTAAAGTTCGCAAGTGGGCGCAGGCGGCATTTCAAGGCTCCAAGACCTTTGCGCGCATGCAAGGCCCGTCGATCATGCTTCTTTTTCCCCATCCGGCGGCAACAGCAGCAGCAGCAGCCACAGCCGCGGCACAGATGGAAGCCCCGTCGCTGCAAATAGCTAATATCTCTTACGACAGGGTTAACCACTCTGCAAAAGGGTTTAAAAGAGGTGGAAATTTCACGCCCCAAACATGGGTGCAAGAAAGAGACACTCGCCGCGGCGCGGAAGCCTGGCATACTCGCCGCGCGCAAGGGCCAAGAGCATGGAGGCCCGCATAAGGGCGTGGCCCGAGGTTGACGAGGCACAGGAGCCCCGCATACTTGCGCACTGCGGCTTCAAGGCCGGCTGCGTGCAGATAGTGAGCATCGACGACAGGGGGAAGGTGCCCAACGCCGGCAAGCAGCTTGTGAGCCTGGGGACCGTCCTTGCGACCCCGCCGGTGCTGATACTGGGCATTCGCGGCTATGCAAGGGACGCCGCGCGCGGGCTGTACGCGGCATTCGACGTGTACGCGGAGGACATGCCGCGCGAGATGGCAAAGGTGGTCAAGCTGAAGAACGGGGACGAGAACGCCCTCAAGAATGCGGAGGCGTCACTCGGCCGCATAAGCGAGCTGTACGCGATACTGGCAGTCTCGCCGAGGCAGGCGGGGCTGGAGCAGAAGAACCCGTACATCTTCGAGGGCATGGTGGGCGGCGGCACCATCGCGCAGCAGTTTGAGTACTTGAGCGGGATGCTCGGCAAGCAGGTCAGCATATCGGACACGTTTGAGGCCGGCTCCAGCGTTGACGTGGCGGCCATCACAAAGGGCAAGGGATGGCAGGGCGTCCTGAAGCGGTGGAACGTAAAGAAGAAACAGCACAAGTCAAGAAAGACCGTGCGCGAGGTCGGATCGCTGGGGCCCATATCGCCGCAGAGCGTCATGTATACTGTTCCGAGGGCCGGACAGTTCGGCTTCCACCAGAGGACCGAGTACAACAAGAGGATAATGATAGTGGGCGACGCGACTGCAGAGGAGGAGCAGAGGCGTCAGGAGATGGAGGCGCAGTCCGCCGCCGCCGCGGGCTCGAAGAAGTCCGACGGCATAAAAAGGCGCAGAGGCGCCGGCTCCCAATCCGCACAGCTGCAACAGCAGAACAAGGGCATCAACCCGGCCGGGGGGTACAAGCACTTTGGGCTGGTAAAGGGGGAGTATGTAATACTAAAGGGCTCTGTTCCAGGAACATACAGGAGGCTTGTCAAGCTGCGAAGCCAGGTCAGAAACAAGCCCGCCAAGGTCTCAAAGCCGAACATACTGGAGGTCGTGGTATAGTGGCCCGGAAGGGTACAGACGCGGCAGCTGCGGCCGTCTCCGTGATCCCGGCCAGCGGCGAGGTGCCAGCTGCAGGTGACGGTAATGGTTCTTCCGGCCACGCGCTGCAGCTGCCGCCGATATTTCAGACGCCGTTCAGGCCCGACCTGATACGCAAGGCGTTCGTGCACCTATCCTCGCACTCCTTCCAGCCGCAGGGGAGGCATCCCACGGCGGGCATGGACGTGGTGGCCGACACCAACGATCCGCCGACCGGGAGGGGCATTGCGCGCATTGCAAGGGCCCGCGGGGGCGGCGGGAGGCGCCGCGGCGAGGGCGCGGAGGTCGCGTCGACCAGGGGAGGCAGGCAGGCCCACCCGCCGGCTGCAGAAAAGGCCATCTACAAGAAGCTCAACAAGAAGGAGGGCAGGCTGGCGTTCTGCTCCGCGGTCGCGGCTACGGCATCCAGGAGGATTGTCGAGTCGAGGGGGCACAAGGTCGCCGGGTACGCGGACGGGATGAAGGGAGGATTTCCAATTGTAATAGAGGACGACATAGGGCAGCACGCAACGACCCGCGAGGTGCTGGCGCTAGTCGAAAAGCTCGGGCTCGGCGACGACGTGGAACGGCTCAGGGGCCGCAAGGCCCGCTCCGGACGCTCCTCGCTCAGGGGCCGCTCGAAGAAGAAGGGCAAGAGCGTGCTGTTCGTAGTGGCCGGCGACGGCAACGTCCCACTGAAGAGCGCCGCAGGGGCCCTTCCGGGGGTCGAGGCGCGCGGGGTCTCCGAGCTGAGCGTGCTTGACTTGGCGCCGGGCTCGGATCCGATCAGACTTGCGGTGTTTACGAGGTCCGCAGTAGAGCAGCTCGGGCGCGTAAGATCCGCCCACCTGGACGTGATGGGCATGATGCCCGGCGGCGGTCACGCAGGGGACGGCGAACCAAGGGAGGCGGAACCGAAATGAACAGCGGCAGCGGCAAGGCAAGGGAGATGGACGCCGACACCGCCGCGCGCATCATGATCAGGCCCTACGTGACGGAGCGCACCTTTGAGATGGTAGAGTCGGAGGCGAAGATCTGCTTTATCGTAAGCCGCACGGCGACAAAGCACGAGATTGTAGACGCCATAAAGACGCTGTACGGAAAGGCGGCACGCGACGTCAACACGGCCCGGACCATATACGGCAAGAAGGCGTTCGTGCAGTTTGAGAACGCGGAGATGGCAAGGGATCTTGCGACGGACATCGGAATGCTGTGACTGAGAGTGGCAAGGGTGGTGATGGTGATGATGAGAGGCGCGACAGTGGCGGCAGCCACAACTACGGCAGCACCCGCGGCCGCAGCCGCGGCGCCACGCACGCCGGCCAAGGCGCCGGCATCCCGCACCGCATGCCGGACGCGGGCAGACAATAATTTCATCACATATAATAACCGCCTGCCACGCACGGCCCGCATAATGACTGCGGGTGCATCACGTATGACGGACGCCGCGGCAGCCGACGCGGCCGCCACCAGGTCCTGGCAAACCAGAGAGGTGCCATACAGATGGTAAAAGAGTTCAACTATCGCGGAATACCGATTGCCGAACTGGAGTCGCTGTCGCTTGAAAAGGTATTCTCGCTGCTGAACTCCAGGCAGCGGCGCTCGCTTACCAGGGGCATAACCGACTCAAAGCGCAAGCTCATAGAGGAGATAAAGGCAGCCAAGGCGGGAACCCTTACGAACCCCATAAAGACGCACCTGCGCGACCTCATCATCCTGCCCAGCATGATGGGTGTTACGGTAAACGTGTTTTCCGGCAAGGAGTTTGCGCCCGTCCTGCTGAGGCCGGAGATGATCGGCCACTACCTGGGCGAGTACGTGATTACTAACAAAAAGGTCTCCCATGGCGCGCCGGGCGTCGGGGCCTCGAGGTCAAGCCTCTATGTCCCGCTGAAGTGATTGTTATGACACGGTACGGATATGCGTTTCAGGGATTCGACTCCACGCAGCACGTCCGCGCCTCGGTACGGGATAAGGACATGTCGCACAAGCACGCCCGCGAGGTCGCAAAGGCCATATCGGGGCTCAGCCTGGAGAAGGCGCGCGACTATCTCACCGCCGTGACACACAAGGAGCGGGCCATACCGTTTGGAAGGTACAAGGGCCAAGTCGGCCACCGCTCGGATCCCGGCATGATGGCGGGCCGCTACCCCCAGAAGACCGCGCACGAGTTCATAAGGGCGCTCGACAACCTAGAGGCGAACGCCGGATACCAGGGCTTCGACGTGGACAGGCTGAAGATAATCAACGCGACCGTCCACAAGGGCGTCGTGATAAAGCGCATCATACCGAGGGCGCAGGGAAGGGCGACCCCGAAGAACAACGTAATGACGCACCTGGAACTGGTGGCAAGGGAGGTATGAGATGTCCGCCGTAAAGAACGTCATAAAGGACAACTACAACATGATGCTCCTGCACGACTACCTCAAGCAGGCGATAAAGGAGGCCGGCTTCTCGCACGCCGAGATATCAAAGACGCCCACGGGCACGCGCATCGCGCTGCACGTGACGCGCCCGGGCATCGTGATCGGGCGCAAGGGGACGGGCATACGCGAACTGACGGAGCGCCTTGAGCACGACTTTGGCCTGAAGAACCCGCAGGTCTCAGTCACCGAGATCGAGGTGCCCGAGCTCTCGCCAAGCGTGATGTGCAACAGGATGGCCGCGCACTTGGAGCGCGGGACCGCGTTCAGGAGGGCCACCATGTGGACGCTCAACCAGGTCATGGAGAACGGGGCCATGGGGGTCCAGATTACGGTCTCCGGCAAGCTGAGGGGCGACCGCTCGGCCTTTGAAAAGCATACCGCCGGCGTCCTGCCGCGTGCAGGGCACCATGCGGAGGTCATAGTAGACGAGGACGTAGCCCACGTCAACACGCCGATGGGGCTCATCGGGGTCCGGATAAGGATAGCGCACAAGGAGCGGAGGCCCCCGGAGTTCGAGATGAGATCGGCAGAAGACCTTGCCAAGGCCAAAAAGATTGCAATGGAGGAGGCCGGAGGCAAAGGTGATAACGATGGGAGTGGCGATGGCAGCAATGCCGCGGACGAGGGGACGAAGGATGCCGACGCGCCAAGCGACGGCGGCCCGGCCACCGAGTCCGAGCACATCAAGATAGAAGGGGAGCGCATAAAGGAGCTCGACACCATGGAAGAAGAGGAGGCCGCAATGAGATGAGAAGGAGAAGCATGGCAGTGATACGGGAGTACGACAGGAAGGAACTGGAGGGAAAGATACGCGAAACCAGGGGAGAGCTTGCAAAGCTGAGGGTTGTTGCAACAAAGGGCACGCTGAAAAAGGACAGCGGCAGGCTGAGGCCCATACGCCGCGACATCGCCCGCATGGAGACCCGCCTCAGCGAGATCAGGATGGAAGAGTACGCGCAGTCGCTTGAGGCCGGAGGAGGCGGTGACTAGTGACCGTAACGCCCACGCCGGTTCTGGCCGCCAGGGATGCGGCACCGCATGCGACCATATCTGCCAAAGACGTGCCGTTCCATGAGATTGTCGGGCTGGACGTCAAGGTACTCGAGGCGCCGAACCGGTCGCTGGTCGGCCTGGGCGGCAGGATCCAGTACGAGACAAAGTCGATGATTACGATTATGGAGGTGGGGGATCGGCGCGCGCATGCAGGGGATCCCACCGGACGCCTGCCGCCGCACCACAGCGAGGGGCCGCTCTGCCGCGACGCGCCAAAGGGGATCCCAAAGAAGGGAGCCGTCCTAGAGTTCTCGCGGAACGGCGCGCGCATAGGCACGGCAAGCGGGGACGCCATGCTAAAAAGGCCGTTTGAGAGGACGGCGGCATAGGAGGGGATGGTGTCAGGATGTCAGAAAAGGACCAGAACGACAGTGCGGGACGTAGCAATGCCAGGAACATCGGGGTAGGCTCCGGACGCGCGCCGGGGCAGCCGTGCGGCGACAGGAACTGCCCGTACCACGGGGGACTGTCAGTCAGGGGAAAGCTCTTTGACGGGCGCGTGACTGGCGCAAAGGCGAGGCAGACTGCCACGCTCCAAAAGGACGTCCCGGTATACTTTGCAAAGTTCAAAAGGTATGCAAGGGACAAGAGCACCATACATGCGCACGTCCCCGGATGCATCAAGGTGCAGGACGGCGACAGCGTCCTTGCAGCAGAGTGCAGGCCGATCTCAAAGTCGGTCTCGTACGTAGTGGTGGAGGTGCGCAAGTAATGGCAAAGCAGGCCGGCAAGGGAGTAGAAGAGTTCCGCCCATACGTGACAAGGTCGATACCGGTGGGCGCCAACATAGTATGCGCCGACAACTCGGGCGCGAAGATACTAGAGGTGATAAACGTGCCGCGGCACAAGACGCGCGCATCCAGGCTTCCCGCCGCCGCGGTGGGGGACTTTTGCAACGTGGTGGTCAAGAAGGGACCCGCCGAGCTCCGCAAGCAAGTGTACGGGGCCGTGATAGTGCGCCAAAAGTACGCGGTCCGCAGGCTCAACGGCGTCAGGGTCTGCTTTGAGGACAACGCCGCGGTGCTGATCACGCCGGAGGGCGAGACGAAGGGCACCGACATAAAGGGCCCCGTCGCGGCCGAAGCCTCTGAAAAGTGGCCCAGGGTGGCCAACCTAGCGTCGATGGTGGTGTAAATGGTAAAGCCAACGAAGATGAGAAACAGGCAGATATACAGGGCGTCCCAGGCCCTGCGGAGCAAGCAGGTGTCTGCAAACCTCTCAAGCGGACTCCGCTCAAAGTACGGCAGGCGCAGCATCAGGGTCGTGGAGGGCGACACGGTAATGATAAAGCGCGGCGAGTACGCGGACGTGCCGGGCAAGGTGGAGAAGATCGACGTCGAGTCCGGGCGCATCTCGGTTGCAGGAGTCAAAAAGGAAAAGGCAAAGGGGGACAAGTTTGACGTTATGATACACGCGTCCAACGTCCTTGTGACCGGGCTGAACCTGAGCGACCAGAGGCGCCGCGACAAGATCGGGGCGACCGGCGAGTACGAGACGGACGAGACCGCGGGCGGCCCCGGGGCAGGCGCTGCCGCTGCTGCTGCGACCACGGACGGCGCTGCGACCACGGACGACGAGCGCCTCCAAGCAGGAACGCCGGAGGGCGTCGAGGCGGGCGCGGAGCTCCCGGACGGCGCGGAGGCCACCACGGATGAGGCTGACGAGGACAGGCAGGCAGATGACGTCCAGGACGGCGACCGGGCGGAGGACAACGATACCGATGCGGACGGTGACACTGATGGCGGCGCGGAGGATAACGAAGACGGCGATGCCGGCGGCGACCACGGCGAGAGCCAGAGCAGCGACGACGGGCAAGCAGATAAAACCAAGCAGGATCGCCCGGGAGATGAGGCACAATGGTGAGCATATCCGGAAGCAAAAAGCTAAAGCGGCAGATGGCCCCGCTGTTTTGGGGGATCACGCGCAAGGACAAGAGGTTTGTAGTCACCACGAGGCCCGGATCCCACGGCAGGCACGTGGCGGTTCCCACGGCGGTCTTTCTGCGCGACATGCTCAAAATAGTCACCAGCCTGCGCGAGGCAAAGTCCACCATATACGCCGGCAAGGTAAGGGTCGACGGCGTGGTCAGAAAGTCGCTGCACCACCCCATCGGGCTGATGGACGTGGTGGAGCTTGACGGCATGCCCGACGCGTACAGGATGGTGCCAACCGACGGGAGGCTGCTTGTGCCAATCACGATTACAGACGGAGAGGAAACCTCCAAGAAGCTTGCAAGAGTAAAGAGCAAGACCACGATTTCCGGCGGCCGCACCCAGGTAGGGTTCCACGACGGCCGCTCCCTCATCACCGACACAGAGCTCAGCGTGGGCGACGCGTGCCTGCTGCAGATACCGGAGCAGAAGATACTCGAGGTTCTGAGGCTCGAGGAGGGCTGCCAGGCCCTGGTGACCAGGGGGATAAACGCGGGCCGCACGGGCAAGATCGAGGCGATAGAGCCCGGCACGTTCATACTGCCAAAGAGGGTGCTGCTTGCCCTGGAGGAGCGCAAGATCGAGATCCCCGCGGACATAATAATGCCCATAGGACGGGACAAGCCCGTTATTGCGATAAGGTGATGGCATGATGTCGGTACAGCAGGCAGAGGCGATAGAGGTGGAGCAAGACCGCGAACGGCCCGCCGACGGTGCTGCTGCCGCTGCCGCGCCAAAGAACCCGATGAAGCGCGTATACCTTGAAAAGGTCGTGCTCAACATGGGCATGGGCCGCTCCGGGGACGCCATCAACATCGCAAAAAAGGCGCTCGAGCAGATCACCGGGGGGCGCAAGCCCTGCCAGCGCGACGCGAGGGGCAGCCAGCGCGACTGGGGCGTCCGCAAGGGCGAGCCCATAGGCGTATCTGTCACGGTCCGCGGCGAGGAGGCGAGGGCGCTGCTCAAGAGGCTGCTGGAGGCAAAGGGCAACGCGGCGAACGGGCGCTCCTTTGACAACTTTGGAAACTACTCCTTTGGGATAGGGGAGCACATCGACATTCCGGGCGTAAAGTACGAGCCGCAGATAGGCATACTCGGGCTCGGCGTCTCAGTCGCCCTCGCCCGCCCCGGATACTCCATACGCAAGCGCAGCAAGCACAAGGCGAGCGTCGGGCGCGCCCATGCAATCACGAGCGCGGAGGCGCAGGAGTTCGTGGCATCCGAGTTCGGAGTGCAGGTGGTGTAGCAGCAATGGCAAAAGACCGCTCATACGAGTTTACCGGGAGAAAAAAGCACGACTTTGGGCGCGGCTCAAGGTGGTGCAAGCGGTGCGGCGACTATACCGCAGTGATTCAAAAGTACAACCTCATGATATGCCGGCGGTGCTTTAGGGAGGTTGCGCCCTCCCTGGGATTCAGGAAGAACAGGTGAGACGGATGCCGGCGACCAACATACTCGCAAACCTGTTTGTCACTTTATACAACAACGAGGCGCGCCGCAAGCGCGAGTGCACCATACTGCCCACCTCGAACCTGGCCGTCGAGGTGCTAAAGACGCTGGAGCGCGAAGAGTACATCGGCAGCTTCGAGCACGTGGACGACAGGCGGGGCGGCAAGTTCAAGATCACGCTGCTTGCAAAGATAAACAAGTGCGGCGCAATCTCGCCCAGGTTCAAGGTGCGCAACGACGAGTTCGGAAAGTGGGAGCAGCAGTACCTGCCGGCGTACGACAGGGGCATGCTGCTTGTCACTACAAACCAGGGCGTCATGTCGCATCGCGAGGCGCTGCAGAGGGGAATAGGGGGGTTTCTGATCGGATATGTATACTAGGCCCGAAAAGATGCAGGACGTGGTGGAGGTCCCCGACGGCGTCACGGTCACAAAGAAAAAGCACATGCTCGGATTCGAGGGCCCGCTGGGCAAGACGTTCCAGAGCTTTAGGAGCATACCCGTAGGGATAGAGGTGGCCGACGGCCGCATAACCCTGAAAGCGGCGGGCCCGCGCAAGCGGGACTACGCGATACTGCACACGGCGCGCTCCATCATAAGAAACATCTGCGAGGGGCTTGTCAGCGGGTACACCATAAAGATGAAGGTGGTGTTCGCCCACTTCCCGATTACCGTAAAGGCCGAGGGCGGCGAGGTCATAATAGAGAACTTTCAGGGCGAGCGCGCCGCGCGCCGCACCAGGATAGTGGGCCCCACCACGAAGGTGGTGTCAAAGGGCGACGACGTTGTAGTAACCGGCGCCGTGTGGACCGACGTGACGCAGACTGCCGCGAACATAGAGCTTGCCACCAGGGTAAAGGGCAAGGACCACCGCGTCTTCCTTGACGGGATATACGCGTATGAAAAGTCAAAGGGCATTGCCGAAAAGTAGCCGCATGGGCACGATGATGCGCGTATGGCCGAAAAGGACGGCGGCGGACTAGCCCCCGAGTTTGCAGACTGGCTTGACGGCTACGTGGGGCAGATGCTGGACATCCACAGAATGGCGCGGCCCGCACCCAGGACCGCCGACGTGTGGGGGTGCCGGAACGTGGGGGACTTCATGTGCGGCTTCTTTGTAGGGGAGATGATCGGCGCGGCCACGTCCGCGCTGCAGTCCAGATACGGGCGAGAGCCCACGGCGCAGGAGCATGCCGAGATTGCCGGCATCGTGGAGAAGCGCTCCGACTCCATACGCGACGCGTTTTTGAGGTTCAATTAACCGGCGGCCCGCTTTGGCGCAGCGCGCCAAGGTTCCCGCACGTGGAGGCAGGCAGCGGCCTGCCAACAGGCCGGACGCCGGGGTCGGAGCGCGTCGATGGAAAACAGGCTTCACAGAGGACGCGCCAGCGCGCCAAGTCCCATCCGGCCACGCGCAATCAAACAGCCAATTGTGCCGCCACCCGAGTTTTCAGAGGAACCCCGCCGCGTAATCGCATCGAGACGGCACGCGGCCTTGACACAGGACGCATGCGTGGGCGGTAACTGTTAACGTCATGCCTAGATTTTTGCACCATTTTTTTGATCCTATCTTGAACTTGTGCCTAAAAATGATCATAATTTCAAAACCACGTTAACAGTTACCGTGGGCGCTTTCTGCGTTGCGGCGGTGCGTTCGCAGTCAACGAGCCCCACGGTGACGGCAGGGCGGCAGCGCCGAAACCGGGCTCTTGCGAATTCCGGATCTGCCAAACGACAGAACAGCATTATTGCACATGCATTATAGTAAATGATCTGTAAGTGTTAACCTCGTGCCTAGATTTTTACCATTCACGTGAAATTTTTTGTCCTGCCTGATCCAAATACTACGAGTCCGCATACGCGGTATTGAACAAACCGTCGAAACCCTACAAGAAACTCTACAGGGAGGCAAGGACTGAGAACATAAGGCTCAGGCAGACCATGGAGATTCAGGAGTCCGGGATACAGGAGCAGGAATACAGGATACAGGAGCAGGAGTCTCAGATGCAGGCCCCGGAGCGCAGGCTCGAGTATTATGACAACGCGAACACCCCGCCG
>JAPPIP010000029.1 GCA_028820595.1 Nitrososphaerota archaeon | reverse complement strand
ACAAACCAGGTGCCCACGCGGCCCGGCGTGTGTGTGGTTCAGTTCCATCTACTGTTATATAAAAAACGCATTTAAGGGCCTGGAAAATTCTGCGGTACGCGTACCATCCATTACGGCAGTTATTAATTTTCAGTGATAATCGGCAGGAAATTAATAACGCAGCTGGATTTGGTCGGAAAAGTGCAGCTGAAACGCAGCTGACATATTTCAATAAATTTTTGTCTTTTGTCAAATAATTACACGTTTTTTGATCTTTATGGTTTCTATCGTGCCTGACGTTTTTTGGTTTTTGTAATATCTTGTATCAGCTGCACAACTGCACGCCAAAAAAAAGTGTTTGGGAACCAGTGTAATTAGGAAAAGAGTTTTGGGCGTGCAGCTTCGCAGCTCGACCCAGTTTTTTATAAGAATCATACGGTCTGGAGCTTGGTTGTTCTAGATATTGCAATAATCTTGACCAAAATGTACGTAGTTTATGAAATTTGCAGCTGGATTTTAGCTGCGCGCGAAAATAAAAACACAGCTGAACAGATAAATTTTGAAATATGCTCGTTTGGGGCGAAAGTGTGCGGCCGGTTTTTGGAATCGGTCTCCGCCGCCCGGCGCTGGCAGAAGTCACGGCCAGGCCGCTCCCGCATGCTGTGAGACCACCACCGCGTGCGGCGGGAACGCCTCGGCCGCCGCGACTATCAGCAGGACCACGAGCAACAGGTATGGCACCACGGGCCCCGCGACCACGACCAGGCGCCCGGCCGGTACGGCCTTCCAGTCGCGCCGGTCGAACTGCTGCGTGCGCCGCACGGAGAAGGAGCCGCGCCCGTCCTCCCATACGGGCACCACGTACTTTTCCCACGATCGCTTTTGGTGGGCCGTGAACAGGGCGGCCGCGCGCTTCCACGGACCTGCCGCCGGGTACCTGTCAAACGGCGACCTGCCGTCGGGCGAGATGTACTGCAGTGTGTTGAGCGCGAGGTTGTGAGCGACCACGGCGAACCCGGTCAGCGTGACACCCAGCAGGACCACCAGTATCGGCACGAACTGCACCCCCCCGTATTCGGGCAGCGTCACACAGACGATCAGCATGATGATCGAGTCGCCTGACGCCAGCACCCTGCATCTCCACAGTAGCAGCACGAAGGTGATGCCGCCCGCCATGCTCATCAGGGCCCCTGTGTCCTGCCACCCGCCCCCGGGAAACAGAAAGATGCAGAGCCCCAGCGCCCCGAGCATGGCATAGTGGCGGTCCGCTCCCCATACCGTGCGGAATCTGACGTCCGTGTAGGAGTTGGCCGCGAGCATCCCGAGTACGAGCAGCAGCCTGGCGTGCTCCGCGTACTGGAGCATCGACGCGTCAGGAAGCGGTAGCAGTAGGTGCAGGGGCAATCAGCATCCTCCTCACGTCCTCGGCCGTCCGCTCAATCCAGCCGTCGAGTTCGGTCAGCTGTCCATGCACGTTGGCCAGTGAGCTCGCGCTGCACTCCACGCGCCTTGACTTGCACCTGGGCAGCAGTCCGGCCGCCCTCAGGCGGGATACTGATTTTCGCACCTCGTCCTCGTCGCATGGCCAGTCGATAAAGTAGTTCTGGATGGTCCGCATGGGTATGGTGGCCGCGCCCTGCTCCCCCGCGGGCTCCCCTGCAGCCGCGCCGCCCCCTGGCTGCGCGGACATGGCGCGGGCGAACCTGTACGTGACTGCCAACACGCATACGTCGAAGAACGATATGCCAAACCCCTCGGCCATTATGATCCCCGTGCCGATCGGCGTCAGTCTTGGCGCGCCGACCCCGTCCCAGTCCATCACGCCGCCAGCCACGAGCTTCCGGACGTCCATGACGCTGGCCTCGCCGCGCTCGGCCCGCCTTATCTCCCCGATCAGGCACTTTCCGATGCGGTGGTGGTCGTAATGGGTGAGGTGTCGCACCGCGTCCTGTATGGACCTGCCGCCGCCTGCCCCCTTCTCTTCCGCGGACTTCATCTGTAGATGATCACACCCCTGGTCTTTGCCGCCTGTCCCTTTTTGCGCATCTTCTCCAGCTCCCGCTCCTGCCGCTGCAGGAACTTGGCCAGCTGTGACGGTGTGTCAAAGGTAAACAGGCGCACGGCGCCCTCGTCCCCCGTCGCTCCACCACTTCCGTTTTCCGCGCCGCCGCTAGCGTGCCTCGACGGGTCGGCCATCGCGGCGGCCGTCCCCGGCAGCCCCAGCCACTCGCACGCCGTGACGGGCATCAGGTACGCGCCCTTGCGCGTCGACGCGTCGCCGACCTCGCGCAGTACGGTGATCTTCTCATGCTCGTCGACCTCTGACACGCGTCTCGTGCGCACGTCCACCAGGTATGCCGGGTTCGTCTTCATGCGCGGAATGACCACGGCGTCCCGCGTGTGCTGTAGCAGGACGCTGTCCGCGCGCCCGGCGCGTGGCACGTCCGTCCCCGCCTTTGCGGCAGGCGCCGGCGCCGAGGCGGCCTGCGACGCGGCAGTACCGGTGCTCCCCGTCCGGCTGTTGTCGTCGTTGCCGCGCGGCGAGCCGGCTGCTGGCGCCCTGCCCTCCGGCACGGCCACCGTGACCCCGCGCCCTTTGCTGTTGTCGCCGCCCCCGTCGAGCGCGGCGCCCGGCTCCCCGCGGAACGTCGGCGTATCGGCCAGAACCGAGAGTTCCTCCGGCGCGGGCCACGCGAACTTTGCGTCCGTTATGGGCCCGCCCCTGACGATCAGTGAGATCTGCTCGGCCAGCTCGGCCTGCACGCCGGGCGGCACGCGCGAGACGGCGTACGGTATGTAATACGGCATCTCAAACCTTGAGAGCTTGCCGCCCAACCACGTGCACATTTCCGACAGTATTTTGGAGGCCTCCTCGTCCAGGTGCAGGTTGATGAACTTCTGATCCACGGTGTCCCTGCAGCTGCGCATCACGTCCTCCACGGCGCGCCGCGCATCCACGGCCTCCGCATGTGATATGGTGCGCCCCGTGCCGTCCTGGGCGGCCCCGCCCCTTGACACCGCCTGCAGGTGCCGCACGACGCGTCCCAGGCGCAGCGGGTCGTACCCGGTTGGACGCTGGTTCGCCAGCGCGTGGCGGGCGAGAAAGTCGGCCTCACCGTCACATTTGACGACGGTGCACTCCACGGCTTTGACGGCGCCGGCCCTGACGTACCCGCGATAGAGGTCGCCGTCGGCCAGCAGGTAGTATTTCTTGGGCACGTACTCCTCGAGTTCGCGCAACCCGTCCGCTCCGACCGTCCCCGGCCGTCCGCTCCTGCCGGCATTCGGCCCGGGCCTTTGGCCTGCGGTGGAGCCGTTTTTGGCGCCAGTACTGCCGCCTCCGTCAGCCACGTCACTGTAGTCGACCCAGTACCCGACCCTCACTGGCGGCAGGCCGTGCGCCGCGGACCCGGCGGCCATCGCGCTGTAGACGTTGACCTGACGCTCTATTGGCACTGACACGTCCATCGGATGCACCAGTATGTCCCTGAGGCGCACCGTTCGTCGCGTCTCCGCATGGCCGCCGTCATCGGTACTGCCGGCTAATTCAACGGCTGTGGAGCCTGCGGCGGCCGTTACCAATCCCTTTGCGCTGTCGCTCATCTCGACACCCCCGACTGCCCACACACCTTGACGCAGGCCATCCGCACGGCCATGCGGGCCGCCCTCCTCGGGTTCTTTTCCCGCTTCGACAGCATTGACAGCAGGCTTCTGGCCGATCCGGCTATGCGGCTCACTATTTCGGCCTCGTACTGGTCTGCCAGAGATTGCACTTCGCATCCCAGAGCAAAGCGCATGACGTCGCCTTGGTCGCCTACTAAATCTAGGAAGCCGCACCGCCTGAGTATCATCTCCGTGCCCTTTGCCCTTCCCCCGCCGTCTACGGGACACATGTACGAACTGGCCTCCATGACTACGCGCAGGTACGGGTGGGCGTTGCGCACGCCGAGTTCCATGCGGATGCACTCCAAAAGCTTGGATTCGACCAGCGGGCACCCCATGCTGCGGCACACTCCGTGGAATGCCATGACCAGGCACTTGGACTTTGTCATGCCCAGTTCCTTGTGCAGCCTGCGGTACCAAGCCCAGACTGCCTGCCCCACGTGGTTGGGCACGCCCAGCTTCTGCGCTATGTTGCTCACGACGGCCAGGTCGGTCTGCCTGTGCACGTACTTGTCGCCGCGCAGGGTGCGGTCGGGCTTGCCGCCTATCTCCATCTCCAGGTATAGGTTCGGCCGGCTGCCCTGCCCCTGCAGCTGGGCTGGGACGGGCGTGGACTGCGCCGCGGCGGCCTGCGTGGCTGTCCCACTGCCGTCTGCCGGCCGCCCCTGCAGCAGGGACCGTCCCCCGTCAAATTTTACCACGCCGCACGCCCCGCATACGATCTCGCCTGAACCGGAGGACGCCCCGCCGTCGGACACCTCTATCTCGGAGGCCGCCGGGTGGCTGCACTCAAAGCTTGTTGCGTGCTTCCCCATCGCTCTTCATCCCCCGCGCGCGCCGGCACGCTGCAAACAGATCGCAACCCGCATTTTCATACAATATTATGACAACGCTCACAATCAGTCCTTACTATACATGTGATATATTATATTACCGACGTTCTTCCAACATATTTGTAAGAAGGGCGGATTTTGAGCCGGCCCCGTGCGGCGGCTTTTAAGCAGGGCGCCCCATACGTCGCATGGAAGACGACGTGCGAAAGCTGCGGCTCGTGCGTGACCGCTCGTGGGCCCTTACCATACCGTCTGCCATAGTCGGCGATCTCGGCTGGGACACCTATACGTTCGTCAGGATGAGTGTCGAGGACGGCCGCCTGGTTATCTCTGCCGTCAGGCAGCAGGAGGACGAGTACGTGCCGGTAGTGAGGCAGCGTGATGGGGCGACGGAGGCGGGCATGGCGCCGGCATCGGCAGCAGCCCCGGAACGGGCGTTTGGGGGGTCGTCCTCTCCCTCTCCCTCTCCCTCTCCCTCTCCCTCTGCCGCCGCCCGTCAGGAGCGGGCTCATCAGGGCGGGGCTGCAGTCCCGGCGGGCTCCTCCAGACCGGAACCGGATGCCCCGGAACGGGCGGGGGGTGGGGGTGTGGAGTGCCAGGACGGCGCGGCTCCTGCCGCCCCTGCCCCGGAACGGGCGCGCGGGGTAGCGGGGGCTGGGGGGACGCCGTCCGCGGAGCCGGAGCCAGCTACCCCTGTCCCAATCCCCGATGTCTCGGACGCGGCCGCCGCCGAACCGCCGCCCGTCAGGGCGGCTGGACAAACCACACATACACCAGACCCCTCCGTTGCCGCCGCTCCTCCTCCTCCTCCATCACCGCGTCCTCAGGACACTGCTGCCGTCGCCGCCGGGGAGCCAGAGGCTCCCCCATCCTCCTCCTCACCCTCTCCCCAGCCACGCGCGCGCGCCGGCCCCCCGGAACGGGCGCGTCCTCCGGACACACCCCACTCACCCACACCACCCACAGACACGGAACGCTCCGAACCCCACCCCCCCAACCCCCCCGTTCCGGGCCACAACCGAGACCCCCCGGAGGACGCTGGCGCCGCGCGCGCGGAGCCGTCTTCCCAACCCTCGTCACCTAGCGGTGTGGACCCTTCCCCCTCCGGGTCAACCACTCCCTCATCACACGCGCGCGCCGACCCCCCGGAACCGGCGCGACACTCCACGCGCGCGCGGTTCAGACAGTACCCTCCTTCCTCCTAGCCGCGCGCTCGCGCGCGAAGACACAACGCGCGCGAAGCTCCGGTCTCGGTGGCGGTTCCAGACTACATCCAAGCCCATCCCACTCACAAAACACGCGCGCGCTATTACGTCCTATTAGGTAGTATGACAAGATTTGATTTGCTATAATTACATAATAGGTAATTGCCCACAGCCGATTTTGTGGTAAAACGCGCGCGAAGACACAACGCGCGCGAAGACACAACGCGCGCGAAGACACAACGCGCGCGGCTCCAGCCAGCCTCCAGCACCTCCGCGCCCCCCTTTTTAACAAACGCGCGCCATCCAATACGTGTCAGACGACCTGGATTCGCCAGAACACCATACGGGGCGTGGCGCCCTGCAGTTCTTCTTGTGCGCGTCCGTGGTTATCGCCTGTGCGGCGGTCGCCATCTCCGTGCATGACGCGTTCGCCGGATTCCCGCCTGACGCGCGCGCTGACGCTGTAATGGACGCGTCGGCAGCCCTGCCCATCACGCACGCGTCCGCCTCGTCCATTGATGATTTTTTGAACCGCATGCAGTCGGCCGCATCCTCCGCCCAGGATGACATGACGGCGCCCACGTCCTGGCGTCTGGGCGACGGCATGCAGTCAGGCGACTCCTTCACGTACCGCATATGCGGCAGCGAGCACGCCGTACAGTTTGCATACCCGCACGACTGCTACACCGCGCGCGGACTTCATCTACCGCACTATACACCACGCGTACGGCGACGCCGGCGTCACGGGTGGGCTTATCTGGATCGTGGACGCGTCGTTTTACACGCCTGACAAGAACAGACGCACCGTGCTGTTTGTCGACGAGCGCATGAACGTACACGCCACCTCGCAGTACGACAGGCATCTCGCGGCATCACTCGAGCACACGATAATGCGCCTGGCCGAGTACGGCCGCCAAAACCTGTCGGTGGGTTCGCACTGGGGCGACATCAAGACGCACTTTACAAGCGTGCCCCTTGCAATCATGTCGTGGGACGGAGACCGCACGGCCACACTGGGATACGACGTGGGCCAGTACGAGTCGCGCACCCGGATATGGGCCGACACCCCGCTGCCACCCTATAGCAAGTGGTACGAGCCAAATGACGCCCTGCCGTCAGAGCCGCGCCTGCTGCACGAGTTTGTACTGCTCGGGAGGGAGTAGCGACACGTCACGCATCAGTCATGAACACCACGACCATAACACCCAAACCCGCATACATTCATCCCCCCGTCCTCCGCTACCTCCGCCGGCCCCGTCCGTGCACCCCGTGCAGAAAACCGCGTCCAACCCCAACATAGTTAAGCCAAAGGGACATACCAAGAGTATAGGAGATGACGAAGCATGAACCCCATCATAATCATAGGACTTGTGTCCGTGGTGGTCGCCGGCATGTACAGCACGTACGACGGCCTCGAGAAGCAGGCCGAACTCGCCGCGCTGCACGCCGACATGCTGGCCCGGCAGCACGCCGAGCACTCCGTCTTCGTATATGGTGAGGTGCAGGACGACGGCACGAACATCATATTCGTAAACAACGGCCCGCAGGCAGCCGAGCTCGTGCAGGTCCGCGCGTATGACTCCAGCGTCGAGCCCGCCCCGCTTCTCAACACGTGGCAGGTGTCGTATGAATTGCCGCCGCTCGGCAGGTTCAACCTCACGGACGCGTCCTCCCCGCTGCCGCCCCCGCCGTCCGCCCTCACGGGCACGACGCTGAAGAACACGCTGGACGCCGACACGTCCTACCGCGGGGTGACGTCGGCCGGGGGCATATTCGAGATCACGTATGATCCGTCGTCATCCATCACAACCCTCGACGACGCGTTCGGCCCCGTATCCGTGGTGCCGCTTGACGGCGGCGGCTTGGCGTCATACGCGGGCGCCGCCGAGACATACGAGTTTTACTACGGGGATGATGAATATTGCAGGCAGAGCGCGCATTCATCAACGGTCACCAAGTACAGGGCGGTATGGGACACCCCGTTCCACACGGGTACCAGTTATAACCCAATTTACGCCCAACCAGTAGGAAACATGTGGAGGGACGGGAACCTGTACTCTCTTTCAGGCTCCTCTGTCACCCCGGTCTGTGTTGTGCCTCTAGCAACAATACCACAAAAGCCTGCGGACATAGTACACCATAACAGTCACAGCTCGTTCGAAGTGTATGTACGCCTCATCGGGACATCCTCCGCCGACACCGACATCTCCCTGCCGCTGTCCGGCAACTTTACGGCCCCTGCCGACGGGCGTTACCTGCTCCGCATCGACGCCCCTGTCGCGGGTTGGGTAGAGTCTGCGTACCGTCCAATCAGTGCCGATCTGACCAACGGCGGCGTCATAGACCACACGTCTGCGGCGTTCAGGGCGGCCAGCATCGCCGAGGAGAGGATTTCAGAATGGACGGATGGCGCCGGGCGGCCTACGGTCTTGGGTTCCACCGGGTTCCGCGTCAACGGGGCCCCCGCAGTGAACGTACCGATGTCGACCCCGCCGGTGCACGGCGGCACCGACGTGTCGAACGCGGTTATCAGCTATAGTACTTCCGGCACCAGAATCAATTCCGCAACTCTGACGGCCGACGTGGACGGACGGTGGGACTTTTCTGGAATCTCGTCCGGCACAGCCACACTCGACCTGTCCGCCGGCGACGTCGTCGACGTTGTTGGGGGGATTAGGCTGCAGTACACACCGTCATCACTCGCGGCCGCCCCGCTTGACATCACTAACGCCCGCATCGAGTCGGGCGATCCGGTAATTGTGGTCGGCGTGCTGCCCAGCTAGCGCGGCCGCGGTCCTGATCTTGATAATTCATCGCGGCCGACTTCCGGGTGGGCGGAGCCGCCCGCCGGCCCGTCCGTCGGGACAAAGTCCGATATCCTCCCCATGAGCAGTATCATGTCGCTCTTCTCGTCGTATACGGCGAACAGGAACGGGCGGTCCGCGATGAAGGACGGCGGGGACTGGAACCGCCCATCTTCAGCGGCCCCGCCGTCTCCCGTCCTCATGTGTGTATGCGCCCCGGCGCGGTCCCCGACGTCGTCGGCGCAGCCCGCGGCGGCCCCCGTCTCCTTCCACGTCCCCCGGACCCAGGACAGGGTGGACGGGGCGCCGCACTCCTCCCCGATCCTCATGTACGCGTAGTGCGCGGCCAGGCTCACGTGCGGGTTCCCGGACCCGCCGTCGCGCCTGATGCCGTCCAGGTCGGCCAGCCCTTCGTCAAAGGCGTCGGTCACGTTCATCCCGGCCAGCGGTCCGGCCATGTCATAACCTGTCCGGATCTCGAACTTTGGAATCGAGACGTCCACCTCCCGGTCCTCCAGGCCGCCGATCCACTCCGCGATCTTTCCGGCCGACAGCCCTTCCTCTATCCGTTCCAGCCCACCGCGGTCGCGGGGTAGGACGACCAGCATCGAAAGCTGGCCGCCCGCGTACGGCATCCCGAGGATCTGGGCGCCGTCCGCCTGGTGGTATCCGAATGTCCCGCGCTTGTTCATAAAGTCGGCGGCCGTGGAGCCGCCGTATCCGACAAAGCGCCCCTCCCGCGTATCGCGTGCAGGAAACCCCGTCGCCCACGCCCCCTTAAAGTACGCGGCGCTTCCGGTCACCAGGACCGTGTCGTCGCCCACGTCGTCGTCCGAGACCGCCGCGCCGATCAGGCCGCGCGTGGCGTCCGCCGCCCACTGGTTCATCCTCTTTACGCTCGGCTTCGTGCCGTCCGCGTTTTCGTCCGCAAAGTCCAGGACGCGCGCCTCTGCAAAGTAAAACGCGTGCGCGTCCCCCCGATCGGCGCCGGGGCCGAGGTCTACCGGGGGGCCGAAGCCAAACCGGTCCGACAGCCACATGGCATGCGCCGCGTCAAACGTGGCGTGTGGTCCGTACCGGTTGATCGTGGTCATCACGTGGGCCCGCGCCTTTACATCCGACATCCCGGAGCCGACGGCGTCCCGGATCTGCTCGGCGGTCCGTCCGCCGGCCATCATATCGTGCAGCATGGAGAGCATGACGTACGCGCCCGCGGGCGAGTAGAGGATGTTGGCCCCGCGGACGGAGCCTGCGGAGATCTGCCCGTACAGATCCGCGGCGAGGGCGTTGTTTTCGGCGGCGACCCCGGCCGGGATGGCCGATGGGCCAACCACGACGCCGGAAAAATGACCAGTGCCCCCCGAGGAAAGGTAAAGGAAGTCGTCAGGGTATTTCCACCCGTCGAACATGGTGCGCGGATTCCTTGATTCGACGACTGTCGCGGGTGTGGCGGCGTGCTCCGCGTCGTCCCGGCCCCCTGATACTGTCAGGAGCGCCAGAACCGCTACCACTGCGGCAACGGCGGCGGCCGCGGCCACCGCCTGCATGACGCGCAACATCATTGCACGTCCAGTGCCTTTATTACGTTCTCCCATGCACTGAATGTCTTGTAGTAATAGGAGTCGTTCAAGTCGTCGCACCACCTCGTATACGAGGTCACGTTTATGGTCCGCGGCTGTCCCTCTGACGGAGATTCGAACGCACACACGCCGCCCAAATGTATGCCTACCAGGTTGTGTGTTCCACTGGAATTGTGGTGGATTATCGGGGCGCCGCTGTCGCCTTCATTGCTGTCATAGGTTGCGACTCCCATGCTGTAGAGGTTGTGCCGGTAAATGTCATGGACGGTTGCGTTCTTGAACAGAAGGAATCCATCGTCGTTGTTCAACGCGCCGTAGATATTCACCTTTGACAGCCTGGAAACGTCCGAGAGGCTTCCCTGCGTGACGTTCATCACGGTTCCGTTCAGCGCCTGGACCTTGCTGCCGACTATCACGTTGGGGTCCTCGATCGGAACGAATGCCGCATCCACCTTCACGATATCATACAGTCCGTCCGCATTCCGGTTGAAAACCGTGTAGTTGTTGCCCACTGTGTGGTTGTGAAACGTCTGCGTGGCCTGGTCAAGATATATGTTATGCCCTGCGGTTATGATGCCCTTGACGCCGGTACTGCCGTTTGTCGCGCCTATCGTTATTGTGCCTTGATACCCAATCTCCCTACCGTTTTCGGTGAAGAATATCGTGTAATTGTTGCCACCGTAGAACTCCATCACCCGGGATATAGTCACGTCGTCTATCCTGACAACTTCAGTTGGCAAGCTCATGCTTGCCACAAACCTAACTTGGAACTCGTCCGATATGTACTGGGTGATGTCAAGCCTTTCAAAATGCCACGTGCTGTCATCGTCCCCGGAACTGCCGGACCACTCAGCTAGCCGGGTCCATGTCCCGTTGCCTGTTGCTACCTCGACCCCGAGGTACTCCCCACTGTCAAGCCTGTGGTCGACGTACCTGTAGAACGCGAGCGACGTGCGGTTTTCAGAGGAGAGGTCGAGCGGGGTCGCGAGGGTGAGCGTGCACCGCACATCGCAGTCGTCGGCCGATGCAACGTTATTGGTACCGTTGTACCAGGGAGGGTTGGAATTCCCGCCAAAACGCCCGGACTCCCAACTGTACCTGCCAGAATTGTTCCAGTTGCCAAGCCCGTCCTCAAAGTCATCCGAGAATACGGTGGTGGACAGCGTGGATGGCATCGCTACGGGCTCCGGCGTAGGCGGTTCTGGTTCCGATGCCAGAGTGCCCGGGGTTTGCCACCTGTTGTGTCCGTCTAGCACGTAATGGTTCTGGGTGGCCAGATTGAAGTACAGCGCTTTGCACAGACTGTTTGTGGTGGGCGAGTCGCACCTCGCGTCGTAAAGCAATATCCATCGGTCTATATGCGACTGCCGCGACGGAGGCACGTGCCCTTCTGGGGTGTAGATCCCGTACCTTGTCTCTATCCTGTCTTCTCCGATCTCTAGAAGGGGGGCAATGTCGGCCTCGTCACGATCCAGCCCCAGAGTCAGCAGTATCGGGTCGAGTATGACATGCAGCTTTTCCTCGTCCTCGTCGACGAACGTCATGGTGAACACGATATCGTCTGCCCTGGAATAATCGTGCCCGGAGTGGTCAATCATGATGTCCGTGATGGTGCCGTGCGCCTCGTACAGCTCGTTTACGATACCGACGGGTCCGACCGCGCCGTCATCCGCCGGGAGCATGTCCCCGGGCACCACCGGCCCGCCCGTCTCGCCCACGCCGGTTGTGCCAGTGTGGGTCTGCGACTCGGCGACCGACACGGGCAGCGCCATCACCGCCGCGGTCGCGAGAAGGACGATCAAAGAGGCAATAAGTACGCTCTTGGGCATCTCGGAATCGCTGTCTTGCAGTGCGTATTAAACCTTGATAACGAGGGTTCTGTTGCAAATTCGTGATACGTGCAGTCCGGCCGCTCATGTCACGAATTCGCAACAGTACCGCCTGACGAGTCATCTAAATAGGATCCTGCCGTAGGAACTCCGCCGGTCGCACCGTCGATCAGAAGGATGAGGATACAGACGGGTGTTAACCTCCGCACAGTGGCCGGCAAACGTCCAACTCTTGGTAAACCGGCACTGGTGCGAATTCGACCTGCTTGGCTAGTCCCGGAATCTACCGTCGCCAGATACCAACATTCGTGTTTCTGTCCGAGATATACTGCCGTATCCGGTCGGTGGGCACCAAGCCTGCCGGTTTGATGGCCCTGCTCTCGCCGTTTGTTTTGATAACAGGCGGAAAGGCGCTACACAAAAGACAGGTTTATTCCCATTATGCCTTCGCGAGCGTGAGCATTACTTCCCGGCGCATCCGCCCATCTAGCGCGGTGGCCTGTCCTGAGGGCGGTGGCAGGTAGCGGCGGTTCGTAGGCAGCTCTCGCGAACGACGATCTTCACACCGAAGCCCGATGTCACTTGCCACCTCCTCTACTATGCGCGAGTTGGGAATGAACGTCCCGTGCACGGTGTTCTCACCAATCACGTATGTGGCCTTCCCACCGTCCACCAACACCCTAGCGATCTCACAAATGACTCGCCGCATATCATCTACGTACCGCGCCAAGACCATCTCTTGGCTAGGCCTTAGCGCCGGCTGCAGATGAATCCGGGACATGATGTCTTGCGCGTATGCATCCCCATACTTGCCCACCAGCGTACCTATGGAAGTCGACCGTATGCGTCGTATCTCTTTTACTGTATAGCCCATCCAGATAAGTGAAAACTTGCTACACCGCAGGTAGTCGATCGCGTTCAGGTACGGCGGAGACGTGAGGATGAGATCGACTGAGCCGTCCTCCAATGGAATCATACGCGCGTCACCCTCGTGCACCTGTGCCGGCGGTGTCGAGCCACGCGACTTGTCATCCGAGCAACCATCGGCTACGCGTCCTGCGGCAAACATGAACTTGGAGAACGGTTTCAATGGGGCTCGACTGAAGACCTTGTGCGGCCGGCTGTGGGACAGATCCATTGCCAGGGATGCTCCAGACTGCTTGGTTATGATCAGGCGCGAGAACGCGCACCACAGGGCATTCCTGATTTTTTTGTCGTCAACGTCCGCAATCGAATCGGCCAGCGCTCTAAGCTGTCGTCGTACGTAGTCGTCGAACCAAAACCTGACAAAACGCCGCGTCTCCTCGTCGGAGTTCCTCGGGTACGCGTCACGCGTCCTAAGATGCGCAAATGCTCTGCGCGCCCTTTCCAGCACAGCAGCCGCCTCTCCCATCAGGACAGCAGGGCTGACTGCGGTAGTCCAGACTCTTGATATTAACACCGCCAGCGGATCTGTGTCTATGCCGATTGCGTGGTGCCCCCGCGCCTGAGCTATTGCAAGCACTGTCCCGGATCCGGACATAGGATCCAGTATGCGCAGCGGCCTCTGGCAGTCTGCTACGACGTCAAGTGCGATTCCGGGAGCCATCCTGGCCGGGAATGGGTGGACTGAATTCCTGCCCAGGATTTCATATACCGTTTTGCTGTTGTGTTGGCCAATCATTTCTGACACCTACTGTTCATACTCGGGATAAGTCCTTGTGGCAGCTTCGATTGAGGCCATCACGTTATCAACGCTCTGTTCCAGTTCGACCTTGTGCTCATGAGCCCATATTGCCCCCGGCGCCATGTTCGCCATCGCCTTGCATATCTCCCTAAGCTCCTCATTTGTTTTGTATTTGGCGGCCTGACTCGGATTCAACCCGATACGCAGGGCACTGTACGTAACAGGCTCACGTTCGAACTTCCCCTGTTGGTCCTTGATTGTCTCTAAGATCATGCGGTATGGCGGTCTTGTGACTTGTTTCTGACCTATCTTGTCAACCCATACGGAGCTTTGCTCCGGCAGGCTGCACGTCACAAACAGATCTCGGATCTCACCCAGCCCGACTTGTTTTACGGGGCGGAGTCGAACAAGCCTGGCCAAATCATCGATGTTCATCAGGGTGATGGTACGGTCCTGCCCGATACCTTCCTTTGACTGCTCCCGATATTTTCGGATGGACTTCCCCAGAGCCGAGTCATCGCCTCCGGTGGTCGGAAACACCGGCCCGACTACAATCGCATGATCGCAATTATAATCGTCAAGATGTCGGAAGGTCGATTCCAGTCCGACACCTCTGGCCGACACCTTCTTTCCATCCTTCTTCTTGCTCTTGGCCTCCAATACCACCTTGTAGCTGCGTGGGGTACTGTTTTCATCCGGTGGCAGGTTTGCAGTCGCCACTCCGTCCGGCTTGCCAGCCTTGCCCATGGGGGTAACGTCAAATCCCAAGCTACGGAATGCGTCACAAAGGCACTCCTCTAGTCGAGTCGAGTCATTGCGAGACTCCTGAAGAGCGTTGGCCACCGATATGGGATTTCGACGGTCTATTGGGTCTACCAAATGACGAAGGAACTGATCCCGCATAGACAGGAACTCGTCGATGTGCTCCTGCTTGACGCCGATTGAGTACAAGTAGGCTTCTGCCAGAACTTCGGCCATGGCAAGCAGTTCCAGTGGGTGTCCTTGGCCCTTGCCCGTGAACTCATCGTAAAATGTGGCAACAAACGGGTGCAGTCCGTTCAATCGCAAAACTCCGGACGACGTGTCGAATCTGACTATGCCGTCATGCGGCCGGCCCCTGAAGTTTACAACTACATCTGTGGCAAATTGTTCGCCTTCCTGCGCCTTGTGTTCCAAGTCGGCAAAAAAGTCCGACTTTTGTTCTTCAGTCATGTTGGCTGGAACCGACAAATAGTGGGCTTTCCTTCTCCCCTCTACCACGTCTCTGGACAGCTCTACAATTGGATTCCGAGCCAAGCTGGCCGGGCTGGCGGCAATCTTACGAGACAGTAGTTCGCCGGGATCTTCCTTGCGCAGGTATTTTTCTATGGTGGATCGTGCCGCATTGAATATGGCCCGAAGGACGTTCTGCGCCGCAGAGTATGCCGGGCCCTCTGCCACGGTCTCGCGGTTTGAGCGCAGTCCCTCATCCAACCCGTCCATGTGGATTACCGCACGGAAACGGTTGAAAACCCCATGCTTCAACTCGTTGGGCGATATCCCGAAATGTCCATCATCCGCGTTGATAAGCCGATCATACACGTAGACGAAAAAACCATGGCTGCGCCCGATTTCGTCGGATTTGTTTCCGGTAAGTGGTTTCTTATAGTCACGATCAAAAGTTCATGCGTATTCAGACGTTTTTCTGTTAAAGTACGCCAATATGTCGAGGTTGAATTTTGTCGTTCTGTAATATT
>JAPPIP010000105.1 GCA_028820595.1 Nitrososphaerota archaeon | reverse complement strand
GGAGAGGGATACGCATGCAAAAGTCTAGGCGGAACTATTTACTGGATACCACAAGGGAACCGCATGCTGGCCAATCTTATATAATTGGGGGTTTCTATAGATGTATGATTAATGGAGGATGCGCATAATGGCCACGGCATACGTCCTGATAAACTGCGAGCTGGGGTCAGAAGAGGCTGTCATAAACGAGCTGAAATCCATAGAGGGTGTCGTAGAAGTGCACGGCACCTTTGGCGCGTACGACATTCTGGCCAAGGTGGAGTCGTCCTTGGTCGAGGCCCTGCGTGAGACCATCACTTGGAAGATTAGAAAGATTCCAAAGATTAGGTCCACCCTGACGCTGATGGGAATCGAGGGCCAGCAATAGATTCAACCGCGCCCACATCTTCCTTTTTTGGGTTTTCGGGGGCTCCTTTGCACCCCGTGTCTTGTTTGGTTTGCCGCGAACCGCGCCCTGCCGGACATGCGCCATGCGGCAGCCTGGCGCGGCAAGCGGGCGGCCATACGTGCGGCCAAAAAAGTGGTCAGAGGGCCTGCTCGCCGCTCTTTTTTGTTGTGATGTTCAGCACGCTGTCGACATCGGTCACCACTATGATTCCGTCACCCGGACTTCCCGTATACGCCGCCCCGGATATCACGTCTGAGATCCTTGGGACGTCCGCGTCGGGGACGATGGTGGCTATGGACACAACCTCGTTATAGTCGGCAGTCATTGAGCCGGTCCCCCTTCCCATCTTGACAGTCTGCCTCTTGCTTGAGCCGCGGCCCCTCCCCTCGGTGATGGTGAAGCCTCCGACTATGTCGTTAATGGCGTCCACGACCGCGTTCTTCCTGCTGGCCGGGACGGTTGCCGTGATCTGCTTCATTGGGTATCGCCTCCTGCATGTTTATAAAAAACTTGGGTATTGCGGCCGCGGCGCTGGAATGCCTGCCGTGCCCCTGCACCAATCCAGTCCGGCCTGGCGCCTGATGGACGCACGGGGCGGTATTCGCACCCCCTCCGCCATCGCCGCCGCACGCCCCACATTGCATGCATAAATAACGCGTGCCTGATAGGAGACTGATGGCCGAGGCTATGATTGACGACATAAAGAAGCTGCTTGATGGTGATTTTGGGGACGACAGAATCCTCAAGGACATCTACCGGGCGTGCAAGAACGGCGAGGTCATCAGCAACTATGAGAGAAAATACGTGCGTGATCTGACGGCGCGCTATCTGAAGCCGAACCCGCTGGAGGACGCCTCGGCCACGACGCCTGACAAGGGCGTGACTCCCGACGTCATACTGCCGGAGAAGGCAAGAGCCCAGGCGGAGGGCGCCCCTGGCGCATACGGGACGCATGCATCGCCGCCGCCGACGGATCCGCGCCACCGTGGTCATTATGAGCAGCAGCAACAACAACAGCAGCAGCAGGAACGTAGCCCGGACGAAGGCGGCGAATCCGTGCGGCTCATACACTCCACCACCAGAAAGACCGGCGGCTCCAAGGGCAAGATCGTCGCCATTTTGGCGGGAGTCATAATCGTCGCGATAGCGGCAGCCGCCGCGGCCGCGCTCCTGACGTCTGATAATGGCAGCGGCCCTGTGGGGATTACAACCGGGAACGGCGTCACCGTGGATCCTCCCGCGCCCGGGGAGTTCTCCGTAAGGACAGATCTTGAAAGCTACGCCGGGGGGGATCTAATATCTCTCAGTGGGTGGTCCGGTGAAGACCGACCCGTCGGACTCTCGATTGAGAACCCGTCGAATTCCGTAGTCTGGCGTGAGTCGGTCCGGGTAGGCGAGGACGGCACATACTCTACGCTTACCATAGCCGGCATAAGTGGCGGCTGGGCCGAGTCCGGAACCTTTGTTGTCCGCGCCGACAACGGTGTGGATGAGGCCGAGTCGGAGTTTAGGCTTGCAAACTAGCCGTACCGCCAAGACGCGCCCGCAAACTGTCCGCGTTCATCTGTGGCAGCAGTTGCCCTCTGCGTCCCTGTACAGTATGTAGTACTCCTCTGGACTGTCTCGGGAATTCTTGGCGTCTAGCGCGTCCTGATATCTGTCATAGCGCCTTATCTCGTACAGCTCGCCCCTGGCGTCTGCCAGCCGGTCGATTCCAACAAGGCAGAACCCGGAGTCCGGCGTGAGCTTTTCGCGCTGCCCTTGCAGCCGGACCCGATACGGATCGTTGCCGTCAGGACTCATCGCAGGCCGCCCCCTCCAAAGAGACGCGGCGCCGCGGACCCCTTTTCATTCGTGTGATGCGCGCATGGCTCCTATTGCAATCCGCGTAGTCCATTGTGGCCCCTGTTACTATGACGTTACTGCTCGTATATCATCAGGTTTTTTTCCTCAAGCAGCGCGTGCAGGTTGTGCACCGACCGGTACACGTCGGTCTCCTTTTTGGCCCCGGTGCAGACCAGCTTGCCTGACGCAAACAGTAGTATCACAGTCTTGGGGTCCAGCATGCGGTGTATGAGTCCCGGGAACTGCTCCGGCTCGTACATGCTGCGCGGCAGCGTCCTTGCGGCCTTTTCCAGGTGGATCTTGCCGCCGAGGTTGATTGCCGCCACTATGTTCTGCACGGTTATGACGGCGTCCTTCTTTATCTTGATCTTGCCCCTCCGGAGCCTCTGCACCACCGTATTGACCGCCTTTATGGACATCTCTTCTGACTTTGCCCCGGTGCAGACCATCTTGCCCGTCCTGAATATCAGCGTGGCCGTGCGCGGGTTGTTGAGCCTGAATACCAGCCCGGGGAACTGTTCTGGATGGTACTCGGTGTCCGGAAACTTCTTCGTAATCTCGTTGAGATCGATCTTCTGGTCGACCGATGCCGAGGCCACGACGTTCTCTACGCTCACGACCGGCTTTGTCTGGGGCACAAAAAGCCTTTTTAAGCCTCATATATATACTAGACATTTTTGCGGCTGCCCATTCAGGCCGATTGAAGCGCTGCCTAAAATTCCAAGACTCGGGGGGCGCGTCGGCCACAGGTCTAGAAATGGGCTGGGGATGCACCGTCGGCTCTTGGACAAACCGCCGGTATCCGGCACATGCTGGCGCCGCCTGCAGAGACCAACGCTGGGTCAGACCGCGGCGCGTATCGCGCACCCCTGCCTTCTGGCGCCGCTCAGTGGTGCCCCACCAGGCGGTAGCGGTACTCCTCGTCGATTATCTCCGCAAGCGCCGTGCCGTCGGGACTTCCTGCCATGTCCGGCAGCCTGGCGTCAAAGAACCCGAGGCCTCCCTTGTACGGGATCGGTATTCTAAACACCTTTGGAGACTCCAGCAGGAACCCGTACCTGTGACACCTCCCGAGTCCTGGCCCCGTCACTGCGGCATGGTGTTTGGCTCGGTCCCTCCTCAGTCCTGCCGCGGTCTCGTATCTTGTGACGTCGTAGATCGTCGCCTTGCCTATGATTGCGCCTGTTGCCAGCGAGTCCGGCCTCATGCCGAGCCTCCTGCAGTCTGGGATGCGCACCCTTTGCGGGGAGTGCACCAGAAACTCGCCGCGGAATCTGGTGTTCCAGCCGCGCAGCTCGACTGTCTTCTTGCCGCGTACGATGAGGTCCGCAAAGGGCTGGCAGACTGACAGGCATTTCATGGCCGTGTAAGCGGCGGTATGCATATAATCATGGCGCCGATGGTCGCGGTGTCGGCTGTGTGCGGGCCGGCACGGTGTCTGGCGCGGCTAGTCGGTTGCCGGCTTTACAAGCTGGCCCGGACTCATCATCATGCTCTCCGGCAGGCCGGTTATCCCCCCATTGAGGCTTTCTGCGGCTATGCCGTTTCCCACAAGCACCTTTGTGGCCATCAGCGAAGTGTTTCCGGCCATGCAGATCAGCAGGCACTTGCCCTTTTCACTATTGTCGTGCTGCAGGTCGCGGCTCATCTCCTCCGGAACCTTTCGGTCGGTGAGCAGCTGTCCCACGGTGCTCGCCTTTTGCACGATTATCTTGTCCTTGGATACGCCCAGCGACTTTGCAATCACCTCGAGGCCCTCCTCGCGCGGCGTATATTGTGGGTGGACCCACACTATCTTGTCATAGTCGTCGGCAGACTGGGCCGCGTCCTCAAGCGAGACCTGGATGCGTCCCCCCTCCCCCTGCTTTTCCATTCTCTCTGCCTCTTCCATTGCCTTGCGGTACTTGGCGACGCCGTCGGCTATTATCACCACGAATTTCTGCGCCTCGCCGTCTATGGACATCTGCATCGCCGCGTACAGCGCGAGCGCCGAACTCTCTCCTATGTCAAGCCCCTTCTGCTTTACAAAGAAGCGGTGCAGCGGCCTTGCCTTTCCAAAGTCTATTATGTGCTGGCCCTCGTACGAGTCGGGCCTGTACATCGACAGCCCGTCGGCCGTGGCCTGCGTCCTGATGCCCGCCACGTCCTGTCCCACGGGGGGAAAGACCACGTGCACGGCCTTTTGGCCGTACTTGCCGTTCATGTACTCGTTGAATCCGGAGGATGTGCCGCCCGTGCCGAACGTGCAGACTATGCGGTACCCGTCAAGCGACCCGCCCTCTGCGGTAAGCTGCTGGTCCGTCTCCGCCGCCGTAACGGTGCGGTGCGCCTCGGGGTTGAGGCTGTTATCATACTGGGCGGGGCAAAAGCACCCGTACGCCCTTGCAAGAAGCTTTGCCAGGTTTATGATGTCCTGGGCCTGCAGCAGCTCCAGTATCCCGGCCATGTTGTCATCAAACGGCCCTGTCGGGAATCCCAGGTTGAGCATCTGCGCCCGTATGTTCGCGGCCGCCGCCCTTGCGGCAATCTCGTCCTTGTTTCCCTTCATGCCGGGCGCGGGGCAGACGTCCATGTCAAGGTCGATTATGTGGACTCCCTCGCTTCGCAGCTCTGCAAACACGCCCTCCTGGAGCCTTCTTGAGACGAGGGCCACCACCTTTAGGCCCAGCCTTGCAAGCAGTCCCAGCGCTATTCCAAAGTTGCCGGACGTGGCCTCTATTACGGCCTGGCCGTCCCTCAGCTTGCCGCTTTTTATCGCGTCGTGTATGATGTGGACCGCCGGCCTCACCTTTATGGAGCCCGTCAGGAGCTCGGACTCTAGCTTGCCCATGACGCGCAGGTCGGGGCTTGGCAGGTCCGTCTTGTACGCGGCCCTGGCGCACTCCCTGAGATGCTCTGTGATGTCTACTAGGGGCGTGGCGCCGACCACCGTCGTGGCGCCCTGGCCGCCGTCCCCGCCGCGCTCAAGGTGCGGAACCTTGGACCATATCTCGCGCTCAAAGCGCTCTAGCAGGGGGCCGTCTGCGTCCATGCTGGAATGTTTCCATCATACTCTTATAAAATGTGAGATCGGCTCCCCGCGCTCCGGTGCGCGCGCAAGAACTGGTCACGCCTCCAGTATTCCCATCACCTTGTTTGGTATGTCGGCCAGCCTGCTTACGGCCACCGTCCTTTCGTACCCGAGCCGCCTCAGGTTGCTTGCAATCGCGGTGGCCCTTGTGATGTTGGGGCCCAGGCCCAGCGCCACCATGCCCGTGCCCAGTCCCTTCAGCCCCGTTATCATCTCCCTGACCGCGTCGGGGTCAGACGGCTCCCCGTCAGTCAGCGTCAGGAATATGTCCGGCCTCCTTGCCTGGAGTATGGGGTACATCTTGTCGTATACCTCTGCAAGAGGGGTCGAGCCGTTTGCGACTATCCTTGCGAGCCTCTTTGCCGCGGAGGTGTTCCACTTTGCGGCCTCCGGCTTTATGGACCAGCATACGACGGATCTCTCCTGCGTGCTGAACGCGTAGACGGAGAACGACACCCTCAGAAACGAGAGCACCTCGCAGAGCGCCAGGGTTGCCTTTTTGTACTCTCTGGCGTCCGACGCGATCGAGGACGAGTGGTCGAGCAGTATGGTGATCCTGGTCTTTATCGACTTTTTCACGTCCGTGACGAACGGATCGTGCCCCTCGATGTAGCTCTCCCCGTCAAACTCCTCCCCCGCCGACGCAACGTGCGTCTCGCTCCATCCGCTCTTCCACTCCTTGAACTTTGCCTTGAGCCCGTTTATCAGGGCGGCGTCGTATATGGCCGACTCGTCGGCGCCCTCCGCGCCCGCCGGGGTCTGGATTCCGATGGGCTCGGACGCAAGCCCCTTGTTTTCGGCCCGCTGGTTCTCCTCAAGCAGCATGGTATACTCGCCGTGTATGTCCTCCGAGCCGCGCAGTATGGACGAGGCGTCCCTTGCGTTCTCCGCGAGTCCCGACCTTTTGTCGTGCTGCAGGACCACCTTCAGCACCTTTAGCATCTCCTTCTCGTCGAGCGCCATGCCGGCCCTCATGAACGGCAGGGATACCGGTATTGTCATGAGCGAGTCTATGTCCAGCATCTTTATGATGCGGCTCGTGTGTCCCTCGACCCAGTCCGTGCCCCTGCCCCCTGATACCGCCTCTGATATCACGCCCCTTGCAAACTCGGCCGCCCTCGCGACGCGCTCGGCATGGCTTGCCTGCAGCTCGCCCTTTACGGCCCCGAACAGCAGCTGCTGGTAGAACGCCTCGACTATGCGGGCCCTTCCGTACACCTCGTGCAGCTGGGGCCTCTCCACCAGCATGTGGGCGTGGTACATGACAATCTCGTCGTCCATGCCGCGCCACACCTTTCGGCCCATGTGCTCTATCCGGCACGTCTCCATCGCGTTGAGTATGAACCCGAACGCGTGGTCGTTGCTGAGAATCTTGGTGCAGTGCAGGGCCCTTGTGGACTCGTACCACAGCGCCGTGCGGAACTGCCTGTACCGCTGGAACCCGTCGCCGGTGCGCCTCCCAGGCGGCGCTATCACTATGAGGTTGTCGGACAGCCTGGTCTTGGTCTCCGACATGCGTTCTGGGATCTGGACTGTCATGGAGTCGTTCTCCGACCACCTTCTTGCAAGAAAGGTGGCTATCTCCATCAGCGACTCGGCCGAGATCTTGATCTGCCGCCGCGCCCCGCGCGCGACTCCCGGCGTTGCGGCGGCATGCGCATCCACGGCGATCACCTGCGACCGGTGCCGTCGCCGTCGTTGTCGCCGCTGCTCATGCCTGCTCCCGCTCCCCGAACATCGAGGTTATCACGTCGCTCACCTTCTGGTGCTCTATCTGGCCCCACTGCGCGTACACGTTACCGAACACCCAGTCGGCCGCCTTTCTTGCCGGCACGCCCCTCCCGAGCAGTTTTGCATACGCGATGGTCTCCCTGATGCTGGGCGAGTAGAACAGCTCCTCTACGGCGGCCGCCTGCCGCAGCGTGTTGGCAAGCTTTACGGCCTGCACGATGTCTTCCCCGCGCCCCGCGCCGCCGGGGCCGTCCCCGAGGTGCGCCCTTACAATCTCGATCTCCACGTCCTCGGGCGGATACTCCAGCTTTATCCTTACTGGAAACCTGCTCAAGAGCTGGGGCGGCAGCTCCTTCGTGCCGCTGTGCGTAAGCGGGTTTATCGTTGCGACCACAAACCAGCTGGCGTCCGCCCGCACTATCTCCATTGCAGACGACTCTTTTAGCACGAGCTGGCGCCTGTCGTCAAGGGCCTCGTCAAGCCTCAGCAGCACGTCGGCCTCGGCCGCGTTTATCTCGTCTAGGTATAGCATGCCCCCGTTTCTCATCGACCGCACGAGTATTCCCTCCTCGAAGGCTATGTCACCCCCGCTGAGCGTCTTTGAGCCGACGAGGTGGCTCTCGCGCGTCCTGAGGCTAAAGTTGATCGACTCGAGGCCGCCGTTCTCCCTGCCCGTCCTCTCCCCGGTGATGCGCGCAAACTCCCTTACAAGCGACGTCTTGCCCGTGCCCTTTGGGCCTATCACGAGCACGAAGAGTCCCGACTCGTACGCGTTGCGCAGTATCTCAAGCGAGCCGTTCCAGTCCAGGTATGGTGGCGCCATGCTTTCGGACAAGCCGCCCGGTGTGGCGGACTGCCCGTTCTGTGATGGCGTTTTCGGTGACGGTGACGGTGACGACACTTGGTGCGGCTCTCCGGTTGACACTGATGCTGATGCATGCGTGCGATATTTTAACTAGATCATAATGATGCGCGGCGCCGGCCGTATCGCGTACCGTCGCCACGCAATCATCCATTCCGCGACCGTCCGTGTAGTCCTGCCGGCAGGCGCCCGTCAGCTGCCAAATGAGGCAACCCTTGCAAAGGCATCGTCCATTCTGCCGTGCAGCTCCTTGTTCCACGCGTCAAAGCCCGACGGCTCCTTTGGATAGTTCCTGTAGTGGTCCACGAGCCACTGGTTCTCCTTTGAGGTGTACCGCAGACCGTCTGCCACGGTCTTGTTCATGGCGCCCCTGATTATCATGCTCAGTTTGCTCAGCCCGGAAAAGTCGGGGTGCTCCCCCTTGCTTATGGACTCTACGTCCATGTTGCCCAGAAAGTGCTTCATGCCGTAACTGATCTGCTCGTTTGTCATCTGCTGGACGAGCCTGCGGAAGAGCTCCAGCCCGGCCGTCTTGTAGCCGTACTCCTCTATAAAGTCAAGATTGTACTGCCACAGCCCCTTTTCCGTGACGTCTTGGGCCTCTAGCGCCGTTGCAACGCACCTGCCCAGTATCGTGCCGGCAATCAGGGCGGGCCCGATTCCGCCCGCGTCAATCGGCTTTGGCATCCACGCCGAGTCCCCGACAAGAAGATATCCTCCTGACACCATGCAGTCGTTCTGGCGCCTTACCGACACCTGGAATATCCCGGAGTTGTTGTTCTCGTCCTCCGGGTCGTTCGACAGTCTGGGGTTCGCTATCGCCCTGTTCCTGTTCAGGTATTCCAACATCAGGGACTCGACGTTGTCGCGCTTGTCGAGCCTCTCGTTTCTCCTTTTGAGCAGCGACTTTTCCACGCCCAGTCCTATGTTTACCTTGTCGTCCCCCTTTGGAAAGACCCAGCCGTATCCACCGGGCGCTATGTCTTGGTCTAGGTGTATTATGCAGTAGTCCGGATCAAAGTCGGACAGATCCTCCTCTGCCTTTTCAAAATACATGATGTACCTGCCAGTGGACTCCAGGTCGCGCCTGTCTATCCTCCTCTCCACCTTTGTGGTGTTCTTTATCCCGTTGCGGAGCATCGACGTGACGCCGGTCGCGTCGACCACCACCTTGGATGATTTTGAGTATGGCTGGCCGGTCTTGTTGTCAATGCCCTTGACTCCGACTACCTGGCCGTTGCCATTCTCGTATTCTAACCCGGTAAGGTTGATCTCGTAGTCGAACTCGATGCCTGCCTTTTGGCACCTTGCGTTCTGAATCTCTGGAAGCTTCTGCCTGTTTAGCATGTATCCGTCCCCGTCAAACGGTATGGACGTCTCCCTGTCCGGCGAGAACGCCATCACCCCCTTGACATCGTGCTCGATCTCGGGCTTGGTCCAGCTGATTCCTATATGCTCCGTCATGTAGTCGACTGCCTCCTTTGAGCACGCGTCCCCACACACCCATCCGGCTAGGGACTTTCTGCCCGGCATGTACTGGGAGTTGCGGTCTATCACGAGTATGCTCGTATTCTGGTTGGTGTAGTGGGATACGGACTGGGCGGCTATCGTGCCTGCCAGGCCTCCCCCTGCGACTATCACGTCGTATGCGTCTGCCAATACGTCCGGGATCACCTATCCGTATTTAAAATCATGCAGGCGGTTCTCTGATCGATGCGGCGGCCCCTCGCGGAGGGTGAGTCTGCCGGCTTTGGCATTCGCGCGCAGGCGCGTGCCGCCGCGGCCTGCTTTTTCCCGCCCGCGTCTGGGTTTGAACGGAAGTCTGCCAAGGTGCCTGCTGCTCGTCTCCGGCTGCTCGTCTCCGGCTGCTCGTCTCCGGCAGCCCTGCCGGTCATCTTGCAGCCTCCCGATCGCCGCCGCATTACAACTTACGAAACCGGCTAGCCGGCAGCAACGTCTGCCAGAGCCGTGCGGCGCATAATTTGCCATACTGTCCTTGTCACCCCCGCGGATGTCTTTTGTCTGATGCCGGCTGCTCTGTCTGATGGTAAAGGGTCGGTTCGTCGCGGGATCCTCACTGCCTCTGGGCTCGGACTGGAGCGGCTATTATCTCCTCATTCCCTGACCGTCTGTGTCGTATTTGGTATTTAATCTGTGCCCGGCCTCCGCGCACACGTGGTGCCACCATCATCACTCCCATTATCCCCCGCCATCTCGCCAAGCCTCGCCCCGCGCTCCTTCCCCGACCAGATGCGTGTTTGGCCCCTCCCCCTCCCCTCGCCGCATTCGGGCAGGTAGGCCGCGTCAGTGACAGGCGGGGCCTGGAACGGGGTGCCGGGGCGTCCCTCGCCCTTGCAGGAACGATCCGCGCCGCTTAGTGTTAAATAGTCCACCCGTGAGCAAGAATCGGTGTGTTCATTTGTTGTTTGAACATCTCATACAAACAGAGTTCACGCCGTAAACCTTCATTATGCACTGCCTCGTAGTATCTCCACAAACGCGGGCACGGCGTCCTTTTTGCTGTATATGGGGGTGTGAATCTTTATCTTTATGGCGTCTTTGCTGCCGCCGTTACCTTCCTCCACATGTCCGCCCGATCCGTGCAGCCCGATTATCTCTGGGCGCCCGTTCCTGATCAGGACCTGCTTGTCTATCCTGAGGTGGAGCCTCGAGTCGACTGTCCTCTCCTGAATCTGGACTTCCAGGGCGTCTACGTCTATGCCTGACAGCATGCCGACAAACCTCCGCACGGACAGCGCCGCGTCCGCGCCCGTAAGATTCACGTCATATACCGATATCGGGTTGCCAAAGTGGCCGGTGGTGTTGGTGCCGGTAAATGCGTCCTCCTGTATCCCCAGCATCTGGCTTGCGGCGCCTGTAACTATTCTGGGATCCTCAGTTGCGTGCACGATCACGCTTGCCGACACCTCCATCTTTCTTTCCCTTGGCATCGCTGCGCGTCTTACCGTCTTCAAAATATGTCATGTGGTGCCCGTCGGCGCCGCGTAGGGCCGTATGTGTTTGCACGTGTTGTTGCGGAGTCGCCACATCGCTGGACGCGGCGCCACCTGTCATGTATCGGCGTTGGCTACGATCACGCCGGCCATGCCCATATAATTTATGATCAGTTGCTTATGGTTATGGCCAAAGGAACTGCGTTGTCAGACGTTTGCCTGTCATGCTTCCAGCAGGACCGTCTCCTTTTCTGCGGTCCGGATCAGCTTTACCTTTTCAAGGCCGACGTGCCTCACCCTGATCACCTTTTTGAACGCGGCCATGATGTCCGAGTTGATCTTGCTGTAGCATGTGGCCTGCACGAATTGCTCTATGGTCATCTCCGGGACGGTCTTGTTGATTATATCCTGCGCAATAAGCCTGAGCGCGTGCTGCCGCGAGGTGTTCAGCTGCCTGTGGGTCAGGGCGATGATCTTTATGCGAAAGATGTACCCGTCGCTTGTCTTGATGTCCGTCGTGAGGTTGATCTTGGAAGAGCCTCTCCTGACCAGGCTTCTCAGGAACTCTTTGGAATACTCGAACCTCTTGAATATCGTATGCGCCTTGTCGCCGTCCACCTTGGATATCTGAAAGTACATCTTGTACTGGTACTGCGATGCGTCCCCCTTGAGTATGTCGTGCAGCGTAACCTCCATGACGCGGCCTATGGCCGTCTCATCGTCTGTAATCGGTATGTACCCTATCTGGACGCTGTTAAACGACTGGGGGGCGTGCACTGTAACCCAGCGCTTTTCGCGCCACTTGTCCTTTACCCTGCCCTTCCGGCGTGCCAATTATTCTAGCCCCCGAGGCTAAAATATAAGGGTAATCAAGCGGGCCGCCGGCCCCCGGCCGGACGGCCGCGCGCCGGATCCTGCACGCGTGCCAAGTAGCCTAGGACCGCATCCGGCATTCTGCCGCCGGAACCTGCCGGACAGGCAGGCGCCGCGGCCGCACCCCTAGATCTCCTTCTGTCCGCCCATGTACGGGACCAGCGCGTCGGGCACCGCAACGTGCCCGTCCGCGGTCTGAAAGTCCTCCATTATGGCCACCAGCACCCTGGTGGTCGCCACGAGCGTGCTGTTCAGCGTGTGGACGTACGTGGTGGCGTCGTTGGTGCGGTCCCTGGACCTTATCTTGAGCCTCCTTGCCTGGTACTCGAGGCAGTTGGAGCACGAGACGATCTCCCTGTATGCGTGCTGGCCCGCCATCCAGGCCTCTATGTCGTAAGTCTTTGCAGACGTCTTGCCCATGTCTCCGGAGGACAGCAGCATGGTGCGGTGCGGGATGCCCAGCTTTTTGTAGAACTCCTCTGCTGTCTGCAGCATCCTCTCGTGCTCGGCCCACGAATCCTCTGGCCTGGCAAACACGAACTGCTCTATCTTCTCGAACTGGTGCACCCGGAATATCCCCTTCTGGTCGCGCCCGTGGGATCCCGCCTCCTTTCTAAAGCACGGGCTGACCCCCGCGTACCTTATCGGAAGCGTCGTGCCGTCCAGTATCTCGTCTGCGTGCATCGCGGCAATCGCGTGCTCCGACGTCCCTATCATGTACAGGTCCTCGCCGTCTATCTTGTATATCACATCCTCAAAGTCGTCTGCAATCACGGCCCCCTCCATCGAGTCGCGGTTTATCATGTATGGCGGCTGGACGGCCACGTACCCCCTCTCTGCGAGATAGTCGAGCGCGAGCCGTATCAGGGCGTAGTTCAGGCGCGCCAGGTCGCCCTTTAGGTAGTAGAACCTGGCGCCCGCCGCCTTGGCGGCCCTCTTCAGGTCTATGAGGTCCAGTCCCTCTGCGATGTCGACGTGGTTTTTTGGCTCGTACCCGCCGCCGCCTCCCCCGAGGCGCGAAGCGTCGCCCCACGTCCTGACCTGTACGTTTGCAGAGTCGTCGGGGCCCACCGGCACGCTGCTGTCTATCATGTTTGGTATGGCCCTTGCCATCTTGCGGTATGCCGACTCCGCCTCGCCGCACTTGGCGATCGCGCCGTCAAGGTCGGAGGACATTCTGCCCATCTGCGATATAATGTGCGACGCGTCCTCTCCCCTCTTTTTTGCCTGCGATATGTCGACTCCCATCCTGTTCCTTTTTGCGCGCAGCTCGTCTGCTGCGATTATGGTCCTCCTCCTCTCCGCGTCCAGGGCGACCAGCGCGTCGAGGTCGTATTGGACGGAGCGGGCCTTGAGCATTCCCCTCACCTCCTCGGTGCGGTCCTTTATCGCGTCCGGGTCAAGCACTGTCCATCACCTTTAGCGCGACCTGCACGTGCTCCAGCACCTCGTCGACGGTCCCGACCAGGCTGCCCATGGCGTGCGCCGCGCCTCCGCCGTCCTTCCCCCCGCCGTCCTCCACGCCTTCAAACTCCAGCGTCAGGGTCCTGCCCGTCGCCCCCCCCTCTTTGTCGTACCTTGCCACAACGCCGAGGCCCTCCGGCATCCCGGTGTTGTCAGGTTCCAGCGCGGCTATGACCGATCCGGCCTGCGACTCTGACAGATCGCTAATCCTCACCTGTACTGCGCACCTTAGGGACATTCTCATCTAGAACCTTCAGGAAATCATCCAATTTGTCTTTAGTTATCTTGGCGCCCGCCGCCGCGCTGTGCCCGCCGCCCACCCCGCCGCATGCGGCCGCCGAGGCGCCCATCAGCTCGCCCAGGTTGACCGCATCGGAGGCGCCCCCGCCTGCCGTGCCCAAGGCGCGGCGCGCAGAGAACTTTACCATGGACTCTTCCTCCGCCTTTGTCCACAGTACCACGATCTTGCCCGAGTACTTGTGGGACCCGGCCATGATGGATGATATGGTTCCCGACATCGTTTCCTGCACCACATCCTGGGCGTTGACCGTGATGTACGGCTTGTCCGGCATTGCCGATATGCGCCACCTCTCGTTTGTCAGTATGTTGATGCAGTTCCTTATCCTGCCCCTGTAGTCCCTCAGTATGGACTCGCCCTCCAGCAGGCTCCTGCTGCGGTCTCCCATGCATATCGCGATCCCGATTCCGGCCCTGCTTATCCTTCCGCACGAGTTGAGCATGGTGGAAAACTCCCTTGCATCCCTCAGGAATCCGCGCCCGTCCTCATTTGGGAACGTGTACGTGTACCCGATAAGCTCCGACATTATCTCCGTGGCCCCCCCCTCCCCCGACGCGAACTGCGCGATGGACTCGATCACTCGCTTCTTCTCGTCCTCGTCAAGCTCCGCCGGCACGCGCCACCGTCCCCCCTCCTTCAGCCTCACATCCGACGACGTCAGAAGGGAGTAGCAGGTGTCGCGATTCCACGTGAGCCCGTCTATGTACGGCTGCGACGTGTAGGCCAGCGCGTCGGCAAGCGGCTTTGTCTCCCTTCCAAACAGCAGCAGGTCCATGTCCACGTCAAGCATTCCAAGCCCCTTTGCAGTCTCTGCAATCTCAAAGTTCTTTCCCACAAACGACCTCCGTTCGCCCTGATCCTGCCTGTCGCCCAGGGCGGCGACCACTGCCATCGTGGAGAGATCCGAGTTGCCGTCGTCGAGCGCGACTGACGCCAGGTACGCCATGCCGCCTGCCGATATCTCCCTGCCTCCGTCGATCCCGTACTTCCACGCGTTTATCACTGACTCCTCGCCGTTCTCCTCCTCCGGTATCTGGTGGTGGTCGAGCACTGCCCACTTGCCGGCCCCGAGCGACTTGTTCAGCCTTGACGCAAACCCCCCGCCCAGGTCCGTTATTATGCACAGGTCGTGATCCCCGGACTTGAGCAGCCCTATCGCGGCGTCGCTGAACTCCTTTGCGGTGCTCAGCGCGCACCTAGCGCCGGCCCTGATCAGGGCCTTTGTCATGATGCCACCCGACGTGAGGCCGTCGCAGTCTATATGGGTCAGAACCTGTATGCTGCCGTCTGACTTTATGCAGTCGTTTATCCTGTCGCGGAGCGCCCCCATCGACGCGTCAATCGAGGTGTCGGGTTCGGCCCGCGTCTCTGTTGGCGATTGTGACTGGGAGGGCATCACTCGAGTTGGGCCACGACTGATTTATATTTCCAAGTTCTGGGTATCCGCCCTATCTTCTTGTAGTATACGGACAGCCGGTGCACCTTTGCCTCGATGAGCTCGAGCGACCTGATGTTTCTGCGGTCGCCGTGGTTCTCCTTGAGGTGCTTTTGCAGGCCTATTGCCTTCCTTACCATGTTCTCAAGATCCTCCGGCATGTCGGGCCTGAGGCCGTTCTCCTCCAGTATCCTTCCCATCGTCTTGTCCGCCACCATCTTGACAAGCGGGATGGCATGCTGATCCCTGAGCTTTATGCCTATCTGGCTCGGGGTCATGCCGTCCTTTGAGTACTTGACTACCGTCTTTTCTATCTCGTCTGCCGACTGCCTTACCCATTCGGGCTTTGTCAGCACGTGCGGCCTGATGGAATGTGACTTGCCATGTCTGTGCGTGTGCATTCGGCCCATGCCCCCTGCCAACTGTGGTGTCAAATTAAACCTTACCAACCCCGTTCCCTTCCGCGTTGAGTGCGGCCGCGCCTGCGTGTGTGGTTTGAGACCTGGCCGCCGTACGGATGGGGTTTAAGAGGCATCAACCCCTACTAGTGTGGGTAAACGATGGACACGAAAGTACTGCTAACGGCAACCATACTGTCGGTCTTTTTCCTTGGCGCCGTGGGCGCCGCATCGATCGCATATGCCCAGTACATGGGCGGTGTCGAAGGTGTCCACGAATTGAGCATCCACCAGAAGGGCATTCAAGAGAGGACGATCTGGAATCAGGATCGGGGACTTTCATATCTTGACGCCGCCGGCGCCGTGGGCGCGTCCGTTATGGTGGGCGCCGTCTTTGGCGGTGTAGCGGGCGCCTTCTTGAGGGGCCGTTCCGGCAAATACGCGGCAATGGGCAGTGGATAACCCCTGTGTCTTATTATGTGACGCCTAGCGCATGCCCTGTGCGCCTTCGGTCCGCTCTGCACGGCACCACGGGTTGGCGCCACCCCGCCTGTGTCAGGCAGCTGTGCAGTGTGGTATCCAGTAAATAGTTCCGCCTAGACTTTTGCATGCGTATCCCTCTCCA
>JAPPIP010000033.1 GCA_028820595.1 Nitrososphaerota archaeon | reverse complement strand
CAACTGGATGGAGGAGGATCAGAATGACGCTGCGACATAATTTTCATATAATACACCGCCCTGACCGCATCAGAAGCGATATAATGGACACCGGTGCATGCAGTGTCATGAAGGTATTGGTCGACGAGCACTCTGACGGATTGGATGAGAGGCTCCTCAAACGGGGGTTTGAGGCGCAAAGCGTCAAGAAGCTCATAAGCAGGGGCATGGCTCTCCGGTCTGATTTTTCCGTGCTGAAGTATGCAGAGTCTAACAAGATGGTACTAGTGACAAAGGACAAGGAGAACATATTGGGGTGCCAAGAGAATAACATCCTGTATGTGGCGCTGGACGACGACGCGCTCTTCGAGCATGCAGTCTCCGAGCTTGAACGCCTCAGCAAGTGAAGGCATACAGACGCGTCCCGCTTGCATCAGCGCCCTTGCGCCCCTGAGTCCTGCCCGTCCCCCGTGCCGTCCTGGTCCCTGAGAAGGTTTTTCCGGACCAGGATTGGGATCTTGTAGAGCGACGCCAAGGCTATCGCGTCCGACGCGCGGTAGTTTTTCAGGACAATGTCCTTTTTGCCCGTGAGGTACAGGTTTGCGCGCAGGACGCTGCCGCTCTGGTACACCTTGACCTTTACCAGCACGATCTCGTTCTCCTCGCATATGTCCGATATCATGCTGTATACCGAGGGAATCTGGATCGGAGCCGCGTCGGCATCCGACATGCACACGATGTGCTTTGCCACCTCGCCTGAAAAGGCCCTGACGTGGAACTCTTTCCCGTCTTCTGAGCGTAGGACTGCCAGCCCCTCCATTCCATAAGGGTCAAGAAACCCCACAGTCTCGATCCTGGTGGACTGGTAGTCCGGCTCCTGCTCCTCGGCGATGTTCACGACGCTACGGAGCGCTGCTGTGCTTATAAAGATACAAGCAGCGCAGCGCAGCGTCCTTGTAAGGTACGTCCGCCCGGCGCAGGCCGCGAGCCTGCGCACCTGCCATGCGCATTTATTTAACGGCCAATCGCCGCTGTTTGAACATGTCCTCAGAGCACCAGCGCTCCCTAAAGTACATCCGGGCAAAGCGCGTCAGGGAGTACATGCACAAGGACTTTACCATAATGCGCGTGTGGGACAGCACCCGGAACGCGGCGCAGAGGATGAGCGACAACAACACCGACACCGTCATCGTGACGGACGTCCGCGCGCGCCCGGTCGGCATAGTAACGGACGTGGACATACTTGAGACCGTCAGCAACCCGGAGGTGAACGTGGAGAAGACCCGGCTTGACCAGATAATGAGCTCGCCGCTGATCACCACCACCGAGAGGGCCACGCTTGCAGACGCCGCTGTCCAGATGAAAGACGAGGGCGTCCACAAGCTCCCGGTTATATCCAACAACGCCGTGGTCGGGGTGATACGGCAGACCTCGATATCCACGGCGATAAAGGAGGCCGTCGGTAGCCCCCCGCGCCTGCTGAGCCCGCCTGTCAGGGCGGTGCTCGGAAACCTGGGGTTCGTGCTCCAGTTTGCAGGCGTGCTGCTGTTCGTGCCCGCGATCGTGGCCACCATACTTGAGGATACCACGACTGCCACCGGCATCTACCTCAGCACGGTGCTGCTCCTGGCAACGGGCTTTGCCCTCAACTCCTACGGCGAAAAGGCCGGGCTCAACATGCGGCAGGCGTCGATACTGGTCTTTGCAAGCCTGTTTCTCATGTCACTGTTCGGCTCAATCCCGTACTTTTACGTCATGCCCGAGGACATGCCCTTCGATGAGGCCTTTGCAAACTCTTTCTTCTCGAGCGCCGCGGGCTTTACCACGGGCGGCCTGTCGCTGTTTGACACGCCGGAGGACCTGGGGCACAGCTTTACCTTCTTCCGGAGCTATACGCAGCTCGTGGGCGGCATGAGTTTCATATACCTCGTAATTACCGCGTTCTACTCGGAGGCCCACCTAAAGTCCATGCGCGGCTTTATCACCGGAAGGGCGCTCCACCTCAAGGAGCTCTTCCTGTCGATCACCGTGATATTCATGCTCTACATCACGACGCTTGCCCTGCTGCTGTTCGTGCTGGGCAAGCGCGACCTGCTTGACAACTTTTCGCTGTCCATGAGCACACTCGCGACCGGGGGGTTCCTTCCCTCCTCGACCATCCTCGACGACCTGGTGTGGTACGACTATACGCTGCTGATAATCGCGATGATAATGGGGGCGCTCCCGTTTACGTTCCATTACAGCTTTGTAAGCAAGAGGTTCCGCGTCCGGAAGCTGGGCCGCGAGGTGGTGGCATACTTTGCAATACTCGGCACCGGCGTCGCCATATTCATCGCGATAAGCGGCACGGACTTTCTACCTGCGACGTTCTACGCGGTCTCGGCCAGTACCACTGCGGGGCTGCAGCATGAGAACATATCCGGACTCAACGGGGCCGCATACGGGGTGTTGGTGGTACTGATGTTCGCCGGCGGCTGCGGGTTCTCCACTGCAGGCGGCATGAAGATATTCCGGCTCTTGGCCCTCCGCAACCTTTTGAATTTCTTGCGCTCCTCTGCCCGCAAGGCCATGGCACCGGATGTCAAAAAGGAGGTGATAAGCACGCTGATCATAGTTGCGCTGTTCCCGATAGTTGCGGCGGTGGCCGGCGCCCACCTCGCGTCGGTTACAGGGGCCCCGTATACGGAGTCCTTCTTTGAGGCCAGCGGGGTGATTACCACGGGCGGGCTCTCGGCCGGGGTGATAGACTTTGAGACGGATCCGGCCACCAAGATGATGCTCGGCTTTCTCATGATATTTGGGCGCCTTGAGATAATTGCCATAGTCTACATATTTTTGCCGAGGCTGGGGCCGTCGTAGCCCGCATCCCCCCCCCCCTCTCACGCACGACTCCCCTCCCCTCCCCTTGTGCCGGCCGCCGCCCATAGGCCCGCGCCGCCCGCGCCGGGACTGCAAATCGCATGGAATTTAATCGAGATGCGCCCCCTCTGCCCATGGAAGAGACAGAGGGTGCGCGCATGGGGGATGGCGTCGACCGACGCAGCGCGGCAGGCGGAACGCGCCTGGTCGCGGCCGGCTTTGTTGTGATGGCCGCCCTGTTTCTCATATACGGCAGGTACCAGGATCCTGCCAGCCTTACGCCTGACGCAATACACGTGGTGCAGAGGCTTGCGTACGGGTTCTACGTTGCCCTGCTGGCCTCGCTGGGGGCAGTCGCGTACGGGATGTACCGCTACCACGCGTCCAAGGTGGAGGCATGGCGCGCGGGGGTGCGTGATCTGGGCTCCGTCATTGCAATACACACGTGGAACAGGAGGTCCCGGAGGATATTTGCAGTGGTCTTTGTCGGATACGGATTGTTCTTCTCCCTGGCATCTGGCACCCTGGTATACCAGCCGGGCATCAACTTTGCCACGCATTATGGCGCCGAGATACCGTCCGGATTCGTCTCGCCGTGCTGCGACGCGCCGGGTTACATGCCAAAGATAATCGTGTACATGACTGAGACCGTGGGACTGCAGGTGGTGCCCGTCAACATCGTGCTACAGGTCGTGGTGTCGTATTTGGTGGGACTCAACGCGTCGGTTGCGGCGGGGGCGTACTCCGTATCAAAGAAGCGCCGCGGGCTTGGGACCGTCGGGGCCGCCACCGGTCTGTTCGTCGCGTGCCCGACGTGCGCGGGCACGTTTCTGTCCCTGTTCGTGGGCACGGCAGGCGGCATCGCGGCGTCCGCGGCGCTCGTGCAGGTGCAGACCCTCCTGATAGCCGTATGCATACCGGTACTGCTGGCCACGCCATACCTGATGGCAAGGCGCCTGAGGGACGAGGCCGACGGGGGCCAGTGCAGGATCGACTGTGCGGACTGACGACGCGGCGCGCCCGCTTCCGTACGCATGCGGCCTGGCCCTGCACGTCTGCCTTGCGGGGATCCCAGTACACGGGGCCGGCGGCCCGGCATGTGCCGTGATCGGCTGTCGGACCGCCCGGCCTTCCTGCCCCTTTTTGCCCCGCCTGCACGGATCTCCCGGGCCCGCCCCCGATCATACAGGCTTTAAAGCGCCGTTGACGGACGCCTTGCAATGAGAATCGCATCGATGGCCGAATCCGAGCTTGCGCGCGCACTCCTGCCCGTCGACGCCCGGATAAGGGAGGCGTACCTGAAGCAGATGACCGCATTGGTGGCCGAGACGCCGATAAAGGTGATGCTGGGCGACACCACGGTCACCGACCAGACCACGTTTGATGCGGGCGGCATCAAAGCGTACATGCAGAAGATAATTGCGCGCCTGGGCCCGTCCTGGCATGCGCGCGAGGTGACCGAGACGCGCGACGATGACGTTCGCCGCATATTTACCAAGCTTGAATCCGAGGCATCCGGGTACGCGCTGTCCGTTCACCTGTCGGTCCAGTACAAGGCACTGCTCTACTACAGGCCGGACGCCAGGGTCGAGCAGATCCAGAGGGAGCTTGGAAGGATCGATGAGTCTGCCAGAAGTGACAGGGAGTCGATCGCGGACGCGGGCGACAGGATAGCCGCGGAGCGGCTGAAAGCCGCGGGGTGCGCGGAACCCGACCCTGCGGAGCTCTTCGAGACCCTGTACCGCGACGAGTCACTTGCCGGAAGCATCGAGGCCGAAATAAAAAAGACAGTCGACGACGCGGGGCTTGCGGTGCATGCCGACAGGCGCGACTCGCTGTTTGCGGAGCTCGACTCGCTCCTAACCGAGGTGTACAGCACCACCGCCCTAATGATAGACGACGCGCGACTGGTTACCGGGGAGGACGGCTTTCTCTATACCACCGACGTCGAGAAGATCGCGGAGGCGGCAGCAGATCCCCCCGCTATGGCTCCGAGGGACGGCCGCTTTGACCCTGATGCCGTTCCAAAGGATGCAGTGGGGGCGCTCGCGTCCCGGCTCGGGGAGCTGGCGGGCGCCATCGACGGGTAAAACCGTCTTGCAGGTTGTATTAATCAAGGAACCGGAGTAGAGATGTCTCTCTCATGGGGGAGCTCCGATCCCCCGATATGCTTTTGCGATCGAGCTAGAGTATTTAATCATTTTGATCGCGTGGTTTCGGCCTGTTTTTGCGTCCTGCGCCCTTCATTGTGTACATTTAAGCGGGTTTTGGCAGGTCTGGAGCCCCGCCCGCCGGAAGAACTCCTGTCTTTGGCTACGGGGGGAGAGGGTGCAGGTGCGTGACTGCCGTCAGTGTGCCGCGGCGTGCCGCGGCCGGCCTGTCCGGAAGGCTTCGGAGGGCTGCGCCAGGCGCCCCATGAAAAGCGGCCACGCCGTGGCCCTGCTGCGATAACAACCCAAATAGGTAGGGGTGCCGGGGGACTGTCTGTGATGATCATACCTACGTACGCGGACGTGAAGAGGGCCGACTCGATGAGGGGCTCGCAGATCAAGAGGACCCCGCTGGTGCGCTCGCCGTCGCTTTCGGACATGTGCGGCTCTGATGTCTACCTCAAGGCGGAATTCCGGCAGAAGACCGGCTCGTTTAAGATCCGCGGGGCGTACCACAAGATGAGATCCCTCTCCCCCGGTGAAAAGGCAAAGGGCGTGGTGGCCGCCTCTGCGGGTAACCATGCCCAGGGGGTCGCGCTGGCCTCGTCACTTGAGGGCGTCAAGTGCACCATCGTGATGCCAAAGAACGCATCGCCGGCAAAGATTGCGGCGACCCGCGGATACGGGGCGGAGGTGGTGCTGGAGGGCTCAAACTATGACGAGTCATTTGAGAGGGCCACGCGCATTGCCGAGGAGACTGGGGCCACCATGATACACGCCTTTGATGATCCGGACGTGATAGCGGCCCAGGGCGTGATAGGGCTCGAGATTCTCGACGAGCTGCCGGATGTCGAGGAGGTGTACGTCCCCGTGGGCGGGGGCGGCCTCGCCGCCGGCATGCTGATTGCCATAAAGGAGACCCACCCCCACGTGCGGGTGGTCGGCGTGCAGTCCGACTCGTTCCCCTCGATGCACCTCTCCGTGCGCAACTCGGCCAGGACCCCGGTTGCAGACGGGACCCGGACCATCGCCGACGGCATCTCGGTCCGGATGCCCGGGGAGATCACGTTTGACGTGGTCAGGCGTCTGATAGACGACGTGGTGCTGGTGGACGACACCGCGATCACAAAGACGATGTTCCTGCTGATGGAGCGCATGAAGTTCGTGGTGGAGCCTGCGGGGGCCGCAAGCCTGGCGTACGTTCTTGAGAACAAGCCAGCCCCGGGAAAGAAGATTGCCGCAGTATTGGCCGGGGGCAACGTGGACATGTACCTGCTGGGGCAGATCGTCGACAAGGGGCTTGCCGCCATGGGAAGGCTGCTGAAGATATCAGTACTGCTTCCCGACAGGCCTGGCGCGTTCAAGGAGATCGTAGACGAGATTACCGCCGCAAACGCAAACATTGTAGAGGTGGTGCACGACAGGCTGAGCTCGGACATCCGCGCGGGCTCGGCCGGCGTCACGATGAGCTTGGAGACGGAGGGCACGGAGCAGGCCAACAGGCTGATCGAGAGCCTCAGGGCAAAGCACGTACAGTTCCGGCTGCTGACCTGACGCTGCCGGGGCGCGTTGGCGTGAGGAGCCTAGAGCCCCCTTGACTGCAGCTCCTCGGACTCTTTGAGGACGGCGTCGTGCTGCGACTGCTTCATGTCTGCAAGGGCCACGCGTACCGAGTCGTCGGTAACCGCAAGAATCATTGCGGCGTACATGCCCGCATTCTTTGCCTTGTTGACGCCCACCGACACCACGGGCGCCCCTGCGGGCATCTCGGTTATGGAGAGCAGGGAGTCGAGGCCGCCGAATGCGGAGAGGCGGAGCGTCTCGGCCCCCGTCTGGTTCTTGTTGTTGTATGCCATTATGGGCACCCCTATGACCGGTATCACGGTGTGGGACGCGATCATGCCCGGCAGGTGGGCGGCCCCGCCGGCGCCGGCTACGATTGCCGCAAATTTTGACGACTCTGCGTGCCTGGCGTACGTGGCAAGCCTGTCGGGGGTGCGGTGAGCCGAGACTATCTGATCCTCGTGCGGGATGCCAAGCGAGTCCAGTATGCGGGCCGCGTCCGCCATTACGGCCGCGTCCGAGCTGGACCCCATTATGATGCCTATCCGCGCCGCGCCCGTCATGCAGTTGGTGCGCGGCGAGGGTAATTAACGATAGCGTTGCGTCATGGCGGCGCCTTCATGGGGGGGGGGGAAAGCGTTGCTGCTTCTGCCCCTGCTGTTGCCGCCGCCACGCGGCCGTGCGCAGGGGCACCTTGCCTGCATTAGATTGGTTTTTTTATTTGGAGTGCGGCGTGCCTGCAATGGCGCAGGTACTGGGAATAATCGGCGGAGGGCAGCTTGGCATGATGCTGGCAGAGGCCGCCTCGGCAATGCCCGACCGCATATCAAGGGTCGTGGTACTTGATCCCACCGAGGGGTGCCCCGCATCCCTGGCCGGGGCCGAGCAGATCGTGGCCGACTTCAAGGACAGGGACGCCATAGTGGAGCTGGCGAGGCGCGCCGACGTGATAACGTACGAGATAGAGTCCGGCGACAGCGACGTGCTGGAGTCAGTTGCCGACCGCGCCAGGATAGAGCCTTCGCCTGCGACGCTCCGAATCATACAGGACAAGCACGCGCAAAAGTCATTCCTCGCGGAGAACGGAATTCCGGTGCCGGACTTTGTGGCCATAGACGGACTGGACGGCCTCCGGGGGGCGCTGGAGGAGTTTGGATGCCCCGCGCTGCTAAAGGCGCGCAGGGACGCGTACGACGGCAGGGGGAACTGCAAGATAGACTCCCCCGACGAGGTGCGCGGCGCATACGGGAGGTTCGAGGGAAGGCCCATGATGCTTGAGAGGTTCGTGCCGTTTGTCAAGGAGGTGTCCGTAATCGCCGCAAGGGGCACGAGCGGCGAGATCAGGACGTACCCGCTCGTGGAGAACGTGCACGAGGAGAACATACTGCGGACGACGATAGCCCCTGCAAGGGTGCCCGACGGCGTGGCGGCGCGCGCCAGGCACATAGCGGAGCAGACCATGGGGGTGCTGAAGGGCGCCGGCGTGTTTGGAATAGAGATGTTTGTCACCGGCGACGGCGGCGTGATGATAAACGAGATTGCGCCGCGCGTCCACAATTCCGGACACCACTCGCTGCAGTCAAGCGAGACGTCGCAGTTTGAGCAGCACCTGCGCGCCATCCTCGGCATGAATCTGGGCGGCACCGCGCTGAGGATGAGCGCAGTCATGTACAACATACTGGGGATACATGGATACGAGGGGCCTTACCGCAGCCCCGAGGTGCCGCAGGACGACGGGCACACGTTCCTGAAGATGTACGGCAAGAAGACTTCCAAGCCCCTCCGCAAGCTGGGACACCTGAACCTGACGGGCAGGGAGGGGCAGGGGGCAGAGCACGTGCTTGAGAGGCTTGAATCGATAAGGACAAGGGCCGTGGCGCTGCCCGCGCGCGGCCCGCAGTAGGCCCCCAAACACCCCGTCGGCCGCGGCGGCTGCCTGCCCGATACGCCTGCCGTCAGGGCCCGGAGTCGCACCGCACGGCGTCGGCAACGGTTTATTAGAAGTTCTCTCGAAACTGGTTCATGCTGACCGGAATAGCAATCGGCATCACGGGAATATCGATTGTACTGCTTGTGGTATACGGGGCCGACGTGGCAGCGATCCAGGCATCTGGCGACGCGGAGCAGGGTTTCCTGCCGTTTGATGCAAAGATGCGCGGAATGGCTCTGGGCGCCCCCGCGCTGGTGCTCCCGTTTATCGCATTTGGAATGACCTGGAGGAACCCCTCCGGCGTCCTGGGGGCCATGATAGTCGTAACCGGCATACTGATAATGGCCGGAGGCGGGTTCGTCCTTGCCAACGCGGACATGGCCGAGGCAGAGGAGACCGGCAGGCCGGTGGTCATGGAGAGCGCGATGCTGCTTGGGGCAGGCGCCATCCACATAGCAATGGGCGCCTTTGGCGCGTACCGCTCGCGCAGACTGCAGTGATGATGGCAGTTGGATGCCCCGCAGCTTCCCGTCGTATGCGCAAAGTGCCACAACGGCGCAAAAAAGACGTACAACTGCGACCATACGGACTATGCCGAGTACTGCGCGGAGTGCTATACGGAGCTGCACTACTATCTTACCGAACCCGGGCAGGGACAGGACCCGCAGGGAGCGAGCGGCGACGGCGACGACGCGCCATGATGCCGGCAGCAGCGGCAGCGGCAGGGACGGATCCGCGATGCCTTGCTGCCGGCCGCTACGCGAACACTGCGACGGGCGCGCACCTGCTTGTGTACGCCTGCAGTCCCGCATCCTGCCGCTGCCCTAAATTTACATTATGCATGGCGCGGCCTCAAGTAGTTGAAGGCTGTCATACTGGCGGGGGGAAGGGGCAAGAGGATGAGGCCCGTTACGGACTATGTGCCAAAGCCGCTTGTGCCGGTCTGCAACGTGCCCATACTGGAATGGCAGATAAGGCACCTCCTAAAGTTCGGCATACGGGACGTCATAGTCTGCACCGGATACAAGACCGGCATGATACGCGACATGATAGGCGCAAAATCCTACGGCGCCAGGGTGGAGATATCTGAAGAGGAGACCCCCCTTGGGACCGGGGGCGCCATAAGGCGCGCCGCGGGCTACATAGGGCGAGACGATTCTTTCGTGGTGATGAACGGGGATGTCATAACGGACATCAACATAGGGGTCCTCATGGAAGTCCGAAATTCAGTCGCCGCCATACCGCTGCGCACAAACTATGGGGTGATGCTGCTACATGACAACGACAGCACCGCCAGCAAAGGCGGCACGGGAGCCGGCCATGATCCTCGCACGATTGCCAAGTTTGATGAGAAGCGCGACGTGTCCGGCCTGTGGATGAACGCCGGCCTGTACCACCTGGGCCGCGAGGTGCTTGCCGATCTTCCGGAGGTGGGCGACATTGAGAAGACGCTGTTTCCAAAATATGCCGAGTCTGGCAGGCTGAGGACCGTCACGTTCGGGGGGCCCGCAGCAGGGGGCGGTGCGCCGGCCATGTGGCAGTCGGTGGACTCGTTCAAGGATCTCGAGGCGTGTGAGTCCATGCTGCGAGAACGCGACCCCGGTGCTGGCAGGGCCGGATGACGGGCGCCGCGCCCGGACCTGCTCCTGATTGGGCTGCATCTAGACCGCACCCGCCGCTTTTCTGCAGCTCTGGCGCGACAGGGAGGGCTCAGTTGCCTGTCCTGTGCAGCGTGACCATCATATATGCCACCTCGTCCACGAAGGACTCGTCGTTGCCGGCCGCTGCATACCTTGTGGCGTCGTCCCAGAAACCGCCCCCCCTCTTGGGATCCTCCGTGAGTTGACTGCTCATAGCGCGGACTGGCCGGGCGGATTGATAACACGCCACCTCAACCATATCAAACCTATTGCTCAAATTTTTGAACGCTAATCTCCCCGGCCCTCCCGCGGCTGCGTCAGGGGCGCATACAGCGGCGCACGGTATGGCCGAGGCCCCCGTACGCGAAGGCGTCTGCCTGCAGCACAGCCGCCGCATCACATGCTAAATATTACAAGATGGGGGGATGTCACGGCATGAGACTGTCATGCAGCCTCGGCTCGCTGCTGTCCATAAACGAGATCCTGTCGTGCGCCAAGACGCTGTCGGAAACCGACGTTGACGCAATCTGGGTGCCGGAGACGTGGGGCATGGAGTCCTTTGCGATGCTGGGCGCGGTGTCCGCCGCCGCGCCGTTGCCGCGCATAGGCTCGTCCATTGTAAACGTGTATTCGCGCAGCCCCGCCGCTATCGCAATGGGGGCCGCCACCGTCGACACCCTCTCCGGCGGCAGGCTTCTGCTTGGCATCGGCGCAAGCAGCCCCGCCATCGTGGAGGGGCTGCACGGCGTGCGGTACGAGAGTCCGCTCAAACGCGTGCGCGAGACTGTAGAGATAGTGCGGCTGGCCACGTCCGGCAGGCGAGTCGACTACGAGGGCGAGCTGTTCTCACTGAACGGGTTCAGGCTTCTCGTGAGGCCCGTGCAGGACGGCATTCCTGTGTACCTGGCCGCCGTCAACAGGGGAATGGTCCGGCTTGCATGGGATGTGGGGGACGGCGTAATCTTCTACCTGAGGCCCCTCGACGAGATGAGGCGCACGATACGCGCAATGCACAAAGAGTCCGGCAGGCGCATCGACGTTGCGTGCCAGCTGATAACCTGCGTATCGGACGACGACGGCGGGGAGGCCGCGGTGGAGAGGGCAAGGCGCACGATCGCGTTCTACGTGGCAGTCGGCGACGTTTACAGAAACTTTCTGTCTGCCAACGGGTTTGGAGACGAGGCCGCGTCGATATATGGCGAGTACCGCAGCAGCGGGCTTGCAGGCGTGCACCGGTACGTGTCCGACGGGATGCTTGACGCGCTTGCCGTGTGCGGCACCCCCAAATCCTGCAAAAAGCGGCTTGGCGCGTTCCGTGACGCTGGATTGGACCTGCCCATACTGCAGTTTAACCCGGTCGGGGACGTGGCGGGGTCGTTTGCCCTGTTTGCCGAGACGTTCTTTGGTTACGACGGCGCCGGCTCGACAAAGCATGATGGTGACGGCAGCCGCGGCGCTGCTGCTGGTGGTGGTGGTGGAATGCCATGAGGCGTGCATGCATAGTGGGCTGTGGCACGACAAGGTTCACAAGCGACACCTCCGAGGCCCTGGAATCTGTGCTGCTGCGCTCCGTGAAAAATTTGTTTGACTCGACTCCCGAATGCGACAGGCGCGATGTGGAGGCGGTAATCGTCTCAAACGCGTCGGGTGGATATGCTGGAACCGGATCAGCAGGCCATGACAGTTATGGTGGTGGCGATAATAGTGGTGGTGGTGGTGTCGGTGGTGGTGGTGGTGATGGCAAGGGCGGAGATGGCGGCAGTGACAGCCGCGGCGTAGGCGGCGGCGGCCGCAGCCGTCCTGGAAGCGCCGGAAGCCCGCCTGCACGCGACCGCCACGCGCCTAGGATGGGATCTGGATACATGGCGCCCATACTTGCGGAACTGGCAGGTATGCGCCCCCGCGCAGCCCATACGGTGGAGAGCCTGTGCAGTTCGGGGACGAACGCCATCGTGTCCGGGTACGCGCACGTCGCGTCCGGACTTGCCGACGTGGTGCTAGTAAGCGGGGCCGAGATACGCGACACGCCGGGGCGCATACTGTGGTGGGACGACTCGAGGGGGCAGTTCAAGCACCCTGTATACTGGGCGTCCCTGCTCACGAGCGGCTACAAGAGGGCGTTTGGAGTCTCCGACGACGATCTGGCCGTGGTGCCGACGCGCGCATACGCGAATGCGGGTTCAAACCCGGACGCGCTGCGGCCGGAGGCGGCCCCGACGGTGGAGGACGTGGCAGGCTCAAGGCGCCTGACGGGGGATCTCAGGCTGCTTGACTGCTCCCGGCCCTGCACAGGGGGGGCGTCGATACTGATTACATCCGAAGATGTTGCCGGCAGGTACACGGACGACCCCGTGTTGATAGCAGGCATAGGACAGAGCGTCACGTCGGCCGGGTTTGCCAAGCACCCCGAGCTTTCGCGCATAGTGTCTGCCAGGATGGCGTGCCGCGACGCCCTGCGGATGGCCGGGAGCAGAAACGGTGGCGCGGGCGGCGCGACTCTGTCTATGTCCGATGTGGACGTTGCGGAGATACACGACGCGTTCTCTGTGTGCGAGCCGATGATACTCGAGGCGCTCGGCATGGCGGAACCTGGCAGGGGCGCCGCGGTCAGCAGGGAGCTGTACGAGACTGCAAGCCGCCGGGTAAACCCTCGCGGGGGGCTGATCGGCTCGGGACATCCGCTGGGGGCGACGGGGCTTGCGCAGGCCGCCGAGGTTGCGCGGCAGCTGTGGCGCCAGGCCCGAGGCAGGCAGGCGGACAACCCCGAGGTCGGACTGGTCCACAACATGGCGGCCGCCGGCACCTCGTCTACCGCACTGGTGATGGTCCGATGAATCCGGTACTCTCTGAGTTTGAGCAGGCCATTGGACGCGGGCTGTTCAGGGTTCCCGAGTGCATAGAATGCGGCGCGGCCGTATGGCCCCCGTCAGAGTTCTGTAGCGTCTGCCTTGGCGGGGTCCGGCTTGGAACCAGATACGGCGACGGCGACGGCAAGATGCTGCGAGGTCGCATAGTAGAATGCAGCATGGAAATACCTGCCGGGCGGCTCGCCGGCGGCAGCGCCAAGAGCCCGTTCTTCTGTCTGGTTGCATTCGAGTGTGGCATACGGCTGATTGCACGGTTTGTGGCGCCCACGCCGCCGGCGCCTGGCGACTTGGTGGCGCTGAGCTCCTGCGGCATGAGCCCGAACGGATCGGGCTACGCATTCGAGGTCTCCACGCCAGATGCCCCCGAGGATCCCGCAGGCCCGGCGAATATGTAGGGCGTCTCTTTATCCTGATCAAACGTCCAGACAGTCGGAAGGCTTATCACGCGCCTTGCCGACAATCCGTACTTTGCCATTATGGGCTCCCACCCTCCTAGGCCGCCCGCTCCTATTCTCTTCCTTGCTGCAGGGCCGCTGCTGTCCCCCTCGCCTGCAAGTATCACGACGGCCTCCGACATGATGGAGCCGCCACCGTTTTTGATCTTTTCAAGCAGCCCCTCTGCCAGCATCTCCCCTCCCATCTGCGGCAGTCCCCCCACGGCAAACGCGGGTCTTGAGATATCCATGCTGCCGTAGTCCGCAGCAAGCGCGTCCATGCATACGGTGCCGAAATCCGTCCCCGTCGAGGCTGCCACCTCCTCTTGAAGTTTGACAAGCGAGTCGTCTATCTCTATGCTGCGCGTCCTCATTCCAAGCAGGGCGGCGCAAAACGCGATGCGTCCGTCGCCGGATCCGATGTCGACAAGTCCGGTGCAGCCAAACCCCTTGGCGGCCGTGGCCAGGACGTACGCAGAAGCCAGCCACGTGGGATAGAACGGCTGGCAGCTTGTCCCGTGCTTTATGCTGCCAAGCCAGTACTCGTTTATGTCTCCCTCGTATATGGTGTACTCCGTGCCAGCCAAATCCTGCTGGAACGAGCCGTGGTATATCGGGTTGGACTCGGCAAACCCGTGGAGGGCCCTCAGGTGAGACTCTTCAATTGGGAATGTCTCCTTTGACGGTCTTACTGGAAGCGCCTCCTGTATGTGAGCTCCTCCCGAGTAACACTTGGACATCTCCCTCTTTACGGACGTAATGCCGTCTGCGATTGTGCCGTACACTGCAGATGCGTAGGGAGGGGCGCTGATAAACGCATTGTGCGAGGCGCGCGCGTGCGTGGGTGGGTGGGTGGGTGGGGTAGAGGAAAAAATTAGGAAACAGAGTTTACCCAAGTGACGTCACATCAAAAATCTGAGATTCTGGGCAGTGAGAAAACTAGACCTGCCAGAGGCGGAGGGGATTGTTCGCAAAAAGTACAAGGATGAAAGAAACACGGGGCGAGCCGCTGAGATTTTCCAGCCCTGATGCGCAGATATAGTTAAATTCGCGTCATGCGGTATGCTGTCACTGGTGTATGGGATGCTCGTAAACCACGGCCGTATGAAGAGGAACGGCTTTTTGGATGCCCCGGCGGGGCGCCACTGCACCACCATGATAAGTCGGTCTTGGAGCAGGCGGGCAGGCAGAACCGGGCGCGATGCCGCTGTTTTTGCGGCGCATGGTTTGGGCAGCTCCCGGGCCAACTGTCCGGCATCGGTCGACAAATTAAGCGGGTCAAGTTTGATATGGTGAGCGCATGAGGATCCGAATCTTTGACACCACGCTGCGAGACGGGGAGCAAACAGTCGGGATATCACTGACCCCTGATCAAAAACTCGAAATCGCAAAAAGACTTGACGCCCTGGGAGTGGACGTAATTGAGGCCGGCTTTCCAACGACCTCGGAGGGCGAGCGGCAAGCGGCAAGGATGATAACAGACGAAGGACTGTCGTCTGAAATCTGCGGAATGACAAGAGCCAACAAGAGGGACATCGACGTTGCCGCCGACACGGGGCTGAGTTACATCAACACCTTTGTTGCGACCTCGGACCTTCACCTAAGGCACAACCGCGAAATGACCAAGGACCAGGCGATTGAGCAGGCAGTCGAGGCAGTCGAGTATGCAAAGTCCAGGGGGCTGAAGGTGGAGTTCGGAGCAGTGGACGCGACAAGAACCGAGAGGGGGTTCTTGAGGAACATACTTGGCGAGGTCGCAAGGGCGGGGGCCTATACCGTTACCATTCCGGACACTACCGGATGCGCCACCCCGGAATACATGGCCGAACTCACGCGCGACGCCGTATCCGCCGCGGCCGGCACCCCGATAAGTGTCCACTGTCACAACGACTTTGGGCTGGCGGTGGCAAATACGCTGTCCGGAATCAGGGCCGGGGCCTTCTGCGCGCAGGTGACGATCAACGGGATCGGAGAGAGGGCCGGGAACGCGTCGCTAGAAGAGCTCGCAATGGCGCTAAGGTGCCTCCGGCATGATCAAAAGTACGAGACGGGCATAAAGCCCGAATTAATCTATGACACGTCAAGGTTCATATCAAAAGTCATGGGAGTACAGGTTCAGCCAAACAAGGCGATCGTAGGCGACAACGCGTTTAGCCACGAGGATGAGATTCACACCGACGCCATGCTGGACAATCCGATGACATACGAGCCGTTCAGCCCCGAACTAGTGGGGCGAAAGCACCAGATCTATGTGGGGAAGCACGCCGGAGTCCAAGGACTGAACGCCGCCCTGGGCAACTACGGCATCAGACCGACAGAGGGGCAGTCAAGGCGGATCCTAGACAGGATCAAGACGTCAGCCGACCAGGGAGTGAGGATTACCGACGCGCAGCTGCTGCTGATCACGCGCGAGGTCTTTGGTGAAAAGCAAGACTAGTGACGACCACGCGTTCGAGAGATCTCGACAAAAGGACACTGCTCAGAGGCCAGGCCTGCCGGTCATGTGATGCATGTGATGGATTTTGCTGCTGTTGCTGCTGCTGGGACAGGCCGCGCATCCTGCTTGTGATCTACAATAAGGGGCCAGTCCTGTGTCCGTTTGGCACGGTATGCGTTTTATTGGCGGGGCCTGGGGGGAGCCGTGGTGCCGCCGCGCAACCGGCTGCCGCGCAGCCGCCGGTCG